>CANPOS010000001.1 GCA_947575745.1 uncultured Clostridium sp.
TTCCTATATAGTCTATTTCTTTTTTTCCTGTTTCTTCGTCATAATATACTTGATAGATATATCCATCTGTTGTTGTGACTATTATATCTTTTGCTTCTTCGTTTGGCACTGCACTTTTTATCCAGTCTTCTTTTTCCATTTCTTCTGCCATACTTTCTCTTGTTGTTGTTTTTCCGTAGTAGTGAGTCTTTTAGGATTATACTTTGTGCTAGTTGGTCTATTTGTTCTCTGTATTGCTCTATTACATACTGATTAGCTACTGTTGTTGATGACGCTAGTATTCCTTCTTTTCCTGTCACTGCTTTTATGCTTACCATTGCTAGTATGATTAGTAGTATTACTATGATGATTAGTGCAATTAACGTTATTCCTTTTTCTTGTTTTTGGGTACAATTAATAAACCCGTTTTTCGGGCATTTTTTTGGTTTCCATTTGTTTCCTCCTTTGGTTTCCTTTGTATTGGTTTTCGCTTAAAAAGACTATCAAGAGAATATTACTTTATAACTGTTACATACTAAATATAAATAAAATTTGTTTGTCCTTACTGGTCGTCTTGCCAGAAATTGTAATAGCTAAGCTATAACAATTTCTAAGCTCGCTCCCATACTGCGCGGACTGGCACAAATTTATTTATATTTAGTATGCTTAAACTTTAAGACTGTCTAAAAGAATATATTTAAAATTTATTTACGTTATCGCTAGCAAGCTTTTCTAAGTCAGAAACTGTTAGTTTTTTAATGAGGGATGTTCACGTAGATTTACGCAGTAAATCTTACAAAGTGAAAGAGGCTCATTAAAAAATGTTACAGTTTCTATGCAAGAAAAGCAATGCCAAGATAACTAAATTAATTTTAAATTATATTCTTGTCTTCTCTCCTTATGGTTAGAAACCAAAATAGTCAAAGCCAAAACCAAACAAAACCAAAACTATTCTGATTTCTAGCCATAAAAAGAGAATTTATATCTCTTTATGAGATATTCTTTTTATAAAATATCACATAATGAGATATAAGTCAATATCTCTTTTTGAGATATTTTATAATATTTTCAATGGAGGCTATTATGAGATTAAAAAGTTTAAGAGAAGATAGGGATATAAAACAAACTGAAATTGCAGTAATTTTAAATTGTAAACAAAATACCTATCAACAATATGAATCTGGAAAAAGACAAATTCCAATAGAAGCACTAAAAAAACTATCTATTTTTTATAATACTAGCATCGATTATTTATTAGAAATGACTGATCAAATTGAACCCTATCCAAGAAAAAAGCAATAAAAATTGAGAGTAAAACCTAAGTTTTACCCTCAATTTTTCTAAATTAACTATTTTTCTTCTTCATCTGTAACTTCTTCTTCTGATATTTTTTCTATGCTTACAACTTTTCCTTCATTTGTCCTCATTAGAGTTACACCTTGTGTTGATCTTCCAAGTATACTTATTTCTGATACATTTATTCTTATTATTGTTCCTGTATCTGTTATTAGCATTATATCATCTTTTTCATCTACTAATTTAATTCCAATAAGTTTTCCTGTCTTAGGAGTTATCTTATATGTTATAACACCTTTTCCCGCTCTTGTTTGTACTCTATATTCGTCAAGTTCTGTTCTTTTTCCAAATCCATTTTCTGTAATTGCAAGTAATGTTTGTTTGCTTCCTGTTATTATTGATTCCATTCCAATTACTTGATCATCCTTATCAAGTTTAATTCCTATAACACCTTGTGATACTCTTCCCATTGGTCTTACATCTTTTTCATCAAATGTTATACATTGACCACCTTCTGTTACAAGAACAACATTATCTTCTCCATCTGTAAGCCTTACGGAAATAAGCTCATCGCCCTCTTTAAGTGCTATTCCTTGAAGTCCTGTCTTTCTTGAAGTATCATACTCTGTAAGTGCTGTCTTCTTTATTATTCCATTCTTTGTTGCCATTAATAAGTATTTACCTTCTGCTATATTTTGAAGTGGAATAATTGCTGATATTTTTTCTCCTGGATCTAAACTTAAAAGATTAACTATTGCTGTTCCTTTTGCAGTTCTACCTGCTTCTGGTATTTCATATCCTCTTAGTTTATATAACTTTCCTTTATTGCTAAAGAACATTATTATATCATGTGTTGAAGCTGTAAATATTTCTTTAACAAAATCTTCTTCTCTTGTTGCAATACCTGTTATTCCTTTTCCACCTCTTTTTTGGCTCTTATATGTATCTATTGGCATTCTTTTTATATATCCAAAGTGAGTTAGTGCTATAACAGTTTGCTCTTCTTTTACTAAATCCTCATCTTCAAATTCTTCTGCACTTGCAAGTATTTTAGTTCTTCTTTCGTCTCCATATTTATCTTTTATTTCTAATAACTCTTCTTTTATAACTTCAAATACTAGTCTTTCACTTCCAAGAATTGCTTTTAATTTTTCAATAAGTTTCATTAACTCATTATATTCTTCTTCTATTTTCTCTCTTTGCAATCCTTGTAATGTTCTTAATCTCATATCCAAAATAGCTTGTGCTTGAATTTCAGATAGTCCAAATTTTTCCATTAATTTTTCTTTTGCATCATCATAAGATGTTCTTATTATTCTTATTACTTCATCAATATTATCTATCGCTATTCTTAACCCCTCTAGTATATGTGCTCTTGCTTCTGCCTTGTCTAGCTCAAACTTTGTTCTACGAAGTACTACTTCTTTTCTATGTGCTATATAATAATCTAAGCATTGTCTTAGTGTTAAAATTCTTGGAACTCCATCAACTAAAGCTAACATTATTACACCAAAAGTTTCTTGCATTTGTGTATATTTATATAATCTATTTAATACTACTTGTGCATTTGCATCTCTTTTTAGTTCAATTACTAATCTAACATTTGCTGTTCTATCTGATTCATCTCTTATTGCTGAAATTCCTTCGATTTTCTTATCTCTAGCTAAATCATCTATATATTTATGAAGTCTTGCTTTATTTACTTGATATGGAAGTGATGTAACAACTATTCTTTGTCTATTTCCTGACATTTCTTCTATTTCTGCTTCTGCTCTCATTATGATTTTTCCTCTTCCTGTTGTATATGCTTTTTTTATACCTTCTCTTCCAAGAATTGTTGCACCCGTAGGGAAATCTGGGCCTTTTATTATTTGCATTAATTCATCGTCTGTTACTTCATCACTATCTATTATTTTTATAAGTCCATTAATAATTTCTGTTAAATTATGTGGTGGGATATTTGTTGCCATTCCTACTGCAATTCCTGAAGAACCATTTAATAAAAGCGCTGGTAGTCTTGCTGGTAATACACTTGGTTCTTGTAATCTATCATCATAGTTAGGTACAAAGTTTACTGTATTTTTTTCTATGTCACTCATCATATAATTTGCAATTTTTGACATTCTTGCTTCTGTGTACCTCATTGCTGCTGGTGGATCTCCATCTATTGATCCAAAGTTTCCATGTCCATCTATTAATGGGTACCTTAAACTAAAAGGTTGTGCCATTCTTACCATTGCATCATATACAGCTGCATCTCCATGTGGATGATATCTTCCTAAAACAGAACCTACTGTATTTGCAGATTTTCTGTATGGCTTGTCTGAAGTTATACCATCTTCATGCATTGAATATAGTATTCTTCTATGTACTGGTTTTAAACCGTCTCTTACATCTGGAAGGGCACGAGCAACAATAACACTCATTGCATAATCAATATATGCTGTTTTCATTTCCTTCTCAATATCTCTCTCGATTATTTTTTCTTCTGGTCTATCCATTTTAACCTCCATTTTTTGCCTATTTTCATAGACTTATTATACTAAACCAGATTTTTTTTTGCAAGTGTTTTGTCGACATAACTTAATTAAATTTTAAATTATTTTAGCTAATTTTAGCTCGTCTTCACTAATGTTTTCTAGTGTATTTCCTTTATTCTTTATAAGAGTTTGGATATTTTCTATACTCCTTGCCTCTTGGATTGTATTTTCTATTGGAAGTAAATTCTCTAGTTTCTTTTTTATCTTATTATATTCTCTATTCATACCAGTTAAGTCTTTTTGTTCTAAACATTTATTCCAATTATTTATATACTTTCCTACTTTTTCAACTCCATCAACTTGTTCCATAAAATTTTCTTCAATTCCACTACTTATACAATCCTTAAGTACATTTTTTCCTTTCTTTATTATATTGGCAGTTGTATTATTTATTAATCCATTCTCCTTTGCTGCTTTTACAGCATTATCTATAACATTTGATGCACTATCTATTATTCCGTCCAGATTTTATTGCTGTATATGCCTGTGAAACAGAATCAAACTTTCCTGTTACTATTCCCATTGCACTCTTCCCTAAGTTTATAGCTGAATCTATTGCAGTTTTTATTCCGCTTTTTATACCTTCATTAAATATTACATTTTTTATTCCTATAACTTCATCTTCTATTGCATTTGGAAGTATTGTCCTAAGAGCTATATCACAACCTGTATTTATTACTTTTCCTATTGTACTTTCTAAAAAACTATTTTGTGATTTTTCAATATTCTCTTCTTGATTTACTACCTCTAGCTCATTTTTTATTTCGTTTTGATTTTCTAATTTTTCTTCAATATCCATACTCATTTCTCCTTTTTTAACTTATCATTTCTTTTTCAAATTCGTCTGACTCAATCCTAGTCAATATATGTTCATCTCCAACAAACATTAAACATTCTCCTCTTTTCAAAGATTTTATTTCTATCTTCTCCTTTTCAGAAAGATTTGTATATTGACATAAAAGTTTTATGTTCTCTTCTTCTAATGAAAAAAACGTTTTTATACTTGAGTTATTTAATATGCTTTTTCCATATGTCCCATTGTCTAAACTAAATAAATCTGATATATCTTGAGTTATTGCAACTGCACTTCCTCCATATTTCCTGATTGTTTTAAATATCTTATAAATAAAGCTTGCAACATATTTATTTGACGTTACCCCGAATTAATCTCCATATTTCATCTAGATATATTGCCTTTTTTACATTTCTATCTTTCTTTATCTTATCGTAAAACAATTCTATGAAGATATACATACCATACTTTATATTTTCTTCTCCTAATTCATAAATATCCGCAACAATTAGCTTACTATTTACTTTTATATTCGTATGATGATTTAAAAAGTTTAAAGAACCTTTTATAAATGGAGTTAACTTCACAGCAAATAATTTTGTTTTTTCATCTTGTTTTAATATATTATATAAATCTTCTAATATTGGCATATCTTTACTTTCTTTAAATATAGTTTCTACTCGACCATTTATATCTTTTTCTACATATAAACTATTATCATCAAAAGTTATCCCTTTTTTGTTATAACACTCTATTAATTTTTCTTCTAATATTGCTTTTTCTTCTTCATTCATTTCTCCAAATACTAAGTTAAAAAAGCCAATTAATTTTCCAATTTTTGTAAGTAAATATCCTTGTTCAGAATCTTCTATACATTCTTTTCTTATATCGAATAAATTTATGTAAGTGCTTGAAGATGCTCCTATCTTGAATAAAGTTCCTTCCAAATTTTTACAAATATTTATATACTCTCTTTCTGGGTCAATTATATATTGTTCTATCCCAAGTAACCTATTTCTTAAAATCAAAAGTTTTGTATAATAAGATTTTCCTGCACCACTTGTTCCAAAAATACATATATTTGCATTTTTGTATTTTTCTGTATTATATCTATCTATAAACACTAGTGAGTTATTATAAACATTAGTACCTATAAAAATTCCATTTTCATCAAAAATTGAAGAAGATACAAATGGATATGTTGATAATAAACCACTTGTTAATATATTTCTTTTAGTTACTTTTTTCACATCATCATGATTTTGCATAAATGGAAGTGTTGATATATAGCTTTGTTCTTCTCTAAAATATGCTCTCCTAGTTTGTATTCCTCTGCTCTGTGCTATACCTTCAATTTTGTTCAATAAGTATTCTAATTCTTTTTTATCTTTAGAAAATACTGTTAGGTAAATATACATGTAGTACATTTCTTCATTATTTATTTGCATTTCTTTTCTTATGTATTTTGCATCATTATAACTAAATGCTGCAATATCTATATCCTGTTTATTTTGATTGCTATCCTTTAGTTCAACTCCTATATTTCCTATATGATAGGTTAACTCTTTTATTGTTTTATATGTGTCTTGTTTTTCATAGAATATAGAAATATTTATATTAACATTTGTATCTATTAAACTCTTTAAAATCAAATCATTTTGCTCTCTATAATAGTTTATACATAGTAAACATGAGTAAAACATTTCATCTATTTCTATGTACTTTGGATTTGTCAAATTTACATATGATGGTGTCAAAACGTCTTTTTCCGTAAGTGTTCCCTCAATCACTTCACTTTTATCTTTTGATTTTTCTTCTTTTTTTTCTAAAACTTTAAATTGTCCTCCTTCTATATTTCTCCCTCCTTATTTTAATAAACTCTTCCTTGTATTCAAAAAAGAATATAGTATATTTATCATTTCTTCTTTATTTTCAATTTCTTTTAGATTATTTCCGCATCTTATAAGTGTTTCTTTTATTTTTAAATAGTTTTCATTTAACTCGGATATATTCATATCTTCTGAATTATTATTTTCATTTTTGATTATTATATAGAAATTTTTTGAAGATGAATTTTTCTCTAGGTTTAATCGGTTTATGAACTCAATATATTTTTGTGATATTTTTAACAGATTTAAATTATCTTCTTGACATACTTTTTCTTTGATTTTTGAAATATGATTTGATAAATCTTCCTTTGAACTTTGTATTAATATTTGAATATTGAAATTACAGGTTTTTAAAAAAGTTTTATATGAACTTAAAATAGCTTCCTTTTCTAAATCAGATTTTAAATTATAATTAATAGGGATAACTTTTATTACTTTTATGTACATATTGTTTTTTATCTTTATAATCCCTCTTTCCATGACTTTTTCAAAAGGCAACCATTCCTGCAATGACAAAGTCTTTTTTTGTGGCATATGAAAAACTCCTTTTATTATTAATTTGATTTTTTGGGTTCATTTTAGAATTAACTAATTGAAAATTGAATATAATTTTAATTTGAATTTAAAATTTATGAACTCATTTTAAAATGTTTTTTCTATTTTGTCAAGTTTTTTTGAAAAATTTGTTAAGAATATTTTATCGAATTTTGTCTATAATAATATTATAAAATTAATATTAGTCGGACCAAGAGCAGTATAGGGTTCCATTTTGAGCTTTATATTGTTTGTGCAAAGGTGAATTATAGCTTTGCTTTTAGGTTATAATTTGCCGGCGATGCGAGTATATTATTTGTATGTAAGTTGCATCTTGTTTTTTCTTTTATATGTGACTAAATTATAGGTAATATATTCAAAGTTAAGATTATATTTATATTTTATAGTTTGCGTTATTAGTCCCTTGTGGATGAATATGTGTATTATGAGTGTTCTTATAGTCGAGCGAAAGATTAATATATGTGGTTGATTGTTTATTTATATAGCAATATATATTAAATGAAAAAATTATGTGTATTAGTTCTAGCCTAAGATTAATATTAGTTTTATCGAGATAAAGAGGGAGATTTTTTCTCCCTCTTATCTTTTAACCCTTATTTCCGTAAGAAATACTTAATATTTTAACTGTCATTATCTATTTTCTATATATCAAGGTTTTGTACATATTTTGCATTTTGCTCTATGAATTCTCTTCTTGGCTCTATCTCATCCCCCATAAGAAGTGTAAATGTTTCATCTGCTTTCATTGCATCTTCTAATTTTACTTTTACTAGTATTCTTCTTGCAGGATCCATTGTTGTTTCCCATAATTGATCTGGGTTCATTTCTCCTAGACCTTTATATCTTTGAAGTCCAAGTTGATCTCTTTGAATTCCTTTTTCCTCTAAATCTTTATATGCTTTTGTTAAATCCTCATCTGTATAACAATATACATCTTCCATTCCTTTTTTCGATAATTTATAAAGTGGTGGCTGAGCTAAATATACATTTCCATTTTCTATTAATGGTCTCATATATCTAAAGAAGAAGGTTAACAATAATGTTCTTATGTGAGCTCCATCAACATCTGCATCTGCCATTATTATGACTTTTCCATATCTTATTTTAGTTATATCAAAATCTGCTCCAATTCCAGCTCCAATTGCAAGTATTACTGGTTGAAGTTTATCATTTCCATATATTTTATCTGCTCTTGATTTTTCCACATTAAGCATTTTTCCCCATAGTGGAAGAATTGCTTGGAATGTTCTATCTCTTCCCTGTTTTGCACTTCCTCCTGCTGAATCTCCCTCGACTATATATACTTCACACATTTCTGGATCTTTTCCACTACAATCTGCAAGTTTTCCGTGGAAGTGTTGAGCCTTCCATAGAATTCTTCTTTCTTACTAGTTCCCTAGCTTTTCTTGCTGCTTCTCTTGCTCTCGATGCACTTATACATTTTTCGAGTATTGCTTTTGCAACTCCTGGATTTTCTTCTAAAAATGTAGATAAAGCATCATTTACAGCTGTTGCAACAACTCCAGATACATTACTATTTCCAAGTTTTGTTTTAGTTTGTCCTTCAAATTGTGGTTCTTTTACTTTAACCGATATAACAGCTGTCATTCCTTCTCTTATATCTTCACCTTGTAAGTTTGTATCTTTTTCTTTTAATATTCCATGATTTCTTGCATAATCATTAAATGCCTTTGTAACTGCTCTTTTAAATCCTTCTAAATGTGTTCCACCTTCTATTGTATTTATGTTATTAACAAATGTATATATATTCTCTGAATACGCTGTTGTATATTGAATTGCAACTTCTATTGGAACTTCACCATCTTTATCTATATAAATAGGCATTTGATTTATCTTTTCTTTATTTTTGTTTAAAAATTCTACAAATGAATTTAGTCCACCTTCAAAACAGAAATCTGCTTTTTTTATCTCTTCTTTCTTTACTTCTCCATCTTCTGTTTCTTCTATCTCTTTTTGTCTTCTATCTTCAATTGTAATTCTTAGCCCTTTCGTCAAAAATGCCATTTCCCTAAATCTTTTTTCCAATACACCATATTCATAATTAAGTGTTTCAAATATTGTACTATCTGCTAAAAATCTTACTTTTGTTCCTGTTTTATCAGAATCTCCTATTCTCTTTAAAGATTCTATAGTCTTTCCTCTTTCAAATTTCATTTGGTATATGCCACCATCTCTTTGGATAGTAACTTCAGTCCACTCTGATAAAGCATTTACGACAGATGAACCAACACCATGAAGTCCACCAGATACTTTGTATCCACTATCTCCACCAAATTTTCCTCCAGCATTTAACTTTGTATAAACTGTTTCTGCTGCTGAAATTCCAGTTTTAGGATGTATATCAACAGGTATTCCTCTTCCATCATCTTCTACACAAATTATATTTCCTGGTTCTATAACAACATTTATATTTTTACAATATCCAGCTAGTGCTTCGTCAACACTATTATCCACTATCTCATAAACTAAATGATGCAATCCTCTTATAGATACACTTCCTATATACATTCCTGGTCTTTTTCTAACATGCTCTAATCCTTCTAGTACTTGAATTTGATCTGCATTATACTCATGCTCAAATTTTTCCATTGTTTTCCTCCTTTTGTATTTTACTTTTGCTTTCTTTTTAGATTATATTATCTTTTTTACATAAAAATCAAGTGTTTTTTATTATTTATTATCAAATACTTGTCCGATTCTCAACATAAAAGATTTTTTTATATTCATTTTTTAATTCTAATTTATCAGTACAAGTAATGATTATTTGTGTATCTTTCACATCTTCTAAAAACTTCTCTCTTCTTTCTTTATCTAACTCTGACATGAAATCGTCTAATAATAATATTGGCATTTCTTCTATTTCTTCTTTTATTATTTCAAGTTCACTTAATTTTATTGAAAGTATTGTACTTCTTCTTTGCCCTTGTGAACCATATATTTCTATTTCTTCATCATTTATATACAATTTTAAATCGTCTCTATGCACACCTTTTCCTGTAAAACCTTTTATTATATCTAATTTTCTATTTTTCTCTAATGTCTTTATAAAATTTTCTCTATTTAAGAAATTTGAAACATATTCTATTCTTAATATTTCTTTATTATCAGTTATTTTTTTATGAATGTCAACTATTTTTTCTTTTATTTTTTCTACAAATTCTTTTCTGTAACTGTAAATTACTTCTGCATAATCTGCAAGTTTTTCTTCCCAGATACTAAGCAATTCCTCTTGTTTATTTTCAAATTTTATCTGTTTTAAATAGTTGTTTCTTTGCTCCAAAACCTTATTATACATATTCAAATTATACAAATAATTAGGTCTTAGTTGACTTATCATTACATCTAAAATTTTTCTTCTTCTGGATGGGCCTTCTTTAAAAATATCTATATCATCAGGTGTAAACAATACAATGTTTATATTTCCTAGTACTTCGCTCATTTTTTTAGCCTTTATTCCATTAACTGAAATTTGCTTTTTATCAGAAATCTCTACCTTTATTGTCCCTTCTCTATCCTTTTTAGAATACTTAATCTCATCTACTGCAAAGCCTTTATTTATATTTATTAATTCTTTATCTTTACTTGTTCTACATGACTTTCCAATAGCTGATAAATATATTGCTTCTATGATATTAGTTTTCCCCTGAGCGTTATTTCCGTAGAAGATATTGATATTTTTGTCAAGCTCTATTTCCTGTTCTATATAATTTCTAAAATTAGAAAGTTTTATCTTTTCTATGTACATAAATTTACTCCTGAATTCTTATAGGTAAAATCATATACACATAATCCCCTGTTTCTTCAACAGATTTGATTATTGAAGGTGATAAACTACTTCCAAATTCTACAAACACTTCTTCTTCCTCTATTGCTTTTAATGCATCTAAGAAATATTTTGGATTAAATCCTACTTCTAGATTTTTTCCTTCAGTTGTTAAAAACACCTCTTCTTTTGCATCTCCAGCTTGGTTTTTACATGAAATTACAATTTTTCCTATTTCTATTGACACTTTAACTGGGTACTTTCTTTCTTTTTCAATAGTAGACATTGAAATTAAACTTACTCTTTCAAAACATTCTTGCAATTCTTTCTTATTTACTCTTATTCTTGTTTCCCAATTTTTAGGTATTACTCTTTCATAATCTAAGAACTCTCCTTCAAGAAGTCTTGTAACTATCTTACAATTTTCCATTTCAAATAATGCTTGATTTTTAGCTATACTAATTTTTACTTTTTCAAATGAATCTGATATTATTTTGTTCACTTCATTTAAAGTCTTTCCAGGAATTACTACTTTAAAATCATTTACTTTTTCTTCTAAAAACTTACTTTTCCATCCTAATCTATATCCATCCACTGCTACTACATTTATTTTATTATCTTTTATTTCAAACAAACATCCAGTAAATATTGGTCTATGTGTTTCTATGCTTACTGCAAATATTGTTTTTCTAATCATATCTTTTAAAGTATTTTGTTCTAATTCTACTGAATTTTCCTCATCTATTTGTGGTAATTCAGGAAATTCTAATGGATTCATTGTTGCTAATTTATATAAAGAACCTTCACATTCTATAACTAATAAATCTTTTTCATCTACTGTAATTGATATTTCTGTATCTGGTAACTTTCTTATTATCTCACTAAATACTGATGCTGTTACCACTGTATTTCCTTGTTCAATTACTTCACAGTTTATTACATACTCTATACCTAACTCTAAATCATATGTAGTTAGTTTTACTTGGTTATCATTTGTTTGAATAAGTATTCCTTCTAATATAGGCATTGTTGTTCTTGATGATACTCCTCTTACTACGGAATTAATAGCTTTAAGCAAATTTGCCTTTTCACAAATAAATTTCATGCGGGATTTCCTCCTTTTTAATATATAATATTTTTAGTAGTAGTAGTAGTAGTAATGTGAATTGTGTGGAAAAGTGTATTTTATCTTTCTGTCCGTAAGCTTTGTATATGTTTATAAGTTGTTGATAATTTTAATCTGAATCCACATTGAAAAATTTTTTATGTGGAACTTTTAGTTTTCAACATGTTATAAACAGATTATCAACATCTTAATGTGAATAACTAATGTATTGCTTCCGTAAGAAGAATTGCACTTTTGTTTTTGTCTTTTTTGTATTACAAACAATTATTTTTTGAAAAGTAAGTTTTTAGTTTATTTTATCCTTCTTGAGGTTTTAATAAAGTGTTTTTCACAAAATCCACATTTCTAATTGTTTCTGCATTATGATGTTTTAATTCTTGTTCTATTTTGTTACAAGCATGCATTACTGTTGAATGATCTCTTTTTCCAAATGAGTTTCCTATACTTTTATATTGCATTTTTGCAAGCTCACGGCAGAAATACATTGCAACTTGTCTTGGATAAGCTATTTCATTTGAACGTTTTGAACTATCTAAATCTTCAACAGGTATGTTAAAGTATTTTGCAACAGTATTTTTAATGTATTCTGGAGATATAACCTTGTCCCTATGTGCTATTACATCTCTAATTGCTTGATCAGCTAATTCTAATGTTATAGGTTGATGAGTAAGACTAGCTTTTGCAACTATTTTGTTTAATACTCCTTCTAGCTCTCTTATATTTGTATCTATTTTTTCAGCTATTGCAGAAAGAACTATATCATCTACTATTGTATTAGTTACTTGAACTTTTTTTCTAAGTATAGCAAGTCTAGTTTCGTAATTTGCAGCAGATATATCTACTAATAGTCCACAGTCAAAACGGGATTTTAAGCGTTCTTCAAGCGGGTTAATATCTTTTGGAGGTTTATCACTTGTAAGAACAATTTGTCCTTTATTTTCACAAATTGAATTAAAAGTATGGAAAAATTCTTCTTGTATTCCCTCTTTTCCAGCTATAAATTGAATATCGTCTATTAAAAGTACATCTACATTTCTGTATTTTTTTCTGAAATTTTCATTAGAATTATCTTTTATTCCATTAATAAATTCATTTGTAAATGTTTCAGAAGTTACATATAAAACTTTTTTATAAGGAGTTCTTTTTAAAACTTCATTACCTATAGCATGCATTAGATGAGTTTTACCAAGACCTACTCCTCCATATATAAACAATGGATTATAAGCAATACCAGGAGCTTCAGCAACTGCCAGCGAAGCTGCATGAGCAAATCTATTATTTTCACCAATAACAAAATTATTAAAAGTATATTGAGAGTTTAAATTTGCATCCTTTTTTGGTCCTTGAGGTAATATAATAGAAGAATCTTGAACATTTTCTAAATCTTCTTTGCTAATAAAAGTAATATTGTAATCTTCATCATTATTAAGTAATTGCTTAAAACAATTGCAAAATAATGGAATATATGAACGAAGCTGATCAGCATAAAAAGCTTGTGGAATAAGTAATTTTACATTATTTTCATTAATAGAAACGATATCTAATGGTGAAACCCAAGTTGTATATGTTATAGGACTTACGCCATCTTCACAAATTTCTTTAAAACGATTAGTTAAATCTGTATAATCAGTATTTTCTTCTTGCATAATATCCTCCTAAATTTTGTTCTTTAAATATAATATCAAAAAAGAGAAAAAAATGTCAATAAGAAATGTGGAAAATTTTAAATATTATGTGGAAAAAATTCGAAAATCTTATTTCCCTAAGAAAATTCAAAAAAAACTTGACAATATACTAATTTATAATGTATAATTTTAATGTTATTTAACAAGTAATTTAGGAGGTGCAAAATGAAAAGAACATATCAACCAAAAAAGATACAAAGACAAAAAGAACATGGCTTCTTAAAAAGAATGAAAACTAGATCAGGTAGAAACATATTAAAGGCTAGAAGATTAAAAGGTAGAAAAAAATTAAGTGCGTAATATTTAGAAATTTTGACTAAAAAATATAGAACAAATCGCATGTAGCGGTTTGTTCCAGCATTTAATTGAAATTAGAAGTGATAGTATGAAGAATACAGAAATGTTAAAGAAAAACTATGAATTTAGGTTTGTTTTAACAAAAGGAAAATATTATTCAGGTAGATACATATATGCTTTTCGTGTAAGTAATAATTCAAACAAAAATAGAATTGGAATAGCAATTGGAACTAAAATAGGAAAAGCTGTAAAGAGAAATTATTTAAAAAGAATTATAAAAGAAAGTTATAGACTAAATGAAGAAAAGGCTAGTGTAGGTAATAGTATAGTATTTTCAATTAAAAATAAAACAAATATTAATGAAATATCTTTTGAATTAGTAAAAAAGGATATTATTGAAATATTAAATAAAATAGGACAAGCATAATATAATGAAAAAAATCTTAATTAATTTAATTGGAAAATATCAAAAATACATTTCACCAATACTTGGTAACAATTGTAAGTATTATCCTTCATGTTCAGAGTACACAAAGCAAGCAATAGAAAAGTATGGGGCAGTAAAGGGAAGTTTTTATGGGATAAAAAGGATAGTTAGATGTAATCCTTTTTCAAAAGGTGGTTATGATCCACTAAAATAGATTAAGCATATTACTAGGAGGAGCTTATGATTTCATTTTTTGCAAATTTATTCGGATATTTATTAAATTTTTTATATAATTTAATTCAAAATTATGGCTTGGCAATTATATTATTTTCAATAATAGTAAAGATTATATTATTACCAATATCAATAAGTCAGCAAAAAACATTGAAAAAATCAGCTAAAGTACAAGAACAAATGAAAATTCTTCAAGTAAAACATAAAAATAACCCAGAAGCATTACAAAGAGAAATGATGGAAGTATATAAAAGAGAGAAAATGAATCCATTTAGTGGTTGCTTAAGTGCAATAGCACAAGTGATTTTATTATTCTCAGTATTTTATTTAGTAAGAAGTCCATTAACATATATGAAAAAAGTAGATACAGAATTAATAAATCAATATACAACAGAGATAAATGAACAATCTGAAAATAGAGATGCATATCCAGAAATTGCGATTATTAGAGAGAAAGCAAGTAGTGATGATAAAGTATATATAAACATGGAATTCTTAGGCTTAGATTTAAGTAGTATACCTTCAAAAGATTTTTCAGATTGGAAAACTTATGTAATTCCTGTACTTTATGTAATTACAACATTTATATCAATGAAAGTTACAACAGCAATGCAAAATAAGACTAAAAAGAAGAAAGAAGAAATAATAGAAGTAGATGCTGAAGGAAATCCAAAGAAAAAAGAGGAAGAAATAGATGTTATGGCTCAGACTAATAGAAATATGACATATATGATGCCTATAATTGCAGTATCAGTATCTCTTATAGCACCACTAGGTCTTGCTTTATATTGGCTAACAAATAATGTGCTTATGATAGTTGAAAGATTAACATTAAACATATTAATGAAAGATAAAGAGGAGGAAGAAAATGTCTGATACAAGGATATTTGAAGGAAAAACAACTAATGAAGCAATAGAAAAAGGATTAAAAGAATTAAGAGTTTCCAAAAATGATGTTGAAATAAAAGTAGTAGAAAGCGAAGAAAAGAGAAGCTTCTTTGATATATTAGCGCCAAGAGTTGTAAAGATAGAAATGAAATTAAAAGAGTCAGGAGAAGATAAGAAAAAACATATAGAAAATAAAGAGGAAATCAATATAGATGTAAAAACACTAGAAGTTGCAAAAGAAAGAGTACAAGAATTTTTAAATAAATTCTTAAAATTAACAATAGGAAAAGATATAAAATATAGTTGCGAAATAAAAGAAAATTCAATTAGTATAAGTATAAATGAAAAACAAGCAGATTTTTTAATAGGCTATAGGGGAGAAACATTGAATTCAATGCAAACTATTCTAAATGCAGTAGCCGTAAGAGAAACTAATGAAAAGGTAAGAGTGGAATTAGATGTTTTAGATTATAGAGAAAAGAGAAAGAAGTCATTAGAGGAACTTGCAGAAAAGATAGCTAAAAGTGTAATTAGGACAAGAAAATCAATTACATTAGAGCCAATGACTCCTTATGAAAGAAAAATAATTCATACAAAGTTGCAAGATAATAATAAAGTGAAAACAGTAAGTATAGGAGAAGGATTACATAGAAAAATTGTTGTTTCACTAAAATAATTAAATAAGATATAAAATCTAAGGTCAAAGTGAGGATTTATATATTCAAAGGAATATATTATATCACTTTGACTTTTTTAAGATAGGAGGCAAAAATAAATGGATACAATTGTTGCTATATCAACAGCGATAGGGAATAGTGGGATAGGAATAATCAGAATGAGTGGAGAAGATAGCTTTGATATAATAAAAAAGATATTCAAAACTAAGACAAAAACAATTAACATAAAACCAAATACGATTAATTACGGCCATATTGTCGATAAAGACAAGATTGTTGATGAGGTATTAGTTTCCTTTTTTATATCACCAAAATCGTTTACAACGGAAAATATGTGCGAGATAAATTCTCATGGTGGTATAGTAATTATGAACCGAATTTTAGAATTATGTTTAAAAAATGGAGCAAGAATGGCAGAGCCAGGAGAATTTACTAAAAGAGCATTTTTAAATGGAAGAATAGACTTATCACAAGCTGAAGCAATAATAGATGTTATAAATGCTAAATCAGAAAAAGAAGCAAAAGCATCAATAAAACAACTTAATGGAGAGCTAGCAAATAAATTGAAAAGCATTAGAGAAAAAATAATGTCTATATTAGTAGATATAGAAGCTTCTATCGATTATCCAGAATATGATGTAGAGGAAATAACTAATAATAGGGTATCAGATGTAATGAAAGAAGTTAAAGAAGAAATAATCACTTTAAAAAATACTTTTGATAATGGAAAAATAATAAAAGAGGGAATAAAAGTCGCTATAATAGGAAGACCTAATGCTGGAAAGTCTTCATTATTAAATGCAATATTGAAAGAGGAAAGAGCCATAGTTACAGAATATGAAGGAACTACAAGAGATACAATTGAAGAATTTATTCAAATAGATGGAATACCAATAAAGATAATAGATACAGCAGGAATAAGAAATACAGATGACTATGTAGAGAATATAGGAATAAATAAATCTAAAGAAATTGCAAAAGAGGCTGATTTAGTAATAGCTATAATAGATGCTAGTAAAGAAATAAGAGAAGAAGAAAAAGAAATGCTAGAATTTATAAAAGATAAGAAAGGAATAATTCTTTTAAATAAGGTAGATTTAGAAATAAAGATAGATAAGGAAGAGATTAAAAGAATTGCCAAAGATAAATGTGTT
Source organism: uncultured Clostridium sp. (assembly GCA_947575745.1). GTDB lineage: Bacteria > Bacillota > Clostridia > TANB77 > CAG-508 > JAAWPK01. Next base: position 17,325 of record CANPOS010000001.1, read on the forward strand.
TTAGAAATTTCAGCTCTAAATAAAGAGGGAATAGATAAATTGTATGAAACAATATCAGCTATGTATAAATTTAGTGAAATAGAAATAGATGATAGTTTGACAATTACAAATAAAAGACATAAAAATGCAATAAATAATATGATAACAAGTATAGAAAAATCTCAAAAATCAATAGAAGAGAGGATGCCAATAGATGTTGTAACAATAAATATAACAGAAATATTGACAGAAATGGGAACAATAACGGGAGAAACAGTGTCAGAAGATATAATTAACGAGATTTTCAAAAAGTTTTGTTTAGGGAAGTAAAAACAAAATTAACAACACTAGAGTTTGCTTCTGTATTAAGTGATGTATATATATAATTTTGAAGTGAACGCGCAGTTTGGGAGCGAATTTGAAACTGTTAAAAACTTGTTTTATACAGTTTCAATGAGACGACCAGTAAGGAACAAAAAATTATATATATACATCACTTCAAATAGGGACAGCTTTAGTAGTTGTAAATTATAATAAAATTTAACAATTAAATAATTGTTGTAAAAACTAGACATAACAGCACGAATAAATACGAACATAAATTCTTGTTTCATAATTAACAATATAAAAACATAGAAAAGGAAGGGAAAATAAAATGAACTATTTTGCAGGAGAATATGATGTAGCAGTAATAGGAGCAGGACATGCTGGGTGTGAGGCAGCACTTGCAACATCTAGGATGGGATTTAAGACACTACTATTTTCAATTAGCTTAGAAGCAGTTGCAAATATGCCTTGTAATCCTAATATAGGTGGAACATCAAAAGGACATTTGGTAAGAGAAATAGATGCTCTTGGAGGAGAAATGGGTAAAAACATAGACAAGACATTTATACAATCAAGAATGTTGAATACATCAAAAGGACCAGCTGTGCATTCACTAAGAGCACAGGCAGATAGAAAACAATATCATATAGAAATGAAACACACTTTAGAAAGACAAGAAAATTTATTTATGAAGCAAGCAGAAATAATAAATATAGGAGTAGAAGAACGGAAAAGTAAAGTCAGTAGAAACAAATATTGGTGCTGTATACAATGTAAAATCAGTAATACTTGCTACTGGAACCTATTTAAAAGGAAAAATATTTATAGGAGAAGTTTCATATGAAAGTGGACCAGATGGGGTATTTCCAGCTAATAAATTATCTAAATGTTTGAAGGATTTAGGAATAGAAATAGTAAGATTTAAGACAGGAACTCCAGCAAGAGTTAATAAAAATTCAATAGATTTTTCAAAGATGGAGATTCAAAATGGTGACGACGAAATAGAGATGTTTTCTTTTGAAGATGAAGAAAAGAAAATAAATCAAGTACCATGTTATTTGACATATACAAATGAAAAAACACACGAAATAATTAGAAAAAATTTACATCGTTCACCATTATATGCAGGGAAAATTGAAGGAACAGGTCCAAGATATTGCCCTTCGATAGAAGATAAAGTAGTAAGATTTAGTGATAAACCAAGACATCAAATATTTATAGAACCAATGGGCTTAAACACAGATGAAATGTATGTGCAAGGGATGAGTTCCTCACTTCCAGAGGATGTGCAAATAGCAATGTATAGAACTATTGCGGGATTAGAAAATGTAGAATTTACAAGACCAGCATATGCAATAGAATATGATTGTATAGAGCCTTCACAGCTAAAATTATCATTGGAATTAAAACAATTATCAGGAATGTTTTTTGCTGGGCAAATAAATCGGAACTTCAGGTTATGAAGAAGCAGCAGCACAAGGTATAATTGCTGGAATTAATGCTGGATTAAAATTAAAAGGAGAAAAACCTTTAATTTTAGATAGATCAGATGCTTATATTGGAGTATTAATAGACGATATAGTAACAAAGGGAACTAATGAACCATATAGAATGATGACTTCAAGAGCAGAATATAGGCTACTTTTAAGACAAGATAATGCGGATCTTAGATTAACAGAAAAAGGATATAGAGTTGGATTAATTTCAGAAGAAAGATTTAAAAAATTTGAAGAAAAAAAGAAACAAATAAATAATGAAATAGAAAGATTAAAAAATACTGTAATAAAGCCTTCAAAGAAGGTAAATGATTTTTTAGTTTCACATGAAACATCCAAACTAGAAACAGGAACGAAAATGTCAGAACTACTGAAAAGAACAGAACTTACATATAAAGATTTAGCAGAAATTGACGAAGAAAGAAACATAGAACTTCCAAAAGATGTTATAAGAGAAGTAGAAATAAGTCTTAAATACGAAGGATATATAAAAATGCAAGAATCACAAGTCATTAAATTTAAAAAACTTGAAACCAGAGAATTAAAAGAAGACATAGATTATCAAAAAATAAGTGGATTAAGTTTAGAAGCGAGACAAAAATTAAATAAGCATAAACCATCATCAGTAGGACAGGCGTCAAGAATATCAGGAGTTTCACCAGCTGATATATCCGTACTTTTAATATATTTAGAGCAACAAAAAAGAAAGTAAAAATTAGAAAAAATACTCAAAAATTATTGACATATTAATAATAAAATTATATTATTAATATGTCAATTTGTTATTGAATAGGAAAATCGCAGATTTTTCTGAAACAACAATATTAGGTTGTCTTAAAATATGCATATTTGTAAGAAAAATACACATATTACAAAGACATTTTTCTTATGTGCAATTAAAAGTATAAAATGGATATAAAACCTATAAAATGCTGATATTACTACAATAGAACAAACAAAGCAACTAACAAAAAGACAAAAAGGAGGAATAATAGTTGGGAAAAGTAGTTTCAATAGCAAACCAAAAAGGGGGAGTACGGAAAAACAACAACATCAATAAATTTAAGCACAATACTTGCAAAAAAAGGAAAAAAAGTATTATTAATAGATGCAGATCCACAGGGAAATGCAACTAGTGGACTAGGGATAAATAAAGATATAGACAAATCTATATATGATGTAATAATAAATGAGGTAAGTATAGAAGAAACCTTAAAAGACACAGCTATCAAATCTTTAAAAGTATGTCCATCAAACATTAATTTAGCAGGAGCTGAAGTAGAACTTGTTTCTTTAATATCAAGAGAACATAGACTAAAAGAAAGAATAGACGAAGTAAAGGATAAATTTGACTATATAATTATTGATTGTCCTCCTTCATTAGGATTAATTACTTTAAATGCATTTACGGCCTCTAATAGTGTACTTATACCAGTTCAATGCGAGTATTATGCACTAGAAGGATTAGGACAACTTATAAACACTGTAAATTTGGTAAGAAGACATTTAAATAAAGATGTAGAAATAGAAGGCGCATTACTTACAATGTATGATGCAAGGACAAATCTTTCAAATCAGGTAGTAAAAGAAGTAAAAAGGTATTTTGAGGATAGAGTATACAAAACAGTTATACCAAGAAATGTAAAGTTAAGCGAAGCACCAAGTTATGGGATGCCTATAACAGTATATGATCCAAAATCTAAAGGTGCAAAATGCTATGAAAAATTAGTAAGAGAATTTATAAAAAAGAATGAAGAAGAAGTTAAAGCAAAACATCTAAAAGAGGAATAAATAGAGTAGTATTTTGATAAAACTTGATTAAAAGAATAAGAAAGGAAATGGTAATATATGGCAAAAAAGACAGGATTAGGGAAAGGACTAGATGCACTATTTATAACAAATTCAGAACCAGAAGAAGAAGTGAAAGATAGTGAAAAAATATTTAGTCTTTCAATAAATGAAGTAGAACCAAATCGTGAACAACCAAGAAAACATTTTGAAGAAGAAGCGTTAGAAGAACTTGCAGAGTCGATTAAAAGATATGGATTAATACAACCAATAGTAGTAACTAAAAAAGATGGATATTACGAAATTATTGCGGGAGAAAGAAGATGGCGTGCTTCTAAAAAGGCAGGATTAAAAGAAATACCAGCAATAGTAAGAGAGGATAATGAAAGAAAAAATAAAGAAATTTCATTAATAGAAAATATACAAAGAGAAGATTTAAATGCAGTAGAAAAAGCTATGGGAATGAAATTATTAATGGAGGACTATTCTTTAACCCAACAACAAATTTCAGAAATACTAGGTAAGAGTAGAAGCTCTATCGCAAATACAGTAAGAATACTAAACCTAGACAAAAGGGTATTAGAGCTTGCAAAAGAGGGAAAACTAACAGAAGGACATTGTAGAGCACTTCTTTCTATTGAAGATGGAGATAAGCAACTAGAAATGGCACTTAGAATAATTGAAAGAGGAGATAATGTAAGAGTAACTGAAGAAAAGACTCAAGTAAGCAAAAAAATGAAGAAAAAAACTCAAAAATATGAGGCAATATATAAAGACATAGAAGATTCTTTTCAAAGCTTTTTCGGAACAAAGGTAAGTCTAAAAGCAGGACAAAGAAAAGGAAAAATTGTAATTGAATATAAGTCAAATGAAGATTTAGAAAGGTTATTGGAGCTTATAAAAGAATAATTAATTACTAAAGGAAGTGTGAGAATTGGAAAATATTTTAGAATTTATGAAAACAGATTTATTCTTATTAATAATATCTGGAATAATAATTTTAATATTTATATTATATATTATAAACATTATAAAACTAAGCAAAATCAGAAAAGAATATAAAAAATTCATGGAAAAAGTAGGCAAAGGAGGCAATATAGAAGAAATATTAGATAAACATATTGAGAAAATAAATAAAACTGTTGCAAAAAATGATGAATTGGAAAAATTTTGTGTTAAGATAGATACAGACATAAAGAATTGTATACAAAAGGTAGGAATATATAGATATAATGCATATAAAGATACAGGAAGTGATTTAAGCTTTACTCTAGCAATGTTAGACGAAAAAAATAATGGAGTAGTGTTAAATGGAATATATTCAAGGGATATGTCAAATATATATGCAAAGCCAGTAGAAAATGGAAATTCTCCATATAAAATGACAGAAGAAGAAAATGAAGCAGTAAGAAGGGCAATGAATTCTTAAAGGTATGATTGGGTAAAATAATATAGTATTAAATTTTCGAATTTGCAGTTTGGAAAAAAATACCCTTGACAGTAAGCTTTAAATATGTTAATATATATACTGTTGCAAGAAAATGTAACAGTAATATGCAGAGGTGGTCGAGTTGGTTTATGGCAGCAGTCTTGAAAATTGCCGTAGGTTAATAGCCTACCGTGGGTTCGAATCCCACCCTCTGCGCCAAAATAGAAAACGGCATTTAAGCCGTTTTTTGTTTTCCAAACATATAACTTGTAGTCTAAAAAAAAATAAAGGCTTAAAACCCAAAATAAAAGCTAGAAAGGACAAACTACTGAAATATAAAGGTTATTTTAAATTAGAAATGGAGAGTTGTCTGAGTTGGTTTAAAGTGCTAGTCTCGAAAACTGGTGTAGGCGAATAACCTACCGTGGGTTCAAATCCCACACTCTCCGCCAATGACATATAAAATAAGGATTTCCAGAAATTTCAAGAGTTTTTTTAACAAAAAATATTGACTAAAGTATAAAAATATATTATAATAATTAAGCATTTGTAGGTGTACCCAAGTGGTTGAAGGGGTCAGTTTGCTAAACTGATAGGGTTCGTAAGGGCCGCGGAGGTTCAAATCCTCTCACCTACGCCAAAAAAGGATATGAAATAATAAAATTTCATATCTATTTTTTTTGCTCAAAAGACATATGAATTTAAAATTAGACATATATAATCATATCTAAAAATGATAAAAAAAAGAAAAATAAAAAAATAAATTGTCAAAAAGTAATAAACAATAAAAAAAGATAAATGTAAGAAATTACCAATAAAAAATAATATAAATTTTATAAGAAAATAAAAAAACAAAAAACAAATAAATATATAAAAACTTTAAAGGATTATAATTAATATTAGAAATTATATAAAAATAAAAAAGAAAACAAATAAAAAGTTTTTTAGTTATTTATAAAATTAAAAGGAAGATTATAAATAAAGAACAAATAAATATAAAGAAAAAACAAACAAAAAATAGAAAATAAAAATGAAATAAAAATTCAAATAAATAAAAAACATTAAAAACAAATGTAAGTTGAAAATCCGTAAATAAATATTAACACTATCAACTAAGAATAAATGGAAAAATATGGATAAAAACAACAAAATAAAAAAGCAAAAAAAAGAAAAAAGAAGAGTACTAAAAAAGTAAAAAACTAGATAACAAAATTTAAAGATAATAAAAAAGAATAAAAGCAAAATTGTGTAAAAATAAGATAATTGAAATTTGTAAAAAGATTTAGAACCTTTGAGAAAAAATATTATAAAAAATAAAATAATAAAGAGAAGTGAATAGAGAAAAAATGATAAAGCAAAATATATTTTAAAAAATTAGTATTAAAATGGAAATCAGGCAAGGTAACAAAATGACAAAAATAAAGAAGAAATTAATTTTTAATCTATAAAATAAATTAAAAAAAAGTAATAAAAAAATAGAAAAAGTTTGTCGAAAAAATTAAAAAAATAAAAATTTTTGAAAACAAAAAAATTGAAATTAAAAAATCTGAAAAAGAAACTACACCTTTTTGACAAGCAAATTTGAATAAAAAAAATTCCACTACACAAAAAGACAACTGAAAAATAAAGAAAATTTATAAAATTTAATTCAAAATAAAAATAAAAAAATAGAGATATAATTATAAAAAAATCGAAAGAAAAATAAAATATTCAAAAAAATAAATAATAAAACAAGAATAAAATATAAAAAATAAAGAAATAAAATTTAAATAAATAAAAAATATAATTAAAATAGACAATAAATTTCATTGAAAATAATTTATAAAAAACAAAATAAATAGAAAAATACTTTAAATATAGAAAAAAAGCTAATAAAAAATAATTTTAAATTAATTAAATTATTTAAAAAGAAAAAATAAAGTAAGTAGAGGATATAGGGTTAGTACGCTTGTATTTTGTAGTTTATAAAAGAATAAAAATAAAATTTAATTTTTTATAAATAATATTTATGATAATTAAAATAAGAAAATAAAGAATATTAAAAAAATAGGTAATTAATAATTAAAATAAATAATAAAATGCATTAAAAGCAATTTAAAAAAAACAGAATAAAAATTAGTAAAATAAATAATATTAAATTGTAGTATAATACTAAAAAATAAAAAGTATAGAATAAATAAAAAATGATAAAAAAACAATTAATAAAAAAATATAAAAATTAAAATTCGGAAAATAGATTTATATAATGAGAATTATAAATAAATGAAAGATTGATTAAATTAAAAAATAATATTTTATAATAAAAAAATTTAAAATTGATACAATCAATAATACAACAAAAAGACAAAAAATAATAGAGGTAAAGACTAGATTTATAAAATGTAAGTTGATAAAAAATGGATTAATCCAAAAAATTAGAAATATGAAATAAAAAATCTAAAAATAAAAAGTTAAAAAAGAAAAGTATAAAACTAAATAATTACTAAAAAATTTTAAAAGAAAAGATAAACAAAAAATAAAATGTACTTTTTGACAATCTAAAAGATGGAAAAAAATTTAAAAAATAATAGTAAAAAAATATATACAAATAAATTTAAAAAAAATGAAATTTATTTGTATATATTTTTAAATATAAATTGAAAATAAAAATTAAGATTAAAAATAATTAAAAGAAAATAATAAAAATAAAATTTAAAATAAGATATTAAACTTATAATATAAAAGATAAATATTTATAAAAAAATTAAGTAATTAAATAATAAATATTTATAAAGAAAAAAAGTAAATAAATATAAATAAAGAAAAATATATTAATAAAATATTTAAAGTAAAAAAATAATTTTGATTAAATAAAATTAAAAGAAGGATAAAAGTATATAAAAAATAGAAAAAAATAGAATATATAAGACAATTAAAATAGACAAATAAAAAATGTAAACCCAAAAAAGGTAAAAATAATAAAAAAATAATGAACAAATATTCACTAGAATAATAAAAAATTGAAGAAAAATAAATTAAATAAAAAATAAAAGAAAAATTAGTTAGAATGTAAGTACTCCCTAGTTATAAAAACACTGATGTGGATAACTTTTTATTATAAAAAAATAAAGAAAAATAAGAATAAATTATTAATAAAATATAAAAAAACTCAAAATATAGTAAAAAAAAGAGATAAAAACTAAATGAAGAATAAAGGCATTATGTACACAAAATAAAATATGAAAAAACAGATGAAAAAACAATTTAGAATTAGTATAAAATATATAAATAAATAATAAATAAATATTAAAAATAAAACAAAATGTATAAATAAAGGATAGTATTAAAAATGATAATAATAAAAATAAAGTTTTATTAAAAAATAATTTTAATAAATATACTAATAAATTAAAAATTCAAATTTATTAGTATATTAAATGAAAAATAAAATCTAAATAATTTATTATAAAAATTAATTTATAAAATAGAAATATAGTTCACAAAATAAAAAGTTAAATATTAAATTAAAATAAAAAGAAAAACAAAATAGAAATAAAAAAACGAAATAAGTTTTATAAAAAATAATATTAAAAAACAATTAAAGGAAAAATACAAAAAGACAAAAATATAGAAATAAAATTAATCAAAAGGTAAAGATAAAAAAACAAATAAAATTAAAAAATAAAAATTAAAATTAAAAAATAAAAAAATTAAAATTTATAAAATTAAAAAATAAAAAATTAAAATAAGAATTATTTTAGTAAAAAATTTTTATAAAAATAAAATAGAAAATATTACACTTTTTGACAATTGAAAAATAAGATTAAATAATATAAAATTTAATAATTAAAAATTAGAAAAATAAAGACAAAAAATTTTGAACTAAATTTAAAATTTAAAAACAAAAATTTTAAAATAAAAAATTTTTGAAATTTAAAAATTAAAAAATAAAATTTATTTTAATAAAAAATTTGTAAAAATAAAATTTAATAATATAAATTAAAAAATAAAATTTTTAAAATTTATAAAATTAAAAAAATAAAATTGAATAATATAAATTTAATAATCTAAAACAAAAATTTTAAATTAAATTTTAGAAGATTAAAAAAATAATTTCTATAAATTTTAAATAATTAAAACTAAAAATATTTATATAAAAAATTATAAATTTTAAAAAATATTTTATATATAAATATATCAATAAAAAATAATTTTAATAAAATTTAATTTAAATATAATTTGTAAAAAAACAAAATAATATAAAAATAAAAAAATCGGATTAAATATAATAATAAAAAAATAATTAAATAATCGTATTTTTTATAGGAAATTTGAAACAAAAAAATATTAAATAAAAAAGAATAATTAAATTAATAAAAAAATATTAATTTAAGAAATTATTTATAAATTAATTATAAATTAATTATAAACAAACTAGAAAAAATATAGAAATAAACGCTAAAAAATAAATGATAATAAATATTAAAAAAATGAAACTTAAAATAAATTAATTAATAATAAAAAACAGAAAAAAAAAGAAAAGCCCTAACAAAAATAAATGCTATGTGGATAATTATTATTAAAAAAGATTATATTTATTTTCAAAAAAAGTAGGATTTTTTTAATAATTAATGAAATTAAATATTAAAAATAATTAAACAAATAAAATAAATAAAGAATATTTATATAAAAAATTAAAAGGACAAAATTATATAGATAAGAAATAATAATCAAAATTTTATGAATAATACAAAAAAATAAAAATAAAAAATATTGATATAAAAACAAATTAAAAAAATAAAATTATAAAAACAACTAAAAGTTTATAAATAATATAAAATAAATAGGAAATATTTATAAGAAAAAATAAAATTATAAAGTCTAAAAATAAAATGTAATAAAATTTTGTAAATAAAAAATCTAAAATTCAATATAAAATATTTATGAAAAATAAATTATATAAAATTAAGATAAGAATTATAAAAATTTTAAATTATAGAAATTTTATTTTTTATAAAAAATAGAATGATAAAATTTTTAAGTATAAATAGTTTATTAATAAAATTTATTATAAAAAAATGAAGTTATAATTTAAAACTGAAAATTTTATAAAAAGAAAAATAAAGATTAAAAATAGAATTATTACAAAAAGACAAGCATAGAATATTAGAATTAAAAATAGAAAGTGAATAAAAAAATTAAAATCCAAATATAAAATAAAAATAGGAAAAATTATAAAGTCAAAATATAAAATAATATTTTAATAAATAAAAAAATAAATCTTATATAAAAAGAAAATAATAAAAATAACTCACTAAAAAATATACTTTTTGACAAGCGAATATATTGATAAAAATTTAAATATAAAAAAGTAAAATAGAGAATTTATACTTTTATTTTTTATTTGAATTTAAAGAGAGAAAATAAAAAATTTAAGTGACAGAAATTTTTTAATAAAATTAAATATAACAAAAGATTAATTATTAAAAAATTAAAAATTAAATTTATAAGATTAATGAATAAGATAAAAAAATAAAATAATTTTTTAAAAAAATAATATAAAAAATCAAGTTAAATAAATTAATAATATATAAAAAGGAAATAATTAATTGTAAAATAAGTATATAACAAAATTATGATTAAAACCTATTTAAAGAGTAAGTAAAAATATAATTATAAATATAGAAAAATGCAATAAAAGAATTTAATTAAGTGATAAATAATAAAAAAAATTAAATAATTAAAAATAAATAGTAAAAGTATAATAAAATAAAAAAAGTTATATAAAAAGTAAACTAAAAATATTATAAAATTAGACATAAAAACAAAATAAATGTTCTGAAAAATGAGATGAATAAAAAAAAGACACTAGAAATTCAAAAAAAACGGGAAAAATATCAAAAAATCATAGTGGTCCCTAGTATTTTTTAGTACAGTGTGGATAACTTTTTAAAGAAAAATTGGATCTAAAGATAGATAAAAAGATATAAAAAAATTTAAAAATTAAGGAAATTTAACATATAAAACTGAAAAAAAGTAAAAACAAAATAAGCACATTATGTCTACAAATGAAAATTATAAAAAATACCAATAAAAAATCGAAATAAATAATAAAAAAATGTAAAAAATTTAATAAAATGAATAATTATATTATTAAAAATAAACATATAAAATTAAAAATATAAAAAAGATTACTATTAAAAATAAATGAATAAAATTTGCAAAGAAAAGAAATGCCAAATAAAGTAAAAATAATATTAATAAATTTAATATTATAATTTTAAAATTTAAATTTATAAAAAATAATCTTAAATTATAAAAAATGAAAACAAATAAATTTATAAAATTAAAATTAAAAAACAAAATTTATAAAATTAAATAAACTATCAGATGAAATAAAAAATAATTTCAAAAAGTTTAATTATAAAAAATAAAATTTCAAAAATAAAAATTTTTTTGACAGTACAAAAAAATAAATTATAAAATAAAAAATAATGCAAATGTTTTAGAGAACACAAAAAGACAAAAAATAAAGCGATTGATTTAAAAAATCAAAATTGAAAAGAAAGTTAAAAATTTTTTCTATTTTATAAAATAGAAAAAATAATTTTAAAATTTTAACAAAAATTTTTTTAAGAAGATAATTAAAAAATTATAGTAAAAAATTTTAAACTAGCATTAATTTTTAATAATACAATTTGACAAATATTTATCAAGTGTTTTTATAAAGAATTACTTAAAAAAATAATAAGATAAATTTTTTTAAATCTTTTATAAATTTTTTTAAAATTATAAAAGTAAAAATAAAATATAACAAAAATTTTGTAAATAAAAATAAATCCAAAATTCAATATAAAATATTTATGAAAAAATAAATTATATAAAATTAAGATAAGAATTATAAAAATGAAAATAAAATTTTCAAGTAGAAATAGTTTATTAATAAAATTTATTTTAAAAAATGAAGTTATAATTTAAAAGTGAAAATTTTAAAAAAGAAAGAATAACGATCAAAAATAAATTTATTACAAAAAGACAAGTACAGAATATTAAAATAAAAATAAAATATTAAAAATAAAAAGTGAATAAAAAAATTAAAATCCAAATATAAAATAAAAATTACAAAAAATTATAAAATCTAAATATAAAAATAATATTTTGATAAATAAAAAATAAATCTTAGATAAAAAACAAATAATAAAAACTACCTACTAAAAATATACTTTTTGGCAAGCAGATATATTAATAAAAATTTAAATATAAAAAAGTAAAATGAGAAATTTATTCTTTAATTTTTTTATATTGAATTTAAAGAGAGAAAATAAAAAATTCCAGGGAAAGAAATTTTTTTAATAAAATTAAAAACGAAAATATAAAAAATAGATTAATTATTTAAAAAATAAAAATTAAATTTATAAGATTAATTAATAAAATAATTTTTTTAAAAAGTAATATAAAAAAATAAGTCAAATAAAATAATAACATATAAAATAGAAATAATTAATTGCAAAATAAGTATATAAAAAAATTATGATTTAAACTAATAAAAAACATCTAAAAATATAATTACAAATATAGAAAAATGAAATTAAAAAATTTAATTAAGGGATAAATAATAAAAAAATTAAAATAATTAAAAATAAAGAGTAAAAGTATAATAAAATAAAAAAAGTTATGGAAAAAGTAAACTAAAAATATTATAAATTTAGGAATAAAAACAAAACAAATTTCCTATACAATGAGATGAATTAAAAAAAGGACACTAGAAATTCAAAAAAAATGTGAAAAATATCAAAAAAGTATAGTTGTCCCTAGTATCTTTTAGTACAGTGTGGATAACTTTTTAAAGGTAAATTGGTTCTAAAAGTAGATAAAAAGATATAAAAAATTTTAAAATTAAGGAAATTTAACACATAAAAGTGAAAAAAAGTAAAAACGAAATAAGTACATTATGTTTACAATTAAAAAATATAAAAAATACCAATAAAAAATCAAAATAAATAATAAAAAAATATAAAGAAATTAATAAAATAGATAATTATATTATTAAAAATAAATATATAAAATTAAAAATATAAAGAAGATTGTTATTAAAAATAAATAAATAAAATTTACAAAAAAAGGAAATGCCAAATAAAGTAAAAAAGATTATAAATTATAAAATTTAAATTTATAAAAAATAATCTTGAATTATAAAAAAATAAAAACAAATAATTTTATAAAATTAAAAATATTTAAAATTAAAAAAACAAAATTTATAAAATTAAATAGGTTATCAGATGAAATAAAAAATAATTTTCCAAAATTTTAATTTTTAAAAATAAAAATTTCAAATAGAAAAAATTTTTTTGTAGTGTAAAAAAATAAATTATAAAATAAAAAATTAAAAAATAAAATTAATATTTTAATAAATACAAAAAGACAAAAAGAAAAGAAGTTAATTTTAAAATTAAAATAGAAAAAGAATGTTAAAAAATTTTTTCATTTTATAAAATAGAAAAAATAATTTTAAATTTTAATAAAATTTTTTTAGATAAGATAATTAAAAAATTTATAGTAAAAAATTAAGTATCAAAAAATGAAAAATTAGAATCAATTTATGACAATACAATTTGACAAATATTTAATGAAGTGTTTTTATAAAAAATTACTTTTTTAAAAATAACAAAAAATAATAAGATATATTTTCTTCAAATCTTTTATAAATTTTTTTTAAAAATTATAAAAGTAAAAATAATTTATATAAGTTTAATTTAATAAAAGTAATCATATATTTATTTTATAAAAAATATTTCTGACAAATATAAATAAAAAAATTGATTTATAAAAATATAATAATTATAAAATAGTACAGTAATTAAAAAAAGATATAATAAAAAAATTAAAGAATAAATATAACTAATATAAAATAAATAAAAGTAAAAATATAATAAATAAAAACAATTAAAAAATATAGAATAAATATACAGCTAGAGCAGGTAGAGCAGTATATATGATTGACTAAAATTTATTATAAAATCAAATAAAAAATAATTATAATTTTAAAATAAATATTAAAATAAAAATATTATAAAATAATTGAATATAATAAAGCAAAATATTAAAAGAAAAAATAGGAAAATAAAATTAAAATAATTAATTTAATTTTATTTATTTTATAAAAGTATTTTATAGAATTATTTTATAATAAAAAGGTAAATAATTATTTTTTTGAAAAATTATTATTTAATGATAAAAGTTAATTTTAAAACTTATAATTATAATATATAAAATATTAAAATAAAATATGAATAAATAAAATAAGAAAATAAATTTTAAAAGTTATCTTTTTTAATAAAAAGATTTTAAACATAATTTTTTAGAAATAAATCACATAACCAAAAAGACAACAGAAAGTATTAAGAAGATTACAATAAATTTATATAAATAATAATTATAAAAATATAAATTTATAAAAAAATTTTTAAAGATTAAAATATAAATCTAAAAAAAGAAAAAATATTTTTAATAGTAAATTTATTTTAAAATTAGCATAAAACAAAAAGACAAAAAGGAAGGCTTTAAAAAATTAATTTCAAAATAAAAATCAAAAAAAATTAAATAAAAAAATTGTTATTGAAAAATTAAAAAGTAAATATAATTTTATAAAATTTTTTCAAAACTAAAAAATTAAAAAAAGAAAAATTAAAAAGAAAAATTTTTTTTGTTTAAAAAATTTTAAATATTATGTTACAAAATTATAAAATTCAAATATACAATTTGACAAGTGAAAAAATTAAAAAAAGAAAAATTAAAAGTCAAAAAAATTTTTTTAAGAAATAGATAAATACAAAAAAATAAAAAGAAAAATTTTAGAATATAAATTTTAAATTTAGAAATTAGTTTTAAGAAAAACAAAATTTAATTTTAAAGATAAAAAATAATTTTATATAATAAAAAATTTTAAGTTAAAAAATAGAAAAATTTTTTTAAAAAAGTTATATCAAAAATGTAAAAAGTTAAAGCTGAAATTTTAAAGGAAAATTTATAAAAGAAAAGTAAAAAAGGATAAATAAAAAAGAATAGTATAAAATATTTAATAGAAAAAGTAAAAAATAAGTTCAAATTGATTGGAAAAAAATGTAAGTGAAAAAGTCTAAGAAAACTGAAAAGAATTAAATATAATAAAAAATGATTAAAAAAGGGAAAAATAGAAAAATATATAAAAAATCAAGAAAAAAATAAAGAAAAAAGCCAAAATGTAAACTTAAAAAATTATGGAAAAACTAAAAAATACAAAACTAAAGTTCCAAGAAAAAATGTTTATGTCTAAAAAATATAATTTTTCGTTAAACTTAAATAAATATATAGAAAAACCAGAGTAGTCCCTAATAAAATGAAAAGACATGTGGATAACTTTTTGCTAAAAAATGGAAGGAAAAAACAGCTAAAAATAGTAAAATTAAATAATAAAGTACTAAAAAAACGCAAAAAAATAGAGAAGTTAAAACAAACAATATAAGCAAATTATGTATACATATAAATTTAGGAGTAAAATTGCTTAAAAAATACGAAAAAATGGTGAAAATTATAAAAAAATTCATAAAAAAATATTAAAATTAAATAAAAGTTAAACGAAAATTTTGAAAGGAAAATACAAAAATTATAAAAAATTTTTGTAGGATACGAAGTAAAGTTTTTTTATATTTTGGAACTTAAGATTTTATAAAATTGAATAAGAAAATTATAAAAATGAAAATTTAATAAAAACATATATAAAAAAACAAATTAAAACGAACTAAAATAATTACCAGATATTTACAGTTAATATTAATAACATTTAAAAGAGATTTTAGAACTTGAAAAAATAATTTTATAAGTAAAAAAATTTGAATGATAAAATTGAGAAAATGAAAAAGTAAAAATTATTTTAAGAAAATAAAATTTGTAATTGAAAAAGTAAAACTAAATTTTTTTAAAACAAAATTAATAATTTTAAATTCAAATTCACGAGCAAACAAAAAGACAAAAAACTAATAAAAATTTCAATTTAAGAATTTAATTAAAGAGAGAAATTTAGAAGAATAAAAAAATTACAAATAAAAGTAAAATGAAAATTATATTTAAAAAATAAAAAATATAATTTCAAAATAACTTTTTGTATTTAACAAAATCAACAGAGAGTGTTTTAAAAGTTTTTGAATAAAAAACAAGAAAAATATAAAAATAAAAATATACAATTTGACAATGAAAATAAATTATATTAATTAAAAATTAGTTGTTGCAATTTACAGCAAGATAGACTAAAATCACGCACACATGTGCAAAATTGCTTCGCAATTATTGCACGGTCTAAGGTAAATTAACCTTGTTGTATACAGAAAAATCTATATAGGGTCAGAATAAAAGTTGATTTCCTATACAATAAAAAAATAATAACAGTTTTTAAAACCATTATTATTTTTTTATAAAATTTATTATTATTTAAGAATTAAATCTTTATCTTTATTAGATATTTCTAGTTCTTCATTTTCTTTATTAGAAGCTACTTGTTTTTTCAAATTGTCTTTTGCAACCGTAATAAGTAATTTCAATCTATTTGTTTGGTTAGCTTCACTTGCACCTGGATCATAATCAACTGGAGAAATATTGGCATCAGGGAATTTTGAACGTATAGTTTTTATTACTCCTTTTCCTACAACATGATTTGGTAAGCATGCAAATGGTTGAACGCATACAATGTTAGGAATTCCATTTTCTATGTATTCTATCATTTCGGCAGTTAAGAACCAACCTTCACCAGTTTGATTTCCAATAGATAA
This sequence comes from uncultured Clostridium sp., assembly GCA_947575745.1. GTDB lineage: Bacteria > Bacillota > Clostridia > TANB77 > CAG-508 > JAAWPK01. Next base: position 34,124 of record CANPOS010000001.1, read on the forward strand.
TATATCTTTTACTTTTTCCTCTAAGTGCCATATGTCACAAGGTAGAAGATAGTTTTTTGAAGAATTACTTAAAGCAATTTTTAAGTCTTTTTCAAAAATATCTATTAATTTTAATGCCATTTTGAATATTTTTGCTTTTGTTTTATCAGTATTAAGTAAAGCATTAAATGTTATTTTATGTGTAGCCATAAACTTTATAAATCCCATAAAATCAGGCATTATAACTTCAGCACCTTCATTTTCTAAAACATCAATTACAAAGTTGTTTCCAAAAGGGTGATATTTAATTAATATTTCTCCAACTACTCCAACCTTAGGTTTTTGAATAGAAGTATCAAGTTCTATTTTTTCGAAGTCATTTACCATATCATAAATACTTTGTTTAAATTGTTTTGAATTTGAATTTTGCACTAGGGATTTAGACTTTTCAAGCCATTTCTCATACAATTTTTGAGTTTCACCTTTGTTTACTTCATATACTCTATTTTTTAATAATAATTTTTGAAATAAATCCCCATAAACTACCGATTTTAATAGCTTTTCCATTAATGGTATTGTTATTTTGAAACCAGGATTTTTTTCCATACCTACTATATTAAATGATATAACTGGAACTTGTGGAAATCCAGCATCTTTTAGAGCTTTTCTTATAAATCCAATATAGTTTGTAGCTCTACAACCACCGCCAGTTTGTGACATTATAAGAGCGGTTTTATTTACATCATATTTTCCAGACTGTAAAGCTTCTATCATTTGTCCAGTAGTTAAAATTGAAGGATAACATGCATCATTATTAACATATTTTAATCCAGTTTCAACAGTTTTTTGCGTACATTTATCCAAAAGAACGACATTATATCCAGAAGATTTTACAGCAGCTTCAATAAGTTCAAAATGTATAGGTGCCATTTGAGGTATTAAGATAGTGTAATCTTTCCTCATTTCTTTAGTGAAAGGAATTTTGTGTATTTCATAATTCCCTAATGTTTCACATGACACACAATTTTCTTTTTTCTTTTCTTCTAAACGTTTATTGATACTTGCAAGTAAAGAACGTATACGTATACGCACAGCTCCCAAGTTATTAACTTCATCTATTTTTATTAAAGTATACATTTTATTATAGCTTGATAAAATTTCTTCAACTTGATCAGTTGTTACAGCGTCAACACCACAACCAAAAGAATTTAATTGTACAAGCTCCAAATTATCGTGCTTTCCAACAAATTCAGCAGCAGCATATAATCTACTATGAAATACCCATTGATCAACAACTCTAAGAGGCCTTTTAACTTGAACATCTTTTGCAATAGAATCTTCAGTTAAAACGCAAAGTCCAAGTCCAGTAATTAAAGTATCTATACCATGATTAATTTCAGAATCTACATGATATGGACGTCCTGCAAGTACTATACCTTTTAAGTTATTTTCTTCCATGTACTTTAAACTTTCAGTTGCTTTGTCTTGAATATCTTTTTTACATTTTTGATATTCATTTTCGGCTGCAATTGCAGCTTCCGTAAGCTCTTTTTTATTAAAGTTATACTCTGAGAATTCGTCTAATTCTAATACTTTCTTAACTAAGTTCTTAGTATCAAATGGTAAAAATGGATTTATAAACTTAATATCCTTTATTTCTTCAACATTATTTTTTATAACTTCTGAATAAGAAATAACGATAGGACAATTATATTTGTTATCAGCACCTTCATTTTCTTTTCTTGAATAAGGTATACAAGGATAAAATATAGTTTTAATACCAGAAGATATTAAACTCATAATATGTCCATGCGAAAGTTTAGCTGGATAACAAACTGATTCAGAAGGCATAGATTCCATACCTTTTTCATATGTCTTTCTAGTACTTTTTTCAGAAAGGATAACTCTAAATCCTAATTTTGTAAAAAATGTGAACCAGAAAGGATAGTCCTCGTACATATTTAAAACTCTAGGAATTCCAATAACTCCGCGTGGAGCTTTATCAAGAGATAAGGGGTCATATCCAAATATTCTTTCAGCTTTATATTTTACTAAATTAGGTAATTCAGAATTTCCAGTAACAATACCAGCACCACGTTCACATCTATTTCCAGAAATATGAGTTTTACCATTATTAAATTTGTTTATAGTTAATTGACAATGATTTTCACAACCATTACATCTTGTGTGTGTTATTTTTATATCTAATTTATCTAAATCTTCTAATGTAGCTAATGTAGATATGTATTCCATATCAAGATTTGCTTCATATTGTTCTTTACTTAAAAGAGCAACACCATATGCACCCATAAGCCCAGCTATATCAGGTCTTACTACATTTTTTCTAACAATAAGTTCAAAGCTACGTAAAACAGCATCATTATAGAAAGTTCCACCTTGAACAACAATGTTATTTCCTAAGGTTTCTGGATCTCTTATTTTCATAACCTTTTGAATAGCGTTTTTTATTACGGAAATAGATAATCCAGCTGAAATATCTCCTACGGAATAACCTTCTTTTTGAGATTGTTTAATTTTTGAATTCATAAATACTGTACATCTAGAACCTAAATCAACTGGCCTACGTGATATTAATGCTTCTTGTACGAAATCTTCTATTGAAAGATTTAAACTTTTTGCAAAAGTTTCAATAAAAGAACCACAGCCAGAGGAACATGCCTCGTTAAGCATAATATTATCAATAGCGCCATTTTTTAATCTTATGTATTTCATGTCTTGTCCACCAATATCAACAATACTGGTTACATCAGGCATAAATTCAGAAGCAGCCCTATAATGTGCAATAGTTTCTATTTCATTTAAGTCTACATTTAAAGCAGTTTGGACTAATTTTTCTCCATAACCTGTAACACCTGCATAACGTATCTTTGCTGTTTTTGGTAATACAGTGTACACTTCTTTTAGCATGTCTATGACACTTCTTAAAGGATCACCTTCATTACTTCTATATATAGAATAAAGAAGAGCACCTTCATTATCTATTATTGCAAGTTTTGTGGTTGTAGAACCAGCGTCAATTCCTATAAAGCAATCTCCAGAAAAATCTTTTAAATCTTTTCTTTTTACTTTTGCTTTTGAATGTCTTTCTTTAAAATCCTCATATTCAGCATCAATTGAAAAAAGAGGAGAAAGAGGTTTTGTAGTTGTGTCTTGAGAATTTCTTAATACTTCTATTTTACTTTTCAATTTTTGTACGGAAATTGGGTTTCTATTTAATGAATCCAAAGCAGAACCTTTTGCAACTAATAAATGAGCTTCATTAGGTACTATGGTTTCGTCAGGTGTTAAATTTAAAGTTTCTATAAACCTTTTTCTTAGTTCAGATAAATAATTTAAAGGCCCACCCAAAAAAGCAATATTTCCTCTTATAGGTCTTCCACAAGCAAGCCCACTAATTGTTTGATTTACAACTGCTTGGAAAATAGATACTGCAATATCTTCTTTGGCAGCACCTTCATTTATAAGTGGTTGAACATCAGTCTTTGCAAAAACACCACAACGAGAAGCAATTGGATATATAGTTTTATAATTTTTTGCAAGTTCGTTTAAACCTGCTGTATCCGTATGTAAAAGACTTGCCATTTGATCTAAAAAGGCTCCTGTTCCACCAGCACAAGTTCCATTCATACGTTGTTCAACAAATTTATCAAAATATATTATTTTTGCATCTTCTCCTCCAAGCTCAATTACTACATCAGTTTGAGGGATGTATTTTTCAACAGCACGTTTGCAAGAAACTACTTCTTGAATAAAAGGAAGATCCAAGAATTTTGCTGCAGACATTGCACCAGAACCTGTTAATGCGATAGTAAATTCATTATTAGGGTATTTATCAGCAAGTTCGTCTAGTACTTTACATACAGTATTTTTTGTATCAGAAAAATGCCTTTCATAGGATGTATATATAGTTTCTAAATTATCATTCATAACAACAATTTTTACAGTGGTTGAACCAACGTCTAAACCAACGTGTAATAATTTTTCATTATCCATATAAATATCTCCTTAAACATTATATTTATGTAATTATTATTGTATACGTAAATTTTAAATTTGTCAATGTAAAAAAAGTCCAGTTACTCCTTAATAAGATACGGAAAGAAGCATTAGGGAAAATATTGTAAAGAAATAAAGTGATAAAAATATTCATAATTTGTCCTAAAGCTAAATATACTTAAATATAAATTTTTAAGGGAGGAATGATTTAAAAAATGAATAAAAAGAAAATATTGTTAATGCTAATTTTTATAATATTTATAGTTGTTATAGGAGTTTTAGTATATAAGAAGCAAGAAAATAAAAACGAGGAAGTTTCAGAGATTACTCCATTAGAAGAAATGACAGAAGAACAAGAGAGGGAAACTATGATTTCACTTTATTTTGTAAATTCAGAAACTTCTACTTTAGCTCCAGAAGCAAGAAAGATTGATGCAAAAGAGCTAATAAAAGATCCATATAAAATGTTAGTGCAATTTTTAATAGATGGACCTAAAAATGAGAAATTAGCAAAAATAATACCTGATGGAACAAAGATAAATAATGCAGTATTAAAAAATGGCGTGGTAGAGCTTGATTTATCAAAGGAGTTTGTAGACAATCAAAATGGAGAAACAAAACAAATAGAGCTTTGTATTTATTCAATAGTAAATACGCTTACAGAATTAAACGAAGTTAGTTTTGTGAAAATATTAATAGATGGAGAAGAAAACAAAAAGATAGGGGATGTAGGGCTTAGCCAAGAGTTTGCAAGGCAAGATTAGTTCATATTATCTAAAGAATTTATATAGTTTTACATATCTCATAAAATGTTTATAATTAAAAAGAAAATTCTCAACTTCATTTAGGGAAGCTAGGGTTTTTTCTTTTTTTGCTTTGAAATCAAATTTTTTCTTTTTTTCGTTTTTTTGATTTCCCCTTGAATTAAAAATATTATTGTCCATATATATATTCACTCCATTTCGATTTAATATGTTACTGTTAAGATTAAGCAATGTGATTATTAATTAATCCCCTTGCATGGGCGTTTAATTTATATAGATTTTAATTGTAACATTACTAAGTTTATTTCTTAAAGTCCTTTAAATTTATGTAAAATTAGTATATAATATACTATATGAAAATTAAAGGAAAGAGTTACAATGGAATTAAAGAATAATGAAAGAATAGATGATTTACAATTAAAAAATTTAAAGATAATTCAAAAACCAGACTGGTTCTGTTTTGGAATAGATAGTATATTACTTTCAGGATTTGCTAAAGAAATACATAAAAATAGTAGAATATTAGATTTAGGAACAGGAACAGGAATTTTAGCGATTCTTTTATCAGAGAAGGTAGAAAACTCAAAGATAATAGGAATAGAAGTACAAGAAGAAGTTGCAGACATGGCAAGAAGAAGTGTTAAATTGAACAAATTAGAAGAAAGAATTGAAATAATAAACTCGAATGTAAAAGATTTGAATTATAACTTAGAATTTGATGCAGTTATAACAAATCCACCATATAAAGAAAAAAATACAGGATTAACAAATGATAATAATATAAAATTAATTTCGAGGCATGAAATTAAAGCAAATTTAGAAGATTTTATAAAAACATCAAGTAAAGCATTAAAAGATAAAGGTTCATTATATATGGTAAATAAACCTGAAAGACTTGTTGATATTTTTGAATATTGTAGAAAATATAAACTAGAACCAAAAGTATTAAGAATGGTCTATTCTAAAATAAATAGTAAGCCAACAATGATTTTAGTAAAAGCAACAAAAAATGCTAATAGATATTTAAAAGTAGATACTCCATTATATATATACGAGGAAAATGGAAATTATACAGAAGAGGTTTTAAGGATATATAATAAAATTTAAAAGGAGAAAGATATGCAAGGAATAATATATTTAGTTGCAACACCAATAGGAAATTTAGAGGATATAACTTTAAGAGCAATTAGAATTCTAAAAGAAGTAGATATAATAGTTGCAGAAGATACTAGACAAACCTTAAAATTATTAAATCATTTAGAAGTAAGTAAACCTTTGATAAGTTTTCATAGACATAGTACAACTGATAAAAAAGAGGATATAATAAATAAAGTAAAAGAAGGAAAAAATATAGCTTTAGTTTCTGATGCAGGGACTCCAGTTATCTCAGATCCAGGGGAGGAAATTGTAAAAAGAGCATTAGAAGAAAATATAAAGGTTATTCCAATTCCAGGAGCATGTGCATTAATTTCTGGTTTAATTGCATCTGGGATAGATGCAAAAGAATTTACATTTTTAGGATTTTTACCATTAAATAAAAAAACTAGAAAAGAAAAATTAAACGAACTTAGGGAAATAAGGAATACAGCAATATTATATGAGGCTCCACATAAAATTATGGAAACTTTAAAAGATTTAAAAGAAGTAACTGACAAAAGAAAAATAGTTTTAGCAAGAGAAATAACAAAAATTCATGAGGAGTATATAACTGGCACAGCAGAAGAACTTTTAGAAAAATTAAAAGAGCCGAAGGGTGAATTTGTTATTATAATAGATAAAGCAGAAAAAGAAAAAGAAAATGTATTTGATGAAATGACGATAGAAGAGCATTATAAATATTATGAAAAATTTGGATATAGTAAAAAGGATATTATAAAACAGATTGCAAAAGATAGAAAAGTAAAAAAAGATGAGATATATAAAAAATTTATATAAGAAAAGTGGCTACGCCACATGTGCATTTTGCCTCGCAAATATGCACAGCCCAAGGTAACTTAACCTTATTAAATATCAAAAATCTGTGATTTTTGATATTTAATAAAAAAAGATACGAAAGCGAACGTATCTTTTTTTATACCTATTTTGCAACAACAAGGTTATTATAAAACGTCTTCTCCTAAGTGTGCAATTTTGTTTTTACATTTAGAACAAATTAAAGAATCGTTATAAGAAAATAAATCTCTACTGCTTCCACAAAAAATACAATTAGGATTATATTTTTTTAATATAATTGAAGAACCATCAACAAATATTTCGATAGGATCTTTTTCTTGAATTCCTAGTTTAGTTCTAAGTTCCATAGGAATAACAATTCTACCAAGTTCATCAACTTTTCTGATTATACCAGTTGATTTGATCATAATAATTCCTCCTTTTGTAATAGTGTAAAGTTACCTCATTATTAAAGTTTTAACATATTAATCATAACATAAATTAGGGTAATAATCAATAAAAATTTTTACATAATTAAAAGAAATACAGGAGTTTAGAACTCCTGTAAAGTTAGATATATAACTCCATTTAGGAGGCTAATGTTGTAGAGGCCATTCTTCGTTATAAAAAATATGGGGGCACGAAGAATTAAGAAGGGATTCCTAAAACCTCTACAAGAATAAAAACATAGTATTATATATGGATGTAAAAAGAATACAATTAATAAACGAGTTGTTTAGATACACTCATATAATAAATAAAATATTATTTTAATAAATATTAATTAAATAAAAATTTAAGTGATTGATTACAAGTGATAAAAAAACTAAGCTTGTAATGTTAATAGATATTAAAAAATTTTGAAGTGATAAATTTACTCACTAAATTTATAATACTCCATATAGTCAAAAAAGTCAATAAAAACTTCACGACAAAAACTGACAAAAAACGACAGAGGTAAGAATTCCGTACAATGTCAGCAATTATTGCAGCAATCAAAACAAATCTAGTTTTTTTAACTTTTACAGCACTTGTATAGATTGCTATTGTGTAAAGCGTTGTTTCCGTAGAGCCCATAATAGTTGAAGTGATAAAGCCAATGATTGTATCAACACCATAGGTTTCCATTATATTTAATGCAACAGCAGTAGAAGCACTACCAGAGATTGGACGAATTAGAGCAAGAGGAAGAATTTCTGTTGGAAAATTTATTAGATTTAATAAAGGTGATAGAATAGTAGAAATTAAATCTAAAATTCCAGAAGCTCTTAAAGCACTAATTGCTAAAAATAAACCAATAAGAGTCGGGAAAATTTTAATAACAGTTTCTATACCTTCAGAACAACCAGATAAAAAACTATCAAAAACCTTGACTTTTTCTAATAATGCATAAGATATTATAAAAAATATAACAAATGGAACAGCTGTTATCGAAATATAGTTAATTATAGCCAATATAAATACCTCCTATTTTCCAAGCTTTATGAAAAATTTGACTGCACTAACCCCAGCAATAGCAGCACATATAGTAGAAAGCCATACAGGAACAATTATAGAAGTAGGATTTGCAGAATTTAAAGAACTCCTTATTGCTATAACAGTAGTTGGGATTAGCTGAAGAGATGCTGTATTCAGTAAAATCAGCATTGCCATAGAATTACTAAGTATATTTTTGTTAGGATTTTGTTCTTGAAGAGAAGACATTGCTTTTAAACCGAGAGGAGTTGCAGCATTTCCTAAACCAAGTAAGTTAGCAATAATATTTAAGGAAATCTCATTATATGTAGACGAATCTTTTTTTATATCAGGAAATAAAAATCTAATAATAGGACTAAGAAGTTTTGCTAATTTTTGTGAAAGTGAACTATCCCTAGAAATTTTCATTATTCCACACCATAAAGTAATAGTGCCAAAAAAGGTAATTGTAAGTTCAACAGCAGATTTACAAGAGTCAAATATACTATTATTTATATCATCTATATGTCCTGAAAATACACTATATATATAAGAAATTATTATAAAAACTGGCCAAATGAAATTCAACATATTTTTATACTCCTTTTAGAAAATATATGACAAGTAAAACAAATATATGAAAATGTTGACATAATACTTGAAAAATGTGCTAAAAAATGGTAAAATAATATATGTGTGAATAGGAGGAAGTAAATGAAAAAAATAGAAGAAATGACAATAGAAGAAGTAATATCAACAGTTGGTTTAAATTTAGTTGGTAGAGATGTACAAATGATATTTAATAATGATTTGGCAACGATGAGGGAATATGAAGAAACCTTAGCAGAAATACAAAATAGAAACTATAAACTAGGAATAAATGGACCAAGAAATAGAAAAGCAGAAGTAAGAGAAGCTTTAGAGAAAATGGGAGATAAAGTAAACAAATATACATTGGTATTATTAGGATTATATAATTCACAAAGAGATCTAAAAAACCTAGTAGAACGTCCAAAAGAGGATAAAGAGCATACAAAGTCGAAAATAAAAGCTGCAATGGAACTTATAGGAAATAGAGATTTTACAGTAGTAGAACCTATTGCTGAAGGAGAATTTATAAGACTTAAAATTATAAATTCAACTAGACTTATACAATGTATAAGAAGTGGACAAAACATAGATAATATGAACAAACCAAGTAAAAAACAAGAGGCAAGATTAGCAGAAATAAAAGAAGAAATTGGACTTGAAAATATAGTAGGAAGACTAATAATAGAAGATATAATGTGTAGTATAGGAGATTTAGAAATAGCAAGAGGTATTTTAAATCAAATATCTTGGAATACCCTACAAAATTATGCAAAAACTCACCCAGAGATAAACTTAGATGAAATGGTTGAAACAGGTGATGTTCCAGTTGGCACTGGGGAAAATTTATATCAAAGTCCAGAAATAAGAACAAGTATGATAAAAGCAATTGAGCAAAATTATAGGTATATAGATTTTAATAGGCTATTAATGTTGTCATGGATAAGATTAATAAGCGCATTAGAAGAAGATGTAGAAAATTCTTTAAGAAGTAGTGTTATTGAAGACAACGGACAAATAAGAGAAGAAGGAAAAGAAGGCACAGTTAATGGAATAAGACAGATAATAGAAAGTATAAAAGGAGTACTTGATAAAGGAGTAGGGGTAAAAATAGAAGATTCTACATATACAGTAAAAGATATCGAAACAAGCCTAAAAAAATTTAAAGACGGAAGGTATATAAGAGGCGAGGAAATAGCTGCAGCAAAAGAGAGGATACTAACAGGTGAAACTAGCTTAATGGGAGAAGATGACGACATATTATCTGTAATGGTAATTAATGATGGAGAATTTGAAACTTTAATAAAAAATTCAGAAGAAAACATATTCTTTTTAATAAGTAAAGAAGTTATAGAAGAAGATGAAATAAAACCAGCATTATATATTAGAGGAGAATGTTCACAAGAATTATTTTCTCTTATAAATAAAAAGGGAATATTAAGATATGAGGATATGGTAGAACTTTTTGAAGCAGGTATAATTAACCAAGATATACTTTTAAGTATTGAAGAACAAGAAAAGCGTCAAAGACTAATAACAGATACAGGAAGAAAGGTAAGAGAATTATATTTATCAGTATTAGACGAGAGTAATACTAATCCTAAAGAAACTATGGAAAAATTTAGTAGATATGCAACACTATATAAAAGATTAAATATAGATGGAAAATCAGAAGAGGAAATAGCAGAAGCTTCATTTACGTTAATTAGCTCATTTGAAGAAAATTTAACAGATAATGTATTACAAGGATTATATCAATTTGGAATAATTTCACTTGAAGCGGCAGCTGATTGGGGAGCCAATTTAACAGAAATGCTATCAGAAAATAGTATAAAACCAACAGATATGAAAGGACTAGTGGCTAAAAGAGTTATTTCAATTGATGCTATAAAAGATGTATTAAAGAGAGGAGAATTATCTTATGAAGAAAAGCTAGATTTGATTTATAGCACTTTTGATGGAGAAACAGAAGAGGAAATAAGCGCAAGAGAAGAATTAATGGACTTTTTAGGAATAGGCGAAAGCTATAAGGCAGAAGGAGTAGGAGAAGTGCAAAGTACAAGAGGACAAGGAACAGGAACAAGAGGAAGAGAGTTTATTACAGATCCACATGCTAGATGGAAATTAATATCGCTATTAGATAAAGACTATTCTAAAAAGTTCTTACCAAGAGATAAGGAGATTGTAGATGGACATAGAGTATTCTTACTTCCAAATAGTGAAAAGATTTTAATAGAAAGGATGCATGAAAAAAGAGGAGGAAAAAGAGTAAGCGCCTACGGAAGTGCAACTTACATAATGGACACTGATAAATTTTTCGAAAATATGGACATAATAATAGAAAATGGTGCAATAAATAGAACTTTCTTAAGAGAAATGTCAGAAAGTGAAGAAGCAACTAAAATAATACATAGCAAGCATTGGGGTTCAGCAATAAAAAGATATTTTGAGATAACTTCAGAAAATGAGAGATATACTGTGGAAGATATAAAAGAAATTGATGTAGCGATTGCAAGTGTTGAGAAATCTAGAAAAGAAAGAGAATAAAGTATGGAAAAAATATTGTATAAAGCAATGTTTAGCAAAATTCAAAAAAACATATTAGATAATAAAAACGAACTAAAGGAAATGGAAAAAATAGATGCTAAATATTGCAAAACAAAAATAGACATAAATAAATTATTGGAAATAATAGAAGCATATAAGGAAAAAAGTATAGAAAATATAAATACAGAAATTACATATATTTGTAATGGAAATCCATATATAGTTTTGAACCTTGCAATGTTAGCTATAATAAAGAACATAAATATACAAATAAATATAGATGATACAATGCTTGGAGTAAATAAATTTATCTTGAAAATAATAAATAAAGTATTGCAAGAAAATAAAATAAATATAGAAATTAAATTAACTGAAAATATAAAGGGCAAAAAATTGGTATTTATAGATAGAATAAATGACTTTAATATAGTAAAGGATAAAAATGCAATATTTATACCATACCAAAGTATTGATATATATTCAGATAATGAGGAATACGAGGAATTATATGAGAAAATATATAATTATGCTATAGATATGAATATAGATATCGATATTTTTGATGACGAAGGAATAGAGGCAATGTTAAAATATGGGAAAGGAAATAAGAAACTTATTTTAACAAATAATGAAGAAATAAAGAAAAAGTATAAAAATGGTAATATTTATATAAATGAAAATCCTTTTAAAAATGAGCAATTGTTTTTTGATAATGTACTAATAGAAAAATTGATAATGTAATAAAAAGCGAGAGGCAGGATGACCTGCCTCTCCTTTCAACTTTTACCGAAAGAGATGCGCTTGGACTTTTTGGGGCGAGCTTTGCACGGCTGAATTCCGTAAAAACGGGCTGCCGCCAAGAACAGAATAAAGTTCTTGAGCTCCCTACGTCCAGAAGAACTCATATAAAATACCTCCTTCGAATGTCAGTTCCAACTTAGAACTGTTAAATTAATTATACAGTTTTAACAAAGAATTGTCAACATAATATAATTATGGAAATTTAATTTTAAATTTATATATCCATATTTAGTAAGGTATGGTATAATTAATTGTAATTTAACAATGTTCAAACATAACTAGAGTTAAGAAACAAAATGCTATTAAAGAAATTTTGGAAAATAAAAAGGAGGAAGGAAATGTCAACAACAAATGAATACATAGAATATGTATGTGAACAAATAAATGGAATAGGAAATATTAGATACAAGAAAATGTTTGGAGAATTTATGGTATATGTTAATGAAAAGCCAGTTATTATTGTATGTAATAATAATGCGTTTGTAAAGAAGATTGAAAATATAAAAGAAATGATGAAAAACGCAGAAACGGGGTATCCGTACAAGGGAGCCAAAGAGCATTATATATTAGATATTGACAATTCTGATTTTTGTAAGAAGGTTGTAACTAAAATAGAAGCAGTAACTCCAATACCTAAACCAAGAAAAAAGAAATAATATAATTAATATTATAAGGATTTTAGAGGAGGATAAAATATGCAATTTAAAATTAGAGAAATTGAGGCAAAAGATAATAAAGAAATCGAAAGAATAATTAGAACTTGTCTAATTGAATTTGGAGCAAATCATGAAGGTACAGCTTGGGCTGATCCTAATTTAGGTAGATTTTCTGAAATTTATAATACTGAAGGAAACAAATATTGGGTGGCAGAAAATGAAGAAGGAAAGATAATTGGAGGAGTTGGCATTGGAAATCTGGAGGGGACTGATAAGGTATGTGAATTACAAAAAATGTACTGTTTACCAGAAACAAGAGGTACAGGTGCATCTCATAAGCTTATAGAAGTGGCATTAGAATATGCAAAAAGATATTATGATAAGTGTTATCTAGAAACTTTAAGTAATATGATTGCTGCTCAGGAATTTTATGAAAAATATGGATTTATTAAAATTGATGAACCAATAGTTGAAACAGGACATTTTGCCTGTGATGTTAGATACATAAAAGAGTTAAACAAGTAACATGAATAAAATGTTACAAAAAAATCTGTAAGAAAAAAGAATATTAATAAAATAAAAAGACTCAAGTTTACATTAAAAGCAACTTGAGCCTTTTTTTGTTAGGATTTTTTCCTATTTTTAAAAATATCATTAGGATTATATTTTTTATAGGCTATTTCTTCTTTTTTTATTTTAATAGAAGCTTCCTTTGCATTAATAATCCTTTTTTCTTCTTCACTTGCCAAATAAGATTTATAAATAATTGCAAGTAACAAATTAGTATCTTCTAGTAAATTATTTTTTTCTATATCTTCAGTTGTGATTTTGTGATTTAAATCCATATGCGCCTCTAGAAATTGCCAAATTTCATCAGGAATTTTTCTTTGAGCATCTTCAGAGAGCATTTTCATTAAATCATATCCTTCTTTATATGACTTTGGATTTAGTTTATACAAATTTTTCATTAACTTTTCTCCTGTACATTTTCCTTGCTAAGTTTTCCAACTTCAGCACTTGGGATTTCACCATATAAATTGGTAGCAACACTTACGGCTCTCCTAATTGCAGAGCTTGCTAATTTTTCTGCTTCTTCTCTAGCAATACTTAATATGTAATCATTTGCAAAGCCATCTAGTTCTATAATACCACCAGTTGCAAATTCCTGATATGGTTTCATATTTTTATCTAAGCTACTTCTTAGTTCTTGACTTTCACAAGAATTCTTATCTGCTATAACAGCATTTTTTCCATGAGCAACAGCAGCAGTCAGCATTGTTATATCATTTGTTCCATCACCTATGCAAGTAAAATGTCCTCTAATATCTTCTCTAGATTTATCTCCATTAAGTGCAAGTTGTGAAAGTTTCAGTACAGAAGTTGCCTTATGTATTCCAGCAGGCGCCAAATCCACAGAAAAATTGCCATCATCCAAAGACTGATAATTTAATTGAACATTTAAATTATTAGTTTTTATATAATTTCTAATTTCCTCTATCGCTTGAGAAGAAGAAACTCTAAAAGATAAGCTCAAAAGTTCTTTGTCAGTATCAGTCAAGCTTTGGATAACGTCTTTTGAAAATATTCTAGTTCCTAGTTTTCTTTCATAAGCTTTAGAATTTGCAGTATATGGACAATCTTGAAGAACAACAACGTCACCTGTGCTAAACTCTATTTCATCTTTACTTGTTTGTCCTTTATCCATCATATCCTTTATCAAGCTTAACATATCGCTTTTAGGCAATCTTTCTTTAGTTATATATTTTTCAGATTGTGTATCATATATAAATCCGTTATCACCAATAATGTATTTTGGAACAGAAATACCTTTATCTTCTAAGATTTTTATAATTTCTCCAGCAGGTCTTGCTGTTGTTATTACAAATAATCCATTACTTTTTCCTTCTATTAGAGAAATAGCTTCACCTAATTTTTGACAAGCATCTTCAGTTTCTAAATCTAGTGTACCATCCTTATCTGAGAAAATTATATAATCTTTATTATCAATTTTCCCTTTATCTTTTATTTCACGTTTTCTTTCTGGGTGAGCCTTTTTCCAATTATATTTTTCTTCTTCACTTCCAAATTCTACAATTACACTATCTAATTCTTCTGGTGGTAGATTTTCTAAGTTTACAATTCCAGTTTCTCTAGTTTCACTTTCCGTAATATCTATATCATGCTCTAAATTGTCTATTATTAATTCTCCAAATAAATGCTGATATTCATGCATAAAAATCATTGAATCAGCAACAGAAAAAGGAATTATAAGTTCATTTCCTTCTAAATCAAAACCTTTTACTGTAATTCTAAATGGTCTATCCTTAAAAGTCCAATAATAATGATTATCATAATCTATTGAAAAGCAGCCTTCTTCCTCTTTTGATACTCCTTGTGCATGAATAACTTCAGGATTGACTAAGACTAGTTGTGTTTTTCTATCTTCAAAAGTTTTTATTGCAATTACTCTTTTAAAATTTCCTAATTGTGGTGCAGAAAAGCCAGCTGCCCCATTTTGTCTTTCTACTTCTTCTAATAAAGCAATACCTATGGCTCTTGCTTCAGCTCTTCCTTCTTTTGTATCCATATTTATTTCTTGAGAAATCCTTCTTAAATCATTTTTATCATTTGCATTAACATATTTTAGAACTTTTCTCTTATCCATTTTTTGCTCCTCTTAAATCTTAAAAATATACATAATTATATCACAAAACTAATCTTATGTCTACTTTGTTGCAAGAAATCTGTTATATTGACTTTTTTTATTTTCTAACATATACTTGATTTATATTTAATATAGAAATGGAGTTAAGTTATGAGTGACAAGATTTTCATATCGCATGCAGATATTATACTAGATAAAATATATGATAGTAAATTTAAGTTAATAAAACAAGATGGTGGAGGATGTAATTGGAATGATATATATAATTTAAGTATATTAGGAGAAAAGTGCTACGCATTTGGGAGTTGTGGCAATGATGAAGAAGGAAAAATTGCAATCAATTCTTTAAAAAAAGCAGGAGTTAATGTAGATAATATAATGATAGATAATAATATTTCAACAGCTGTTATGAATATATTATTGCCAGATGAGGAAACTTTAGGGGAGAATGATATTATACATACTTGGTATTCTCCAATTACAAATAAGAATACAATGCATTTTTCAGATAACTTACCTTTAGATATTCCAAAGGAATTTGAAGATAAAGAAATTTATATAATTCTAGATAAGTTTGAAGCTATAAATTATGAATTTCTACAAAGAATACAAAACAAAAAGGTTTGTTTAGATGTTGGAGCAGAAGAATTTATTGAATATTATACAAATCAATATTTAATAAGTTTTTTTAAACAAGCTAATATTATCCAAATAAATAATAACATACGCAATTATTTATTTAACAAGCTTAAAATATGTAATGAAATAGATTTTTTTAATTTATTAGATTTAGATTTATTGGTTATTACTAATGGAAAAAAAGGGGCAAAGTTTTTATATAAAGAAAATGGTAAAATAAAATTATGTGATAAAAAACCAGAGATTTTAGTCGATGCCATAGATACTTCAGGGGCTGGAGATGCATTTTTCTCAGTTATAATTAGAGAATATGCATATTGTGATAAAATAGATGAAGAGTTTATTAATCATACATTTAAATTAGCAAATAAATCATCACGTGAGGTTCTTTCGCAACTAGGAAGTAGGAAAATAACATAAAAGTATTATTAAAAGCTATATTTGTATAAACAAAACTAAATTACACTAATAATAATTTTAGTTGTAAATTTATATTATATATGGTAAAATGCAAATAGGTGCAAGAAGGCGTTCTTTGAAGAAATGATTGTAAAGGTATTTTGTAATCTCGTATCCAGAACTTAGAAAGGGGCTATTTTATGAATAAAATAATGAAGCGTTTTGTGGAGGCAGCGAGTAGACGGAGGACAGTCGATGAACCAGAAGTCGATAGGATTCCTAGCACTACAAAAATAAGGACATATACAAGCAATTCCTCTTTATATTCCAAAGAGAGTACAATAGAGAATATAATAAAGGCTGTTGAATTTTGTTCTATTGATCAAAAAGAGAAATAAGAGCAGATATATTAAGAGCTACTTGCACAACAACTAAATTTCCTAGTTTTGAATACTAAAAAGAGGAAGAATTCTGTTTTTGAGTTCTTCCTTTTTTTTAGTGTGCCCAGCATGGGCAACAACATAGTCTTGAGTTCTAATAATATGTGATTCTATTCATATTAGAATTATTTTAAACCGAGGATCTCTCGATATTTTAACAAAAGAGTGTAATAAAATCAATAAAAATGGTTTATTATGGAGGAAAACTTTGAAAAAGTACAAGAATAATAAAAGTAATGTTATAGGAAATTTAATAAAAAGTTATAGAATAAAACAAAATTTTAAAAAAGTTGAACTTTGTAAGCAACTACAATTACATGCGGTTTACATTGATACTACTGAACTAAAAAGAATGAAAGAAGGAGAAATGATAATAAAGGACTTTGAACTTATTGCTTTTTGTAAAGTATTAAATATTAATTATGATGAATTAAAATCTGCAATAGAATAATAGATAATAAAAGATGACACAAAAATGTTATCTTTTTTATTGTAAATTTGATAAAGGTACAAAAAGTATCTGATTTTATTAGAAAATTGTCTTATAAAATAATACATTATTGGAAAATATCAAGAAAGTTTATAAACATTGAAAATAAAGAGGTTATGACAACATAATATTATTAAAATACGACAATAATAGAAACAATATGTTAAAGTATCAAAAATTGTAGATTAATGCATTAAAATGTGAAGGTAGGTAATAAAGTTTTATTGATAAGTATATAATCTTATGATATTATAATAGTCAAATAAATAATTTATGGAGAAGTTACATATGAAAAAAAGTATAAAATGGGTAATTAGAATTTTAATTGGAGTAATAATCTTATGGTTAATAATTTTTGGTATTGATTTTTATAGATGCTCACATCTAAAAGAACCAATATTTGTATTATCAAAATGGTACAAGGATATGTATTTCAATAATGGACGAATAGATTTTACATGTTATTGTTTAGGATATAGAGTAAATTTAAGCACAGTTCCTATTTCTGAAAATAAAAAACAAGTAACATGGATAGAAATGTTTATATTTAATAAATGTATTGTAGAAGAAAAAATACAAACAAGTGAGCATACAATTAACAGTAACAATGATGTTAAAATAGAGCCTTATGAAAATATAGAAGACATAGATGTAGTAACAAATATGGTAAAATAACGATATAGAGTTTATTATTCAAAGGGATAGACAGTTAATTATTTAGAAAATAATTTAATTTATTTGTAAAAATTTACTTTGTTCACTTGTAGTGGACAAAGTAATAGTATAATATATTGTTAACCTGGACGAAAGAGAAAGGCTAGTCTTTTCTAGAGACGGAAAGGGGGACATTTGTTGATGATAGAGAAAGACAGAAATACACAATTAAAACTTCAACAAGAGAAACAAAGGCAAGATAAGCAATCGGACAAAGACTAATTGTAACAAATACATAGTCGACGGGGTAGAAGTTGCGTATGACCTGTTTTTTTGTATAAAAAATATGCGTGTAGTTGCGATACACACATATGACTTTTAGTGATGACTGCTCATGTCAAACACATTTATATTGTATCTAAATAATAACATATTATTCTATAAAAGTCAATAATTTCAAAAATTTCAAAATCATAGTAGAAAAAATCAAAGTTGAACAATGTATATATATTATATTAATTCAGAATTAGCAATAACTTTATTCAAAAATTCAAATGTCAATACAATATATTTACATATAATAGTATTAGAGGTTAAGTAAAATTATACTACTTTTATAGAAAATTATAAAAAATATGTTATAATATATTCGTATCAAAATATAAAATTGTCAAGAGAGTTTTTGGCAATGAGAGGATGTTTTATCTAATAAAAAATATACCCTATGATTGTACATTAAAAAGGAGTGAAAACAAGATGGGGATTTTTTACAGTCATGATGAAACTTACGAGGAACATTTGCAGAAAAAATTTAGAGAGTTCGTGGAGAAAGATCCGGACATAACTCAAGAGAAATGTAGGGAACTTAGCAAAGCAGAGCTTATTGCCAAACGTATACCACATTTTAAGGATTGGGATACAGATTTTGAGGATAAAATCCTGATGTAGAATAGTACATCTAAAAAGATAATAAGTCTATTTTCAGTAAATAATACTAAAATATACTTATTATCTTTTTCTTATACAAGGGTTCGTATAAGACCATATTTGGTGAACCACAACTTTGCAAATACGAACTTTGACTTTTTGAAAAGTTGTTTTATTATAAGGCTGATTATATAATAAATATTTATCAAAGTTTTAAGTTATATTTTTATTATAGCAATAATTCCTTATTTATGCAATATTTAAAGCAAAAATAGTATTGGCAAAGTTTTTATTTGCGTAACGCAAATATATATGCTATAATTCTAAATATAAAGGAGAGTTAATATATGATAGATGAAAGAACTAAAAAGGTGTTAATGTCAATTATAAAACATTGCAACATAATAAACGATACTAAAAATTTCTTTGGAAATGATTATTCAAAATTTGAAAATAATAGTATTTATCAAAATGCTATATTAACGCCAGTTACACAAATAGGAGAATTAGTTAAAAAGTTATCAATAGATTTTAGAACAAAATATAATCAAATTCCATGGAAAAATATTGCTGGAATGAGAGACATAGTTGTACATAACTATGAAACTATTGATAAATCTATATTATGGGATGTTGCAGAAGTAGAAATAGATAAAATAAAAGAATTTTGCCAAGATATTTTAAATGAGGTGATATAATGTCTGAAATAGAGAAATTGAAAGAAAAAATAAAACCAATTGCTAAGAAGTATAATTTAGCATATGTTTGGATATTTGGCTCTTATGCAAAGAAAAAACAGAAAAAAGATAGTGATGTTGATATTATTGTTAGAACAGAAGATGTACTTGGAGGATTCAAAATAGTAGAAGTAAAGTTTGCACTAGAAGAGGCGCTAGAAAAACAAGTTGACATTATAACAACAGGTAGTATAAAAGGATCGTTATTAGAGGATGAAAACTTAGAGGAAGTTTTAGTATATAGTGAGGAGTAATGAATGATTGTAATAATATACAAATTATATTAAGTTTGGAGGTACATTTATGAAGAAAAACATAGTACAAGCTATGCTATTGATAATATGTATAGTAAATTTTATAATACTAATATGTATATTTTTAAAATTTGTTACTTGTACTTTTACAACAATACATTATGGAGTGAGCCTATTATTTATAATAGCAAACTTATTAGAAATAATTTATATATTTATTAGTTTAAAAAAGGAACAGAAAATGAGAAGATTAATATGTATTAGTTTGTTATTAGTTGTCCAATTCATAATTATGATAATAACTCCAGCTTATGCTGATAGTAATTACATAGAACCTAAAAAAGATACAAAGTTTGATTTTACATCAACACCATCAGTACAACCAACCTATTATAATGTATATGGGATTTATATAAAATAAATTTATATAATTATGCTATGAAAATGTATAATAAAAAACATTACCAGTTTAAATACTGATAATGTTTTTTATTATACGGGTTCGTATAAGACCATGCTTGGTGAACCACAACTTTATAAATACGAACCTTGACTTTTTGGAAAGTTGTCTTGTTTTAAGAATATTAATATAATTATTTGATATTAATTTTATAATTGAATAAAGCTTAAAAAAATGTATTGAAATCAATATAAAAAGATAGTATAATTATTAACATAACTTCATAGGTGATTTTGGGTAGAAAATTGTCTATGGAAAGGAGTGTACCCAAAGTATGTTTTTAAAAGTCTATGGAGTAATTTCACAGATTTTGGAACCTGGTGCTTTTACAGTATGCGTGCCCATATTTGTAAATTCAGAAGAAAGACGTAAGTATACGAAATTCTATCGGTTTGACGAAGATGGCAAGATAGTAGCGATGGATTTGAAACAATATGGTGCACCAGTATTTTTGCCAGCAGGCAAGAAAAAGATAAATGATGGAAAAGATTATTTCATCGTTTATCGAGGTACCCAGAATTTTACGCATAACGATTTCAAGACTTATTACAATAATGAGTTGTTCATTTGTATGGATGAACGTGTTGATTGGATGTCTGCAAGCATATCAATGGGAATAAAATTTCCTGATAAATTTGTGGCTGTCAAAAAAATCGATATTAGTAAAGAAGATCTTGAAAGAATGATGCAATAAAAAATGCTCAAGCTACCCCTTGAGCATTTTTTATATAATCTTAAGCAACTTTTATTCCTGTATCAATGACCTTTAATAATTTTTGTATATATCGCCTCTATTGTCCGCATCTGTCACATCTATTACTATTTCATTTTCTATCCATTCAAAAATTATTCGATATTCTCCGACTCTTAATCTATAAGTCTCTTTATATCCTTTTAATTGTTTAATATCTCCATTAGGTAAATTATATATTGCCTTATATAATCTTAGTTGTTGTTTCTTATCTTGTTTACTTATAAATTTCTGTGCTTTCTTCTTAATATTAATCTTGTAAGTCATCTAGCGTCAACCCTACTTCCCTTAGAGCTTCCTCAAATGAGATTGCCTCTTCTTTCTCTTTTTTTCTTTGTTCTTCAGTCAATGAAAATTCTCTAAGTAGCATTAATTTTTCTGTTGGATCTAGTTCTTCAAGTTCACTTAATGTTAGATTTGGCATAACTTCTATCAATTTCATATCTAATAGACTTATAGCAACTTTCTTCATTTTTGCTTGGCTTTCTTCATCTAAATTATAAGCAATACTTGCTATATCCATTAATGTTTGTCTTTGACTTTCACTCATAGTATTTAATCTCCTTTATTTAGATTAAAACAAAAACTTTGTCAACCTTAAATTGACAAAGTTTATCTCATACATGGTTCGTATAAGGTTGTTTTGGTGAGCCAGAAGGGATTCGAACCCCCGACCCCAGGCTTAGAAGGCCTGTGCTCTATCCAACTGAGCTACTGACCCAAAATTAATGCTAAATTATAATATCACAGAACCCATGAAATGTCAACAATTTCTCAAAAATTTTCTAATCAATACTTTTTAAAGAAAATTTCATTTGCAAGTGCAACATTGTATATAAATACTCACTTGACTTTTTAACAATATAATAAAGCAAAAGTTAATAACTATTATCCAAATACTAAAAGGCTAAATCTAAAAGTAAATTTTAGTTGAAGCTCAACAAAAACTTAGTTTTAGATTTAACCCAAAATAGGAAATTATATGTAATTAAAACACTGCGCTTATACCAAAATAGAGAAAATTAGTAATTAAAAAGGATATTTAGCAATAGGACGAATAACATTATACATTAATTCTGCAACTTCATCAGAACTATTTGAAACCATTCTATTAATTTTATTAATGTAATTAGTATGAGTTGTATCACCAAATAAAATATAATCACATGAATATCCAGTTTTAGAAGAAATAATCATAAGAGTTTCAATACTCATAGACTTATCTCCTCTTTCAATTTGGCTTAAAAATGAAGAAGAGATATCTATTAACTCAGAAAATTGTTCCCTAGTTAAAGAAATAGATTCTCTAATAGTTCGTATTCTATTTCCAATTATAATATCATCTTTCATATAAAATTCCCCCATTTAAATTAATACAAAGTTACTAATAAAATTATATAGACACTAAAAACAAAATACCAAACACTCATAAGGTAAAAGAAACACACTCCCAAAGTGCGAGAATACAGGTAATTATAACAAAAAAATCAAAAAAATAAAACTTTTTATGAAAAGCGACAAAAAACTCAGCTAAATTAAGTTTCCGTATATAGAATTGTGAATTTTATGTAAAAATATTGAAATTGATTATAAGTAATGATAATATAATAACGATAATTAAAAAAGGAGGAGAAACATTTGATTAAAGTAGAAAATGTTACTAAAAAATATGGCAATTATGTTGCCGTAGATAACATGAACTTCGAAGTGAAAGAAGGAGAAATTGTCGGATTTCTAGGGCCAAATGGAGCAGGAAAAACAACAACGATGAGTATAATTACAGGAGTTATAGAGCCAACAGATGGACATGTAGAAATAAATGGATACAATGTAAGTAAAAAAGCAAACAAAGCAAAAAGAGAAATAGGATATATGCCAGAAACAACACCATTATATAATGAATTAACTCCAAAAGAATTTGTAAGTTATATGTCAGAGCTAAAAGGAGTAAAAAGAAAAGAAAGAAAGATAGAAATAGAAAGAGTAATCAAAGCAGTAAATATAGAAGATGTACAAAACAAACTAATAAGAAATTTATCTAGAGGGTATAGACAACGTGTTAGTCTAGCAGGAGCCTTAGTAGGAAATCCAAAAGTATTAATATTAGATGAACCAACAGTAGGCTTAGATCCAAAACAAGTAACACAAATAAGAAACCTAATAAAATCATTAGGAAAAGAGCATACAGTGATATTAAGTTCACATATACTATCAGAAGTAAGTCAAATATGCCAAAAAGTTATAATAATAAATAAAGGAAAATTAATAGCAATAGATACACCAGAAAACTTAGAGAAAAAAGAAGCAGGAGGCAATATATTACTTGTTACAGTTGAGGATACAGAAAACAAGATAAATGAAACTGTAAAGAAAATGGAAAATGTAAAAGAAATAACACTACTAAAAACACTTCCAGATGGAACAAAGCAATATAGTATATCAGCAAAAGGAGACAAAGACATAAGGAAAGAAGTATTTGCAGAATTTGCAAAAAGTGGAATGACAATATTTGAACTAAAAAAAGCAGAAACAAGCTTAGAGGATGTATTTATAGACTTAATAGATAAGCAAAAAGAAACCTCAAGCAAAACAAAAGAACAAATAAAGAAAGAAAAACAAAAAAACAAACAAAACAAAAAAGGAGGAGATAAATAATGTGGGCAATAATAAAAAAAGAAGTTAAAACATACTTTTTATCTCCAGTAGGATATGTATTTATAGGAGCATTTTTACTAATGTCAAGTTTTTTCTTTTATATATATACATATAGTATGGGAAGTGTAGAATATTCAAGCCTATTTTATTACACAAGTGAATTATTAACATTTACAATAGCACTTCTTACAATGGGAGCATTTGCAGCAGAAAGAAAAAATGGAACAGAAACTTTATTACTTACATCATCAAGGAGTATAACAGGAATTGTAATAGGAAAATTTTTAGCAGCATTAGTAGTAATAATCATAACAGAAATATTCTCATTAATGTACTATATAATACTTTGTATATTCGCAGGAGAAATTGTAGGAATAACAAAAACAATAACTACGTTACTAGGATTTATATTACTTACAATGTCATATATATCCTTTGGATTATTTATATCAAGCTTAACAGAAAATCAAATAATAGCAGGAGTTGCAACAATAGTATTATTAATAGTAAGTTGGTTTTTACCAAATCTATCTGAAGGTTTGTATATATTATCACCAATAAGCTTATTCCAGAAATTCCCAGAAGGGATAATAGGTATAAAAGAAACTATAATATTACTAATGCAAACAGGAATGTTTACAATACTTACAATACTTGCATTACAGAGAAGAAAAAATCTAAAGTAAAAGAGGTGACGAGATTAAGTGGAAAAGATAAAGAAAATATTTGAAAGTATAAAATTAAAATGGCTAAGAGAAACAAGCTTAACAATATTATTAATAGCAATAATTGTTGCTGTATTTATAGGAATTAATATAGGATTAAGCAAATTAAATATAACAGATATAGACTTAACAGAAGAAAAGCTATACTCTTTAACAGATACATCAAAAGAACAAATAGCAAAAATACCAGAAAATGAAAAAATAGAAATTTACCTATTTGGATATATAGAAAACAGCAGTGTCGGAGATTTAATAAAACAATACATGAAAATAAATGAAAATATAACAATGGAAGCAACAACTGTTACGGATAGAAGGGATTTAGCATCTAAATATGAAATAGAAGAAAATAGCAATACAATATTAATATTATCAGGAGATAAACACAAAATAATTGGAGAATATGATTTATACACTTATGATTATAACACAGGAAAAACAATAGACATGACAGAACAAAGAATTACAAATGGAATAGTATCTGTATCATCTATTGGAACAACAACTAAAATATATGCACTAACAGGACATGAAGAATACTCAATAAACACACATATGACAGGACTAAAAACATATTTAGAAGTTGAAAATTACGAAGTAAAAAACTTAGACTTATTAGTAGAAGAAAAAGTGCCAGAAGACTGTGAAGCAATAGTTATAGCATCGCCAAATAAGGACTTTATGGAATTAGAAGCTAATAAAATAAAAGACTATATAAATAAAGGCGGAAATATTCTTTGGCTTAATGACTACTTAGAAACAGAAGTAGAAATGCCTAATATACAATCAATACTTGACTTATATGGAACAACAGCAAATCGAAATGGAATTATCTTAGAGCAAGATCCATCAAAAATGATAACACAATCACCAGATATAATATTACCAAATATTTCAGCAACAGAATTAACAGCAGATTTAACATCAGAAGGAATAGTAATGTTATTAGGAGCAGGAAACTTAAAATTTGCAGAGGATACAAAACTTGAAGAACTAGGAGTTACAAAAACAGAAATACTTAAAACATCAGAAAAAGCCTTTTATAGAAAAGACTTAAGCATATCTACAATGTCTGCAACAGACAACGACGAATTAGGAGAACAAACAGTAGGAGCAGTATTAGAAAAGAAAATAAATGATGAAACAACATCAAAATTAGTAATATATGCAAATAATTCATTTGTAACAGATGCACCAATAATAGTACAAACAAGTCAAATATCAGCAATAAATTTCTATAATAATAAAGATATAGTACTAAACACGATTGCATACTTAGCAGAAATAGAAGATCAAATAACAATAAGAAAAAATATAGATGTAGTATATTACACAGCAACAGAAACACAAAACAATATTGTAATGACAATAATATTCGGAGTACCAATATTAATTGTAATCATAGGAATAGTAGTATGGCAATTAAGAAGAAGAAAAAAATAATAAGAAAATTGGACGTTAACGGAAGCAAAGCTTCCGACGTTCACATGTGCAAAATTG
This sequence comes from uncultured Clostridium sp., assembly GCA_947575745.1. Taxonomy (GTDB): domain Bacteria; phylum Bacillota; class Clostridia; order TANB77; family CAG-508; genus JAAWPK01. The sequence goes on from CANPOS010000001.1 coordinate 60,159, forward strand.
CTTCGCAATTATTGCACTTCCCAAGGTAAATTAACTTTGTTGAATAGCAAAAATCTGCGATTTTTCCTATTCAATAAAAATAAAATTCCCCCTCATAGAATAAACTATTGAGGGGGAGCTTTTTTATGGGAATACTAAACTGTATATTTGTAATAATAGGAATAATAATAGGTGCGGGATTTGCATCAGGAAAAGAAATATATACTTTCTTCTATATATATGGAACAAAAGGTATAATAGGAATAATAGTAAGTGCATTAATAATAGCATATACAATATATAAAACATTAAAAATAATAAAAAAATATAATATAAACACATATGGCGAACTATTAAAAAAAACAATAAAACAGAAGAATAATAGAACGATAGATATAGAAGTCATATTAAATACAATAATAAATATATTTTTACTAATATCTTTTTTTGTCATGTGTGCAGGATTCTCAGCATACTTTAAGCAAGAATTTGGAATAAATGAAATATATACAAGTATAATAATTGCCATAATTTCATATATAATTCTAAACAAAAATATAAAAGGAATATTTATTTTAAATTCCATATTAATACCAACAATAATTACTTTTTTAATGATACTTGGACTAAAAAGCTTTGGGACAATAGGAACAATGCAAAATATAGCAAATACACAAATGTGGTTTCCAAAAGCGATATTATATGCAAGCTATAACTGTATAACACTAATATCACTATTAATCCCAATGAAAAAATATATAAAGGATAAAAAAGACATTTCAAAGATTGCAATAATAACAGGAATAATAATAATAACTTTGTCATTTATAATTATATTACTTTTATTAAATATACCTACGGAAATAGGAAATATAGATCTTCCAGCAGTATATGCAAGTGGATTATTTGGAACAATTTATAAATACTTGTATGGATTAATAATACTTGGGGCAATAATTACAACTGCAATATCAGATGCCTTTGGATTTCTAAATAATGTAGCAAAATACAAAAGGCAATATAAAAGAATAAATGCACTAATTTGTTTAATATCGATATTTGTATCACTATTTGGATTTTCAAATTTGGTAAACAATATATATCCAATTTTTGGAGCATTAGGGATAATACAATTAATTTTAATTTTAAAATGCAAATAAACTTGTAATAATTAATTAAATATTATAAAATATTCATATAACTTCAAAAACAGAAAGGTTTATTATATGAAGATTTTAGAATTCAAAGGAAAAATGCAATTAAAAGATAAAATAATAATGGTATCTGTAATAGTGTCAGTCATAGTTGTTATTAGTATAGGAATAGCATATGTGTTAAATGAAGGAGTAAGAGACTGGATAAATATAAATATATTAAGAAAAGAAGTTACAGAAGAAGATGTAGCAACAATAGAAATAGATTCAGACAAAGCACAAAGTTTTTATGCATATGATAAATATATTGTAATATTATATAATGGAAAATTAGAAATATACAATAATTATGCTTCAAAAATAAATGAAATAGAAATAGGAATAAGTAATCCAATATTTAATTCAAATGGAACAGATTTATTAATTGCAGAAAAAGGAGGACAAAAGATATGTTTAGTGTCAGAACGGAAAAATACAATGGGAAAATAAGGTAGAAGGAAAAATAAAAAAAATAAATATCAATAAAAATAGAGATGTTGCTATAATAACAGAAGGAACAAGCTACAAAAGTGTAATAATTACATTTAATAAAAGCGGAAAGGAACTATTTAAAACATATCTAGCATCAACTATTGCAGTTGGAGTAGATGTATCAATAGATGGAAAATACCTAGCAATTGCAGAAGTAAATATAGGAGGAGCACTAATAGAATCTAGTATAAAGATAGTAGAAATAGAAAAAGCAAGCAAAGGAGACACGACCAATTCAATAGTATATAAATATAATGCGGATTCAAATAAGGCTATAATAGATATAAAGTATCAAGAAAGAGGACAATTAGTTTGCATGTACGACGATGAAATACATATAATACATGAAGATAAAGACAGTAAATTAATAGAATTTGGCAAAAGTACACAAATAGTAGACATTAATTTAAAAAGTTATGTAATAAGGGCAGAAGAAACACAAACAGGATTATTTAGTTCAAAGACAGATATTATATTAACAAATATAATAACAGAAACTGAGAATAAATATACAGTAGATAGTGCAGTAAAAAAGGTAGTAAGTAACAATCAAGTAGCAGCAATAAATGTAGGCACAGAAGTGCATTTTATAAATCTAAATGGTTGGCTAGAAAAGAAATACACTTCAAATCAAGAAATAAAAGAATTAGTATTAGGAACATCAGTAGCAGGGATTATATACAGAGATAGAATCAAAGTAATTACATTTTAACAAAAACTAGATAGGAGGAAAATTAATGATAGCAGATTTAATACTAATAGTAATAATAGCACTTTGTATATTTTTAGGATATACAAGAGGGTTAATTAAAGTAGCCGTAAGGATAATTGGATTTTTTTCAGCATTAATTATTGCTTTGATACTCTATACACCAGTATCAAACTATATAATAAATAATACAGATGTAGTAGCCAACATAGAGCAAACCATAGAAAAAAAGATATATGATAAAGAGGAAAACGAAGAAAAGCCAAAAGATTTAATGGGAACAATTGAAGATTACACAAATGGAATAAAAGAAGAAAGCTCAAAATACATTGCAAAAAATATAGCAGTTTCAATAGTTAGAGTTCGGAACATGGCTAGGCTTATTCTTAGTTGCAAGAGTACTAATGATATTTGTAAAGATATTTGCAAGCATAATAGAAAAAATACCAATAATAAAACAATTCAACAAAGCACGGAGGAACGATATATGGTATATTAGAAGGATTTATTGTGGTATATGCGATACTTGCAGTAATTAGCTTAACAGCACCTATGATAGAAAACAATGAAGCAATTAATAAAATAGAAAAATCATATATATGTAAAACAATGTATGAGAATAATCTATTATTAAAAATAATATTATAGACATTAAAAAAGTAGCAAAGCTACTTTTTTAATGTCTAGCTTTATGTTTAGCCCTTTTCTTACCGCCATATTTATAATGATTTTTCTTTTTCTTAGGTCTTTTAAATAAAATTCTTAAAGCAAGAATGATTGCAATAAATGCGATAATTTTAGATAAGCCTCTTATAAATCCATTTTCATTGGTTTGAGAAGCTTCAGAAGCAGAAGTAGAAGCCAAAATATTTTCCTCTTGTAATTTTCTTTCCTTCTCTTTTTCTTTTTCTTCTTGCAAATTTTTATAATATGCTGTATAATTATCAAAAGCAAAATCAAATAAAGTTTTACAATCTAAATATTTTGTCTTACGATTACCATTTATATTACCAGCACCAAGAACTACAATTATAAATTCAACATCATCTTTTTTAGCGCTTGCAATTAAACAATCTTTAGCGGCATTAGTATAACCAGTTTTAACACCAGTCGCATAATCATAATGATAATCTTTATAACCAGGAGCAATAAGATAATTAGAAAGACTTAAAACTCTATCCTCATTAGGATAAACAGACGTACTTGGTAGAGTATAAGAAGTAGTGTTTACAATTTTCCTAAAAGTTTTAATATTCATAGCATAACGAGCAATCAAAGATAAATCATGAGCTGTTGTATACAAATTTTCATCATGAATACCACTAGGATTAGTAAAATTAGAGCCAGTACAACCAATTTCTTTAGCCTTTGAATTCATAAGCTCAGCAAAGTCAGAAATAGAACCAGAAACATGCTCAGCTAAAACATTTGCTGCATCATTTGCAGAAGGAAGTAGCATAGCATATAGTAAGTCATTAACCCTAAGCTTTTCTCCGAGGTTGCAGATTAGCAGTAGTATAAGAGCTAGGAACGGATTTAACAGCAGTAGAACTAACTGTTGCAACTTCATTTAAACTACATTTTTCTAAAATAATAATAGCAGTTAAAGTCTTAGTAGTGCTTGCAGGGTACATCTTTTCATAAGCATTTCTTTCGTACAATATATCTCCAGTTTCTTTTTCAACCATTAAAATACACTCAGAATTTATAGTTAAATCATTAATGTTAGGCTTCTCAGCATCAGAAGAATTTACCATATTTGCATCTTCTAAATTCTCATTTGCAAAGCAAGTATTTGTAAAAGATAAAATATTAATTATTAAAATTAAATAAACAAAAATCTTTTTCATAATGCATTAAATATATCATAGATTGTAAATAAATATCAATAATTTGCTTAAAAAATAAGGAGGAATTTAAATGGAAATGTTAAATCAAAAGCAAAAAATAATCGCAATTTTAGTAATTGCAATAGTTATAATAGTAATTGCATATTACTATATAAACAGTACAAAAGAAGTATATACAGGGCAATATGAAGAAAATATAATAGAAGAAGCTAAGGAAGAAGAAAATATAATAGGAAAAAAGGAAGCAATAAAAGTACATATAACAGGTGCTGTAAAATCAAATGGAATAGTACAAATAGACAAAAACTCAAGGATAAATGACGCGATAGAAGCGGCAGGAGGATTAACAGAAGATGCAGATTTAACAAATGTAAACTTAGCATATATGATAGAAGATGGACAAAAAATATATATACCAAGTATAGACGATAAGGAAGAAGAAAGTAAAACGAGTATGGCAACATCAGGTAATCAAAATTTAAATGAACAAGAAAAACAAAAACAAGAAACAACCTTTATATTTTCAGGTCCAGGATATGGAATAACAGAAGAAGAAAAAGAAAGAACAACTAACAAAATAAATATAAACAAAGCAACACTTATGGAATTAATAACTTTACCAGGAATAGGAGAAGCAACAGCTGTAAAAATAATAGAATATAGAAAAACAAGTAGTAATTTCAAAACAATAGAAGAAATAAAAAATGTACCAGGAATAGGAGATGCAAAATTTAATGTAATAAAAGAATATATTACTGTATAATTGCATCACGAACATCATTAACAATATATTCAGGAGTAGAAGCGCCAGCCATAATACCAATATTTTCAAAGCTTTTAACAAAATCCAAATCTAGATCGTCTTTAGTTTCTATATGAATAGCATGCCCGCAATTTTGGGCAGCAATATCGTATAATTTTTTAGTATTAGAGCTATTTTTTCCACCAATAATAATCATTAAATCAACAGATTTAGAAAGCTCTTTAGTTTCGACTTGGCGAGTAGCCGTAGCATTACAGATGCTTTTTTCAATATAAATATTATAGTAATTACCTAAGGAAGTTAATATTATAGAGCACATTTCTTCAAACAAATTAAGACTAAAAGTAGTTTGAGAAATAATTAATAAATCTTTAAGCCCACTTTCACGAAAAGCATTTATTGCATTATCAATATCAGAAATTGTTTCTATAAGAAAAGAATTATCACCGCAAAAACTAAAAGTACCAATAGTTTCAGGATGGTTTTTTACTCCAAATAAAAAAATAAAATAATTATCTTTAGCAAAAGCTTGAACTTGTTTATGGATTCGTAAAACCTTAGGACAAGTCAAATCTACAAGTTCAATATTTCTTTGCTTAGCAATATCATAAATATCTTTACTAACACCATGAGCACGAATAATCGCTTTATTTGAAGCATCGTTAATTGAAGATACTGTTTTAAGTCCTTTTTCTTCAAGATTTTTAACTACTTGCTTGTTATGTATTAATTCACCTAAACAATAAACAGAAGCTTTAGTTTTCAACAATTCTTCTTCAGCTTTTGTAACTGAATTTTTAACTCCAGCACAAAAACCACTATTTTTCCCGATAATAATATTCATAAAAACTCCATTCCAATAAAAGCTTATTCTAATACTACTTATTTGATAATAATATAATTATATAAATATTATAAATTAATTAAAATATGTTTGTCAATAATTGATATTTTAATGTTGATTTTAAAGAACAAAAATAGTATAATAAAAACATACTTAATATTTATTATGCAAAGGAGAAAAGAGATGGAAGAAAGTAAAAAAGAAACAAATCAAGAACGTGTGAAAATATATGATAAAGACATGTACATAAGTCAAGAAAAGATAAGAATGATAATAATAATGATAATAGTATTCTTAATAGGATTTGTTGCTGGATATTTTTCAAAAGGAGTAATATCAGAAAATATGGACAACTCAAGTGGAATTGAAAAACAGTATAGTTATACAGATAAGTATATTAAGAATATCGTAGTAGAAAATGAATTTATGTAAGGAATACGAAAATAATATTTAAACTAAATACTGGAAAAAATTTTTAAAATATGATATAATCATTAAGTGGCGCATTATTCTAGTCATCAATAATTATTGAGAGGGTGGGGCTAAAAATCCACTGAAGGGCAAATCGATGAAGTTTCTTGTTTGTGCGCGAAATGCCAGTTTTGTGTGTGAGCAGGGAGTAAAGAGGTTAGGGGCATATGTAATGGCATACATAACGTTTCCCTGGTTTCGCGGAGGCTTAATTAGTTCTAACTTTTTAAGTATAACCTATGTTGAGTGCCAAGACACGAAATACATAGAGTAGCCTGTCTTGAGTGAATGTATTGGGATTAGTATTTTGAACTTAGATAATAAATTGGCCAAAATTTAAGTTTTATTTTTATTTTACTATGAAATTGCATTTGCAAAAAAGACTAACAATAATTAAAGGTGTTAAGGAAAACTTCTAGAATGTTTGCTTTAATAAAAAAGCATGAAAGCCTAAGGATTAAGGTACGGATTTAAGTGGTAATCTGGTAACTATTAAATTAATAGTTATTTCCTTTAAATGGAAACAGCTCTAGCAGTAATGCTAAGTAGGAAATAGAGAAATTCAACTAGACCTAAACCGTAAAATTTACTTAGGCTTTTGCCATACAATAAAGAGGGAGCAGATTATGATAGCAAAAGAACAAGAAGAAAAGAAAGAAAAAAAGACAGAAAGTCACCTGAAATGGATAATACAAATCTTTATAACAACATTTATATTGTCAATTACATTTTCATTTATCTCAACAAATGGTGTATCAAAATTAAGCATAATACCAGCAATAATAGTATTGTTTGCAGTAATTCTTGTTGGAATACTATTTGATATAATAGGTGTTGCAGTAACTGTTGCAAATGAAGAAGAATTTCATGCAAAAGCAACAAAAAAGGCAAAAGGAGCAAAAACGGCATTAAAATTAATAAAGAATGCAGCAAAAGTTGCAAATGTATGTGCAGATGTAATTGGAGATATATGTGGAGTTTTAAGTGGAGCAATTAGTACAATGATATCACTAAAACTAACTCGGAAGCTTAGGAATGCCAGAAGACATTCAATTTGTAATAAGTGCAATGGTAGCAGCACTAACAGTTGGAGGAAAAGCGATAGGAAAAGAAATAGCAAATAAAAAATCCACAGAAATAGTATATGCTTGCTCAAAAATGATAAGTAAATTAAAAAATGAAAATAAGTAATTTTTTTGAAGAAAAAGCATATAATAAAATATAGAAATGAATTTATTTCAACTTTATAATAAACAAACTTCTATAATATATAAAAATGAAGCAAAAAGTATTGACTTTTAGGAAATAAAGTACTATAATATAGAAGTTAAATACATCGCGGGGTGGAGCAGTTGGCAGCTCGTTGGGCTCATAAATACCGACATACGAAAATGCCATAAGCTTTGCAATATGCGATTTTTTTATGCAAATGCCTATGACAGTAGGCATCCACAAAAAATATTTTAACAGAATTTAACAGAATTGTAAAGAATTAAAAAGAAATAAATAATATAAAAATTAGAAAAAAATTAGGGATTTAATAGGGATAAGTCAAAATAGAAAAAAATAAAATTAGGGATAATTATTTCCTTACTCTCTCTAGTAAAATAGAGAAAGTAATAATTAGGAATAATTACCCCTCTTTTTTTATCCCTAAAAAAATTAGGGATAAATTTTAAACTAAATATCCCCTTCCCTATTTTATAAAAGGTGGTGTTAGAAATTGTTTTTGATAGGTTTATTTATAGGACTTGTATTAGGCTCTAATATAAGTCTTTTTTTATATGCTTTGATAATAGCAGGCAAACAAGCAGATGAACAATTTGAAAATATGATAGAAGTGAGGTAAAGAAAGATGATCATAGCAAGTTTATTGGCAAGTAGTAGTTTTATAATGACAAATAAAATTTTAATAAAGGCTGTTGGTACAGATGCAGCTATTTTATTAGGAGAATTGTGTTCAGAGTATAATTATTGGGAGCAAAGAAACGAATTAACTAACAAGCATTGGTTTTTTTCTACTCGTGAAAACATTGAAGATAATACAGGTTTGTCAGAACATAAACAAAGAATGGCAATTAATATATTGCTAAAGATGGAATTAATTGAAACAAAAAGAATGGGAATTCCTTGCAAGACTTATTATAAATTAAATGAAACTAATATTTTAAATTGTTATACTAGCACTCAAAAGAAATTGATAGAAAGTCCTAAAAATCCAGTAGTTGAAAATTTAGACAACAAGAGCTTAAATAATTCTAGTACAAGTGATGAAATTTTTAAAGAACCTGATATTGAAAATTTAGACATAAATAATAATAAAAATAAAAATAATGAAAATCACACACACGAGGCAGAGCCAATCGAAGAAAAAAAAGAATATGCAGTTAAAGTTACTATGACAGAAAAAGAGTATAATGACTTAGTTAATACTTATGGAATAGATATGGCAAAACAACTTATTGAACAATTAAGTCTGTATAAACAATCAAAAGGAAAAAGCTATGAAAGTGATTATGCTGCAATTCTATATTGGGTAACTGAACGAGTGCATGAAATTGAGAAGAAAGATGCTAACTATAAAGCATTTAAAAACAAAACAAATAATAATAAAAAACCTAATTTCGACCAGAGAGAATATCCTCCTGGCTTTTTTGATGGATTATATGCTAATGGAATTAGGAAATAAAATTATGTGGAGGTAACTATGAAAAAGATATTAAAAAAATACTATGAAATGAATGATAATGAAAAGGATGATATAGAAGATTTATGTATTTTACATGAATTAGAAGAACAATTAAAAAATTATGAGGATTTAGGATTAGATATTGCAGATGAGGAGGTTATATTTGAAGAAATAAAAAATATTCTTCCATATAGCAATATTAAACATTCAGAAATTATTTCAAGATTATTAGAACTATTAAGGTGTAGAGATATAACTATAGATGATATTGTTGGAACTTCAACAGAAGAATTAATACAACTTATAACAGAAGATACAGGAGATTTTAAAGACACAAAATATGAAATAATAAAAGAATTTTCATGTGGTCTTTATTATTGTGTATTTATAAGACAAGGAGAAAAGTTTATTTTAATTTTTGAAAAAGACAACATTTCACATGTAGAAATATTCAATAGTTTTGAATCAATATTACGATATGTGATTAAAAACATATTATTGTCAGAGGGAGAATCTATTGTATAATCCAGTTTTCAAAAAAATAGAGTATTATCTATACAGCTATGAGTTTATTGATATGCACATAGAAGATTTAAGATCAGATTTATCTGACTTTGACTATAACCAAAATTATAGAAAGTATATTAAAAATAAAAGTAGCAGTTTAGAGGACCAAGTAATAAAGAATATTAATCTTGAAAGAAGAATCTTAAAAATAAAAAAATGGCAAAAGCTAATTACTTTCGTACTAAAAAAGTACAAGCAAACTAATTTATTATATTATCATTTTATTAATTTAAAGTATTTTCGCAAGGAAAGTCCTTTTAAAATACAAGAAAAATTAAATTTAAGTATCTATGAACAAAAAGATATACAAGCAAGGATATTGCAGTATATCTTTTTTGTTGCAATAAAAAATCAAATACTAAGGGAGGTGAATGATTAATTAAACTTTTTAAGCAAAGGAGGTGAATGATATAAAGCATATAGTATCATTTAGTGGAGGCAAAGATAGTATGGCAATGTTACTAAAAATGATAGAAAATAATATGCAAATAGATGAAATTGTATATTGTAACATAATGGCTACTCCAACCATTGGAGCAGAATATCCAGAAATGTATGAATATTTGGATAAAGTAGATAAATATTTAATAAAAACAATAGGCAAAAAGATTACAAGATTAGAATCTCCTATAAGTTTTGAAAAACAATTCTATACAGTAAAGCAAAGAGGAAAATATGAAGGAAAGATTTATGGTTTCCCTTGGAACCTAGGAGCATGGTGCAATAGTAAATTAAAAGTACAAACATTAGACCAATATTTGAAAAAGCAAGGTGAATATATAAGTTATATTGGTATTGCTTATGATGAACCTAAAAGATTTGGAAGATTAGCAATAAATGAAAGAGCTCCATTATATGATTGGCAGATGACAGAAAAAGATTGTTTACAATATACTAAGGAGAAAGGATTATATAATCCACTCTATGATAAATTCAAAAGACTAGGATGTTGGTTCTGTGTAAAACAAGGATTAGATAGTTTGAGAATTTTGCGACATGATTATCCAGAATATTGGAAAATGATGTTAGATTGGCAGAAGGATAGTGAAGTGAAATTTAAACCTAATTATACTATTCAACAATTAGAGGAACGATTTATGCAAGAAGATCTTATTTATGAGCAAAAAGCTAGTTAAATTGAAAATTTTAGTGAAAGGAGTTTTCTATGAAGATTTATAGAGTTATCTATGAAAGCCATGATATTGATGATGCAGATCATACATTGAATATAAGCACTTTTTTCAATAAAGAAAATGCAGAAAAATACTTACAAGAATGTAAAGAAAGCATAAAAGAACAAAACGAAGAATTTGATTTGAAGGATTATACTATAGAAGAAACAGAAGATTCTTATGAAATATATTTAACAAGTCGAGCATTTGAACAGTCTGTATCTGTTTGGTTAGAGGAAGATGAAACTCGTGATGAAATCAGTAAAGATTTAAAAATGGAAAAGGAAAATGACTATGAAATACCATAAATTTTTAGCAGTGCTACTAACTCTAGTGTTTCTCATAGTCTTTTTTTCATGTTCGTATTTACTTTTAAAGGATTACATTAAGGCAAAGGAAAATGATGTTGCTATTGAAAATCTAATAGAGGAAACTATTGAAATAGATGAGGAAACCCAATCAACTTCTATTGATTGGAATAATCTAAAATCTATTAATCAAGATATTGTAGGATGGATTCAGATAGAAGATACTAAAATTAATTATCCTATTTTAAAAGATAATAACCTATTTTATCTTAAACATTCTTACGATAAAAAATATAATAGTAGTGGTTCAATATTTACAACAAATACTAACCCATTTGAAGATTCTGAAACTATAATTTACGGACACAATATGAAGAATGGAAGTATGTTTTCTTTATTAGGAAAGTATCTTAATGAGGATTTTTTATATGCTCATCAACATTTCAAAATATATACTTCAAATGGCAACTATGAGGCAACTGTTTTTAGTGCATATTCAATAGCATTTGAAACAGAAAATAGTAATATAAAACAATTAGACATCAATGAAAGGATAAAGTATTATCAGAAAGCAAGTAAATGTAAAGTATCAAATGTAGAAATTTCAAATAAAATAATAAAGTTATCTACTTGTTCATATATAAATGCAAAACATACACCAACAGAGCAGCGATATTATATAATCGCTAGTATTATCCCCATTGAATAAATAAATTGTGGAAAAAGGGCTGACAAATTCAAAAGATCACGTTATTATTAAGTTAAGAGGTGATAATTATGAAAAAGAAAGTCTTTATAACAATTTTAATTATATTAATTTTATTATTATGCAGTATTGGAATAGGTTATTTAGTTTATCCAAAAGATGAGGCTATTCCTTTAGCAAGAGAAGATATAATTGATTCAAATGAAAACACAATAGATAGTTCTATGGATAACACTATATCTAATGAAATAACACCAAAATCTGACACTATAATTTCAGAAGTGGAATCAGAAACAAAACTAAAAGAGGAAATACAAAAACAAGATGAAACAACAGTAGAAGAAACTATTAGTACAGTTTCTACTACTCCAAATAGTACAACTAAAAATACTACATCTAATAATAAAAATACTCAAAAAAATAACATAGTAACTAATAAGGAGGAAAGTTCTAAAGACACTACCTCTCCATCAAATATAGAAAATGCAAAACCTAAAGAAACTATTACATCAAAACCAGTAGATAAACCTAATGAAACTAATAAAGTAACTCAACCTACCAGATGCACAAATAACAATAATCATGGTATGGATGTTGGAAATTGTGGAAAGTGGTTTAATTCTAAAAATGAGGCAATTTCATATTATGAAGAAAAAATAAAGTATTGGGATGAGTGGTGGAATAGCACAGATCCAAATGATACAAATGCAGATGCAACTTATTATAAAAACTGTCCTACAGGTTATGAAATTTGGAGTTGTATGTATTGTAATAAGTGGACTATTAACCTTTATTATAGATAAGAGATATTATTTTCAAAGTCAAGATTTAAGTCTTGGCTTTTTATTATGGAGGTGATTTATGCTCAAAAAGATATTATTAAAAATTCAGAAATTAGAGCAACAGAAAAAAACAAAAGTAGATAAACAATCAGAAATTCAAAAAGAAATTGATGACTTAGATCTGCAATTAAAAAAGTTATATTCATTTAAGAAAGATTACGAAAAATTAGAAAAAAATTCACAAGATTTCTTAAATAATATGGGTGGTAAAACTACTTGAATGATGAAGATAAAAAGTTGTTAGAGGCATATTTAAAGGAAACCAAAAAAAGGAGAATAATCATATTCATTTCAATTATTTTCTTTATTCTCTTTTGCACCATTATTTCTAGTAAATATTATATTAAAAATATACCTATTAACGAAAACTCAAACAATACTATAAATGTGCAAGAAAATGATAACAATCCTTTAAATGAAATAGTAGAAAACAATACTACTAATTCTGAAATAATTTCTGAAAATGTAATTGAAAATCATATACAAAATAGTGAAAATACTGTGGTAGAGCAACCACAGGAACAATATTCACAAGAAGATAAAAAACAAGAGGAAAAAGAACCTCAACCAAGTAAAACTACTACATCAGAAAATAAAAAGAATGAAACAACAAAAAATAAACCTTCCAACAAAGATTTTTTATTTACTGATGGTTACACTATAGATAATGTATCAAAAGCAGCACAACAATATCTAAAATCTAGTGGATATGCTGGTGAATGTGTACCTTTGAAAGATAGCGAAGGTATTTACTATGGAATGAGAGTAATTTTTCATTAAATTTTATAAGAAATACAGAGCAAGTAATATACTTGTTCTTTTTTTAGGAGGAATTAAAAAAGTGATTAAAACAAAAAATTTTAATATTTATAAAAAAATGTTTGCAGTAATTCTTTTAATCATCACATTATTTGGAACAATTCAACCTGTATTTGCCTTATCTGGATCAGGTAATGCAAATTGGGTTGGAGGACAATTTGCAACCTTTATGTGGACTACTGATAATGCAGGTACAGAATACGGAATCTTAGCAAGAAGATTAATAAATGTATCTACTAATGAAAGATTTACTGTTTTTTGTGTGGAACATGGTGTAGACTTTGATACAGGAGTAATTAGTAATGGTGATTACTATGTACCAACTAATCCAACAATTAAAAGAGCTTGTAAAGTAGCCTATTTTGGATGGTATAGTAAACATCCAGATTATGTAATTGATGGTGGTATAAATGCCGATTCTATGATAAATCTAAAGAAAGATTATGTGTTTACTCAACAAATGGTTTGGGAAACACTAGGACAATCTAGTGCAAGATTTGTAGATTCATCATTACAAAATGAATTTGTTTCATTCAAAAATAATATTAATAATCAAATTGCAAATATGGAGAAAAGACCTTCATTTGATGCAACTACAATTACTGTAGATGCAGGAAAAACACAAACAATTACAGATTCTAATAATGTATTAAGTCAGTATAATAGTCTTGATAAAACAGTAGATGGAATTAGATTTCAGCATACTAAAGGTGAAAATACCTTAACAATAACTGTAGATGAAAATTGTTCATTAGAGAATTATAGAATATCAGATGCTACAATGAAAAGTTGGGGATGTATAAAAGAGGAAACAAGAGAAACAGACACAAATATATATTTTGAATTCAAATCTGGTGTTCAAAATCAAATGATGGCTATGTCTTATAATGATCCTGTAACAATGGCATTTTCATTAAAAATAAATATATATGGTGAAGTAGAACTTGCAAAAAAGGATAATAAAGGTAACTATGTACCAAATACATCTTTTAAAGTAAGTTATAATTCTGATATGTCAGATCCTATTGGAACTTATACTACTGGTTCTAATGGAAAAGTAAAAGCAGAAAAAATTAGACCTGGCACAGTATATATTCAAGAAACTGCTGTACCAAAACATCTAATATTAGATAGTACAATCAGAAGTGTAACAGTACAACCAAGTAAAACAGCTTCATATCAAGCAACAAATAACTGGAAACAAGGTCGTATTAAAGTAACTAAAAAAGATGCAGAAAGCAATAAAATAGTTAAGAAGGCTGGAACTGTTTTTGATATTTACAATCCTAATAATACAAAAGTTGCAAGTATAACCACTAATGAAAGTGGAATTGCTACATCTGGATTATTAGATTATGGAACTTACTACGTAAAAGAATCTACAGCACCAAATAAATATACTGTAAAAGTAGAAGTTAGTGATAATATTGGTGTTGTTGAAGATGGTAAAGTATATGAGATTTCTGTACTGAACACTAGAGTAAAAGGTAGTGTTACAATCTCAAAAGAAGATAGCAAAACAGGTAAACAACCACAAGGAGAGGCAACTCTTAAAGGTGCTGTTTATGGAGTATATGCAAGAACTCCAATACTTGATCCGGCAGATGACAGTATGATTTATAATACTGATGTAAAAGTTGGAGAATTAGTAACAAATGACGAGGCAAATGCAACTTTAGAGAATTTATACTTAGGTCAATATTATCTTAAAGAAATTAAGCCTAGCAAAGGTTATAACTTAGATACCACTATATATAATTTTGATTTATTATATGAAGGTCAAAATGTAAGTATTGTTACTAAAAAACAAACTGTTAAAGAAAGAGTAGTTTCACAGCCATTTCAAATTATAAAAATATCTAGTGATGAGGCTGGTGAGGCAGAATTATTAGAAGGTGCAGAATTTACAATAAAAGCACAAAAAGATATTAATGAATATGGTTCTTGGGAGGCTGCTCCTAGAGCTAAAAATGCTGATGGAAAAACTGCATCTATATTAGTAACTGATTCAAAAGGTTATGCTCTTAGTGATAGATTACCTTATGGCACATATATCGTGAGAGAAACTAAAGCAATAGATGACAAATATAAAGTTGATGATTTTAAAGTAGTTATTTCGGAAGATAAAGCAGAGCCACAAGTTTGGAGAGTTTTCAATGATACATCTTTTAATTCTATATTAGCAATAGTAAAAAAGGATGAGGAAACTGGAAAAACTGTTAAAATTGCAGGTGCAACATTTAAAATCAAAAACCTAGATACAGGAAAATATTTTGGATATTGGGATTGGAATCCATTACCTCACTATGTAGATACTTGGACTACAGATGAAACAGGAACAGTTATGACAGGAGATAAATTAGAAGTTGGAAATTACCAACTAGAAGAACAAAAGAGTCCAAAAGGATATTTAATTAGTTCTACACCTATTCAGTTTAGAATCACATCTAAAACTGCTTATGAAGTATTACAAGATGGAAAAACACCAGTTATAACAGTTAAACAAAAGGATGTACCAGTTAAAGGAAAAGTAAATATTGAAAAACGTGGTGAGGTTCTAACTGATTTTATAGATGGCAAATTCATTTATGAAGAAAAAGGATTACCAAATGCAAAATATGAAATATTTGCAAGAAAAAATATAATGGATCCATCTAATGATGGAACAGTAATTTATGAAAAAGGTACTGTAGTTGATACTATTACTACAAATTCGCAAGGAAAAGCGACATCAAAAGAATTGCCTTTAGGTGAATATTCTGTAAGAGAAGTCAAAGCACCAGAAGGAATGGTAATAAACAATGAAGTTAAAGATGTTTCTTTAGTTTATAAAGATCAGAATACACCTATTGTTTATGATAATGCCTCTTTTATAAATGAAAGACAAAAAGTCGATATAAATGTTACTAAAAAAGATGCAGATGAAGATATTGGACTTTTAGGAGCAGAGTTTGGTATATATGCACAGTCAGATATATTAAACTATAAAGGTGATATAGTTGTAAGAAAAGGTGATTTAATCGAAACTGCAACAAGTAATACAGAAGGAAAGTTACATTTCACATCTGATTTTCCTTTAACAAAATTTGAAATTAAGGAAATTAAAGCACCAATAGGCTATTCATCTAGTAATCAAGTAATTAATGTTGATGCAACATACAAAGGTCAAGATATACCTACAATTCATTTAGAATATGAATTCAAAAATGAAATTATAAAAGTAGAAGTATCTAAACAAGATATAACTAATTCAGAAGAAATCGAAGGGGCTCATTTAACTGTTTATGAAAAAGATAATCCAGCTGCAATTTTTGATACTTGGGTTTCAGGTCAAGATGGTAAAAATGAAGATGGAACAGTTAAACCTCACTTAATCAAAGGTATGGAAGTTGGAAAAACTTATGTATTAAAAGAAACCTCTAGTCCTTATGGATTCGCACTTACACAAAATGTTGAATTTACTATACAAGATACTGGTAAAGTCCAATCTGTTGTAATGAAAGATGAACTTGTTTATGGTGAATTAGAATTTAATAAACGAGGAGAAATCTTTAATCAAACTATATCAGGTCAAACAGAATTTGGCTCAACAGAAAGTCCAGTTTGGAATGAATCTAATTTACTTGGAGCTGAAATCACTATTTATGCAAATGAAGATATAAAAATTGGTAATACAACATATTACAAAAAAGATGAGAAAGTTCAGACTTTAGAAAGTGATTTTGAAAATGTTACAAGTAAAAAGCTACCTGTGGGTTCTTATTATTATATAGAATCTAAAGTTCCTCACGGATATGTAGCTGATACTAATAAACATTATTTCCAAGTAGAAAATAATCAAAGCAATGAATTACAAGTTATATCATCTACTTTAGTAAATACTCGCCCTAAATTCAATATAGATATGATAAAAGTATTAGAAGAACAAAAAGTATTTGTAAATAAAGATGCTTACAAAGATATAGCTTTTGGAATCTATGCTAGAGAAGATATTTATGACTATATGGGAAATGTAGCTATTGAAAATGGAACAATGATTTCTACTACTGGAATTACAGAAGATGGTAAATTAGAAAATGTACCAGATTTACCAAATGGAGTTTATTACATTAAAGAATTACAAACAAATTCACAATATGTACTAAACGATAAAGAATACGATTTTGAAGTTGGCTACCATGGAAAAGATATTGCAGAATATACTATTCAAATTGGATTAAAAGGAATTGTTGATAATGAGTTAGCAAGGGGTTCTATCCAAATTAAGAAAATAGATATTTTAAATGATGAAGTTAAATTAGAAAATGTAGAATTTAATATTTCAGCCAACAAAGATATGAAAGATGTTATTGCAACAAGCAAAACAAATGCTGATAGTATTGCTATATTTGAAGATTTAGAACTAGGAACTTACTATATTCAAGAAGCAAAACAAGTAGATGGCTATACTTTAAATGATTACATCTATGAAGTAACTGTTAAAGAAAATGGTGATATTGTAACAATTTACTGTGTAAATACTCCTACAGATATGGTTTTCTCTAAATTTGATGAAACAGGAACTAAAGAATTACCTGGTGCTACTATTCAAATAATAGATAAAGAAACTGGTGAAGTAGTTGAAGAATGGATTTCTACAGAAGAAAGTCATACTATTCGTTATCTAGTTGAAGGAAAAGAATATATTATGAAGGAAATTACTGCTCCTTATGGCTACCAAATAGCAGAAGAAATCACATTTGTAGCTGGAGATGGTCAAAAAGTTACTATGAAGGATATGCCTATTCTTCGTTCTGTTAGAGTTGAAAAATTAGACAAAACAACTAAAGAACACATTAAATCAAATAAATTCGTATTTGGAATTTATGAGGATAAAGAATGTACTAAACTAATTAAACAAGCTGGTGCTAACGAATACGAGGGAACAGCATTATTTTCAGATCTTAGATTTGGCACATACTATATTAAGGAAATTCAAGCACCTTTAGGATATAAACTATCAAAACAAGTGGTAGAAATCCAAATTAATGATAAGGGTGTCTTTGCAGATGGAAAATCACTAGAAGAAAATGAAGGAGTATATAGTTTTGTCTACTACAATTCATTAATGCCTTCTGTTCAAACAGGTAATGAAATGAATTATCCTTTAATATTTAGTCTAATGGGATTATCTATAGTAGGAATTACTACTTGTGTAATCATCTTAAAAAGAAAAAGCAAAAAAAATAATTAAATTGAGTGGGATTTCCCACTCTTTTTTCTTTTATAAAGGAGGGATTTAATATTCAAACTAATATTATATACAACTTTGAAGATTTACAAAATTTACTATTAGATAAAACACAAAATGGCTCTTTTTATTTGTTATTTGATGATATTTATTTTGAAGAAATAGAAAAAGATACAGTAATTAATAGGGATGTATATACTCTTGCTAGAAGAATATCTAAACCATTTAACATTATTAAATATCTTACTTTTAATGTAAATGAAAAATATTCTACCAAGCAAATATATGAGTTGATAAATATTTTAAGGAAAGATACTACTATTATTGTTACTATATTTAATCCAGATAAAAAGGAAGTTTTTTTATTATTTATTAGTAATAAAGATGATTCTAGGTTAGAACATCATATTAAAACATTTATTGAATTGGAGGTGGCTTAGAATGACTGATTACAAGGTTAGATTAGTTATAAAACAGGAAGGTGTAGATCTCATAAATAAAGAGTTAGAAAAAACAAATGATGAATCATTAAAAAAATTAATTAAAAATGCAGACATAAATAAAACATTTGGAGATCTCGTTTATCTTGGATGGAATAGATTAGATTCAGAAAGATATTTTTTCTTACAGCACCGACTATTTGATGTGGGCTATAATGACATTTCATATAGAATAACTGGCATGGGAGAAGAATTAACAGATGTTCAAGAAGAAAGTTATACTTCGCCCAAAGATGTAAAAGTAGATATTCCGTATCCTTCTGTTATTCGTACATTTGATGAAAATGATATTGAACAACAAATGACTGGATATATGAAGTATTTAGAAGAAAAACAAAACAAAAATTGTGAGGAAATAGATTATGAGTGATGTTTATGATGAAATTTTAAATAGTTCTAATATACAAACTATATTAGAACATTATGGATTAAAGATTACAAAAAACAAATGTAACTGTCCTTTTCATAATGACACTCACCCATCTATGAGTATTCACTCTGGTAAAGGAATTGCAAAGTGTTTTGTTTGTGGAAGTGGTGGAAATGCAATTTCATTCATCCAAAAATATGAAAATGAGATAAACCATAATCCAATCAGCTTTAAGGATGCAATGCAAAAGGCTATTGATATTCAAGGACTAAACATTACTATTCCTAGTAATAATACACCTCTAACAGAAGAACAACAAAGAGTACAAAGGTTAAATAATATTGTAAAAGATGCAATCACAATTAGTGAAAATAATTTAAAAGCAAATAATATTGACTGCCAAAATGCTTTAAAGTATTTAAAAAATAGAAGTTTATCTACAGAAATTATAAATCAATTTCATATTGGTTTTAATGTAGGTACAAATAATGTAATGAATAATCTTTTAGCAAAATATTCTTTAGATGATCTGATAGAAGTCGGAATTGTAAAAGATTCTGGTAATGGTTATATAGATGTATTTAACAATAGAATAACTATACCTATTTTTGATAACAATGGAAATGCTGTTGGATTTGGTGCAAGAGCAATAAATGATAGTATTAAACCCAAATACTTGAACACAAAAGAAACAGAAATATTTAATAAAAGCAATCTATTATTCAATTATCATAGAGCTAAATCTTATGCTAGGAATGATGAACTTATCATTGTCGAAGGATATATGGATGTAATTTCGGCAAAAGCAATGAAAATAGATAATGTAGTTGGTTCAATGGGAACAGCACTAACAAAAGAACATATAGACTTAATAAAAAAATTAAAATGTGAGGTAACTCTTTGCTTAGATAATGATAATGCAGGCAAAGAGGCTATGATTAGAATTATTCCAGAATTATTAAAAGCAAAATTAAAAGTAAATGTATTAGATGTTGCTAAGTTAGGCAATTATAAAGACTTTGGAGATTTACAAATGGCAAATATAACTAGAGAGCAAGTATATCAAACAAGAATATCTGCATTTACTTTTTTATTGAAATATAAATATATCCAAGACAAAGATTTATCTGTAGAAAATATCCACAATATATACAATAAAATGTGGAAAGATGGATTGATTAAAGATACAAAAGATGCTTTGAATTTTAAAGAATTCATAACTAATAATTCTAATTATTCAAGTGATGAAATAGAAAACATTATTAATCCTACAGAAGTAAAAGAAAATAGGGTTAATAGATATAAGGATGTATTTTTTTATTACTATATAATTGGATTAATAAAAAACTATGCTAACAAGCATCAGGATAACATTTTATTGAAATATATAGAATCTGGAAAACTAGATTCTAATACTTTAATAAAATCTTTAGATAATGAACAATATTTAAAAGATGATAGCTTAACTGTTAATATAGGTAGTTATATTAAGAATTATATATTCAAATCAGAACAATATATCAATTTTAAAAATGACAAAATGTTTATCCTTGAACACTTATTGGATAATGTTAAGGCTTTTGATTCTAAAGGAAATAAAGTAAGTCTTAATTTATCTAAAGAGCAAAAAGAACTTGTAATAAAACAATACAATGATAGTTTTGATAATAATATTAAGGAATATATTGAAAATAATCCAGATGAGTTTGAGGAAATTTTCATTGCAAATTCTCATGAGCAATTTGAAAGATTATTCCCTAAAACTTATGAAAAGCTATTAAAAGAACAGTCTATTTCTCGTTTCAAAAATGAAATGGTAATGGAGGCTGTTAGGTATGGTTTTGCATATTCAGATGATATGAAATCTGTAATGAGTAGAGAGTTTGTAAATAACGAGAAATTTAAGACTTTATTAGTATTTAATAACAATAAAAATATTTTAGGATTAACTGCTGAAAGTATTAAAAATACTGAATATGAAATTAAACAGGAAATAGAACCACAAAAAGAAACTATTGTAGGAAAAGAGGAAATAAAAGAATCTAAGCCTATGTCTATTTTTATAAAATTATCAGGCAAAGAGAAAGAAACCTATAATGGTATGTATCTTCCAATAGATGATACAAAGCAAATTTATATTCCAAAACAATTATATAAAAAAGATGATGATAGAATAGAAATATTAAATAATCAAGCTAATCAAGCTAATATGAGTGAATATAAAATAGATAATAATGAGCATAAAAAGAAATTTCATAGCAGATTAACATTAGATGAATTCTATAAAAAATATTTTAAATTATATTCAATACAAATGGAAAAAGAGGTGATGGCTTAATGCAGGCAAGTAACAAATCAGATGCAGCACAAGTTTATGAAGGTGCTACAAGAGCAACAAAAGTAGGTATAAAAGATAGTTTTAAATACTTATTAAAACCTTTATCTATATTTGGGTATCACTACTTCTTAGAAGGAATTAAGGCAGTTCAAAAAGATGGATCTACGAAAGAACTAGAAAAACTAACTAATCTTTCCTATGATGAAACTATTAGGATAATGCAGAAATGTCAAAATGATGGTATTAGAGTAGTTGCATCAGAAAGAAAATTATCTACAGAAGATAGTGAATTTGGAAAAAAGAAATCTTTGTATGAACAGAAAAGAATTACAAGATATGCTCGTAAAATAAAGCAACTTAGTGATTTAAAGGCACATTTTCCTAAAGCTGCTAAATTTATTAAATTAGATTCAGTTATAAAAAAATATCAGGATAAGCAAAATACAGAGGTTAAGCATCATAAGGATAAATATTATAATATATACTATAATAAATCAAAAGCTCCTTATATGGCTGATAGAATAGCAGATTTAATAGAGTATAGAACTGGTATTTCACAAAAACTATT
This sequence comes from uncultured Clostridium sp., assembly GCA_947575745.1. Lineage (GTDB taxonomy): Bacteria > Bacillota > Clostridia > TANB77 > CAG-508 > JAAWPK01. Next base: position 82,569 of record CANPOS010000001.1, read on the forward strand.
TGATGAAAATACACAATCTGCAATCGAGCAACTAAGAAATGGTGGAAAAAGTCTAAATTCAGAACAATTAAGAAATCTATCAGATAAATTCAAATTACATGATATGGGAAATGTAGGAATAGATAAATTTAAACAAGATTATTGTGTACACGAGATGCCTTTTTCTTCATTTATGTCTATTGAAGATGATCTTGAAGTTGCAGATATTCCTTATGGTATTAAAATCATTGAAAATGAAGATGAGGAAAAAATTGCTAACATATACTTTGAAAATAAACATCTTGAAAGATACAATGAATTGGGTTTCAATGATTATGGGCAAATGTATGTATATGGAAACAATAATAAAAACTTTCAATGGAATATCCAGTCGCAAGAGGAGTTAGTTTCTTTTAAAAGTAAAACTGGTAATGAGGAGAAACAAATATATTCTACTTTATCTGGTAAAAACTATATTATGAAAAGACAAGAAAATGAATGTTTTTGGACTGTTGCAAAAGCGGACTTAAAGGAACTTGCAGAAAAAGAAAAAAAAAGAGATGTAGTAGGTGAAGAATTAGAGAGATTGCATATTTTTGAACAATTAGAAAAAGATGCAAACAACTCCCCTACTATAGCTGAAAATCCTAAAGAGATAGAGGTTAATTTTGATAATGAAATAGAAAAAGAGGCAGGTGATTAGTATAGAGAATTTAGAAAAAAAAGCATATTTTAATATAGATAACAATGAATATTATGAAGGGTATCATATTGAAGATAGACGTTGGAATGGATGGGCTACACCAAGTTTTGAAAAATATGTAGCAGATTTAATTGCTCATAATTTTTCGACCTCTAATTTTAAGATTAAATATGATGAAAAGAATGATTACTATCGTATTACTGAAAAAGAAGATGGGAAAATAATTTTGTCAGAAAAAATTAAAGGACATATTATTAATACTACAGAAGGACATAAAAAAGTTTATTCTTTAGGTGCTTTTGATTGGACTTGGGAAGATCATACTATTGATGAATTAAAAGAGTTTAGAGATGCCAATATAATTACAAATCAAACAAAAGAAAAAGAAGATTCTATAAACTTGGAATATTAAGGGTGGTGATTATATGCTAGTAAAGAAAAACAAAAAGCCACCATATTTACTATTGTTTATAGCATTTATAGTTGTTTTTTATTATATGCTGAGAGTAACAACTCTAGTAAATAGTAATAATGGAATTTGGGATTTAGAATTTTTCAACATTGCCCTTAGTGAAATATATAAATTAAACACTTCTGTAGATATTACAAGTAAAAATCTTGCAATATCTGCGGGGGTGTCTTTTTTTATGCTTATGATATATGAAACCTATCGTATGCAAAACAAAAGAAATATGCAAGAGAACACTTATGGCTCTGCTGAATGGAGAACTTCAAAGGATATTGAAAACAAAAGAGATAAAGTATTTGAAAACAATATGATTTTATCTCAAACAGAGTTTATCTCTAAAAATATGAAGAAAAGTGGAATGAATAGGCATGTAATATTACTTGGTAGACCTGGTACTCGGCAAATCTCGTTATTATTTTAAGCCTAACATTTTAAATGCGACTGGTACTATAATAGTAACAGATCCTAAACGGAGAATTGCTTAGAGATTGTGGATATTCATTAAAGAAAAAAGGTTATACAATTAAGGTTCTAAATTTAGATGAAAAATCAAAATCTAATCATTACAATCCTTTTGTATATATAAAAGAATCACCTACTTTTGATGAAATAATAGGAAACGAAAATCCTAATCATAAAATACAAGAAGATGATGTAATGACTTTAATTAATACTTTAATGGTTAATACAAAGAGTGAGAATATTGAAAATACAAGTGGAGATCCATTTTGGGAAAAATCGGAAATGATTTATCTACAAGCTCTATTCTATTACACAATTAGACATTATGATAAACCACATCAAAATTTTTCAACTATTTTGAAATTAATTCGTTTATCTAATCCAGATTCAACAGGTGTTTCTCCTTTAGATAAACTTTTTGATAATTGGGCCAAAGATGAGCCAGACCACATTGGAGTAAAACAATATAAGCATTTCAAGGTTGCTGCATCTGCTCCAAAGATGATGTCGACTATCATTATGGTCGCGACTGCAAGACTTGCTGCATTTAACATTAAGGAAATAGCAGATTTAACTAATACTGATGATATGGAATTAGAACGAATCGGTATGCCTATTAATGATAATTCACCTATTCTACAGAAAATCAATGCAGATACTGGAAAACATATAGGAAATGGAAAAGTGGCTTATTTTATTATTACAAAGCCTAGTGATTCTACTTTCAACTTCTTAGCAAGTATTTTCTATACACAAGTATTTGCCATGATAGATGAAAATGCTAAAAGGCTTGGAGGGAGTCTTGTTACACCTTTGGAAATTTATATGGATGAGTGGGCACAGCTACGGAGAAATACCTCGATTTGTAGAGGAATTGGCTTATCTAAGACGGTTTAAATGTACGGAATAACGATTCGGACTTCAAAGTCTAAGCCAATTAAAGAAAAAATATAAAGATTCTTGGGAATCTGTTTTAGACTGTGTTGATACTACTCTATTTCTTCGGTAGCAATAGTAAAGAAACTCTTGAATACATTGTGGCTTTACTTGGAAAAAAAACATGGTATAAGAAAAGCACAGGTAGGACTTTTTCAAAGCAAGGTTCTAGTAGCACGAATTGGGATATAGTAGGTAGAGAACTTGCTACATTAGATGAATTATCTAAGATGCAAAAAGGTTACTGCATAATCTTTATATCTACAATTGGAGCGTTTTACTCTAAGTTATATAACTTAAATGAACACCCTAATTATTCGGATTTATATGAACCTTGGGCTAATAATAATGATAAGTTATATGATCATAAGCAAGAGTTGGAATATCAAGAAAATTTCAATTATAAATTGCTATATGATTTAGGATTACAATTTGTTAAACCTATTCAAAATTCAAAAATTGAAAAGGTTGATAGGCAAGAAGTAAAAGAACTTTTAAAATCTGGCACAATACAATTAGAAGATTTAAAAGTTGCTTAAAAATAATTGAATAATTTAGGAGGCAATTCCCTAAATTATAATAGTTATTTTCTAACTATATAGGGGGATTGCCCCCTTTTTATAGTTAGGAGGATTTATGAAAAACTTAATAAAAAGTTTTAAAGAAAGTAAAAATAAATTAAAATCTAAATTAATTACGATAAGCACAAGTATAGGTGTTACTTTAATGCTTGGTACTAGCAGAGTGTGTGCTGCATCTGGAACAGAATCTATTGATTCTTTCATTAACTTTGCTTGTGATTGGTTGACTAAGATTCGGAGGAGTCGTTGCTCTTGTAGGAGGAGTAATGTTTGCTTTAGGTTGGCAACGTGAGGACGCAGAACGGAAAATCAAGAGGACTTATGACACTTATGGCTGGATTTATGTTAGTTGCTATTGCTCAATCAAAAAATCTATTTGGACTATAAAAGAGGAGGAAATTTATAATTGGATGGAATTATAAGAATTCTCTATAGTTTTAAATTTACAGTATTTCGGAGTTACCTTAGATAGTGGTAATTTAATTGGTTCAGTACAACAATTAACTAATTTTTCGAGTGTTCAAAATATTAATATTTGGTCTATAGGAAAAGTAGTAAATGATTGTATTGTTCCAGTAGCACTAAGTTTGCTTATTCTTTTCTTTATGATAAATCTAATAAAAAAGGCTATGGAAGTAGATAGAATCTCTTGGGAGAGATTAGCTATGTCTTTTGTAGCTTTTTTATTATTAAAATATTTCATTATAAATGGTTATAGTTTTATGTCAGCAATAATGAATATTGTAAATGACATATTTGTTAGTATTACAAATGTATTAAGCAATAATAATTCTAACATTAACATTGCAGATACTCTTATAAATGCAGTTCCAGATCGGATTTGTAGATAGCATTATGACATACCGGATTATACCTAATACTATTCATTCCGTTTATGACGACAATCGTTCAGATTTTAACACAAATATTTTTAAGAGTAGTAAAATTAATATTTTGTTTTGCTTTTGCTCCTATCCCACTTGCATTATCTGTGGATGATGAAGGCAGAGGAAAAGCAATTCAATATTTTCTATTTGCAGCATCTGTAGGAATAGAGGCAATTATTATTTATCTTGCTACTAATATTTATGCACTTGGTCTGGCTGGATTAAGTTCTACAGTTGGTTCAACAAATGCAATATCTACTATAGTTGCAATGTTGTTCCTAAATGGTATGTATCTTGCAATAATTCAGTATGCTAGCCAATTCGCAGAAAGATTAACAGGAGGTCATTAAGATTATGGATAATATAGAAATAACTGTTTTTGATGAGATAAACGATTATAAAGAGAAAATATATTTTTTCAATTTTAGACAATGGATATTTGCAATACTAATAGTTGCTTTGGTTGTACCAACCTATCTTCTTTTAAAAGATAAAATCGGAAATGAGATTACAAGTTATATAGTAATTCGGAATAGCAGGAATTCTTGGATTTATAGGATTTGTTAAAATTCATGAATTACCAGCAGAAAAAATTTTACCATTTTGGTTCAGACATTATTTTTGCTTTGCTAAACCCATCCATTATGTATCTGATGAAGAATTTAAAAAGCAACGTCAAAAAAATAGTAAGAAAAAGCAGATTGTTACTAAAGAAGCTAATGAAATCACTTCAAAAAATAACAAAAGCGAAATTAAGGAATTAAAGAAAAAACAAAAACAAGAAAAACTGCTACAAAAAGCTAAAAAGAAATATGGGGTTACCGATAATAACACCTCAAATAAAATTATAGAGAAAGATAATAAAGATAGTGATAAAAGAAATGAACTATCAGAAAAACTTTCTAAATTATCAAAGGAGCAACAAGATGCTCTTTTGAAACTATTAGAGAGGTAATAAATTTATGAAATTAACAAAATGGGAAAGAAAATTTTTAAATTATTATTTGAATAATTTTAATGCAAAGTGGATGAGAGTTTTTAATAACAAGCATCCACTTTTAGAAACTAGGGTTGATTTGTTTAATATCTATAAAATGAAATTAAAAGGTCAACCAGTTATAGGTCAAGAAACACTTACATCTATGTTTAAGCAATTAAAAGAAGGAGAAATGTATCTTATTACAGATCTTCTAAAACAAGATAAGGAGGATAATATAGTTTGACTAAAGTAAAAAAAGATAGGAAAGCAAAAAGTAAGAGAGAATCAAAATTTAGCCTTTTCTTAAAAAAACGAAAAGCAAATAAAATAGCAAAACCTCGCACTACTTCTCAAATTATGAGTATGTTTTTTAAATCTTATAATGAAAATACTTCTATCCTACAGTTAGATGATGAACACTATTCTGTATGCTTTGAGTATCAGGATATATCTTTTTCAAAGGCTGATTATGAAACACAGGAGAGCATATTTTTAAAATGGGTATCATACTTACATTCATTTAACTTTAATGACCATATTCAAGTTATAAAAATAGGTACACCAGTAAAAAGAGTTGACTATAAGAAAAACTATATATATGATGAAAACAAACTACAAGGAAATGAGTTAAGGATAGGAAAAGAATTTAATACACAAATTGAAAATTGTTTGGGAAACAAAGAAAATATATCTTGTGATACTAGACTTATAACAATAAGTACAAAAGCTGAAAGTCTAACTGATGCACAAGATATTTTTATGCAATATCAATTAAGAACAGAAGAAAAATTTAAAGAACTAAAATCCAAAATTAGAAGAATAAGTATTGGAGAAAGGTTAGCACCTTTATATAATTTATTCCATACTAATTTAATGGAAGATGAAGGAATTACTGATATTATTCAGTATGCTAAGGATAACAATTTAAGTATTTATGATGTTTTGGCAAGTAAAGAAGATGTTTCTTTAAGAGAAAAAAATTATATTAGCATTGGAAATAAAAAATTTATCAGAGTAATGTATGTTAGTAGACTGCCTAAGTCTATAACTCCTAGATTTTATAATCGAATTTCCACACTTGAAAATTGCAATATCATAACAACACTTAATATAACTCCTACAGATCCATCAAAAACTATACAAAAAGTTAATAAAAAAATAAGTGGTATGAAAACGGAGAGGCTTGAAAAGATTAAAAAAGCCAATAAAAATAACTACAGTTATGAGGCAGTTAGGGATGAAAAGTTAGAAGATGCTTTAAGAGATGCACAATCTTTAAGAGATGCCTTACAAAAGAAAAAACAAAAGCTATTTACTAATAATATTCTTATCTGTATTCAATCAGATAGTTTGGATGAGCTAGAAAAAGAAACTAAAATGATAAAAAGTATTGCAAGTGAGCATTTAATCACAGTCTATAATTTAGACTGGCAACAACTTGAAGGATTACAGAACTGCCTTGCCTTTGGTTATAATACCTTACAAATGCAAAGGTCTTTAACATCAGAAAGTACCGCTGCAAATGTACCATTCAACACCAAAGATTTAATGCACGAAAATAGTATATTCTATGGAATTAATTTAGTATCAAAAAATCCAGTTTTTGCAGACAGAAAAAAGTTACTAAATGGAAATGGATGTGTTTTAGCAACAAGTGGTGCTGGAAAGTCATTCTCAATAAAACTAAATATAGAGCAAGTTCTATTGAGATACCCACAAGATGAAATTGTTATTTTAGATCCACAACGGAGAATATAAACCGTTAATTGATGCCTTTGGAGGGCAAACATTAAATATTAGTACCTCTAGCAACACCTATATAAATCCATTCGATTCTTCTTTGCAATATGAGAATGATGAAGAAACTCTAAATAATAAAATAGAATTTTCATTAGCCTTTATAGAATCGCTTGTATCAAGTGCTGGTCTTAGTGGAGAACAAAAAACACTTGTTGATAGATGTACTAAAAATATATATGAAGAATATCAAATTCATAATTTTAGTGAACAATATGAACCAGACTTTATAAAATTTTATGATGAATTAATGAAACAACCAGAAAGAGAGGCTAAAAACCTTGCCTTAGTTCTTGAAAGATATGTTTTAGGTGGAATGGATATATTCTCTAAAAAAACAAACATTGAAATAAAAAATCGTTTGATTTCTTTTGATATATCAGAATTGCCTCGTTCTATTCAAACAACAGGTTATCTTGTTGTTTTAGAACATATTATGAACAGATTAAAAAGAAACAAAGGATTAGGAAAACACACATGGATTTTTATTGATGAGTTTCACATATTATTAGCAAATCCATATTCTGCTGATTACATTGCTAAAATCTATAAGACAGGCAGAAAAGAAAATGCAATACCGACCATAATCACACAGAACATTCGGAGATGTAATCAAAAATGAACAAGGTTGTAAAATACTATCTAATTCAGAGTTTGCAATGATTCTAAAACAAAAGGCTTTAGACCTACCTGCTATATGTAAAATATTTGATATTTCAGAGGAAGAATCAAGATATGTAATAGATTCCCCAGCAGGTCAAGGAATATTGGTGTATGGTGAAGATAAAGTTCCTTTTAGGAATCAGATTTCTAAAGATTCCTATATATATGAATTAAATCAAACATCAAATATGCAACTTAAAGTAGCTTAGGAGCTATAAAATGACAAATGAAAACAATAATTCTAATAAAGATATTGCAAATTCTTTAAGTAAATATTCTGATTATACCAATAAAGGTACAAATCTTGTTTTAGATAGTGCAAATGCAATCAATAAATGGTATTCAGAACAATTAGATAAGATAACTGAAAGTGATATTAACTCTAACAGGCTAGAAACATTTGTAGATAATTCTACAGATGGAATAGAAAATAATGATAATCTATCACAGACAAAAATTGAAACTAAAATAGATAATTATGATGAATTACAAACAACTAATAACTTCAATAACACTATAAAAGTTAGTAATAGTAGAATAAAAACACAAATACTAGAAAATGATTCAAGCATAGAGAATATAGATAGTAATGCTAATAATATTGATAGTTCTAGCAATTTAGAGAAAAAAACAGAAAATACAGTAGATAAAAGTAGTAAAATGCCTAAAAGAATTGCAACTGCTATAAAAGGTGCAAAGTTTGTTAATAATGCTACCAACAAAGTAGTTAAAACTGGTAAAACAATAAATACTAGCTTAAATGAAGGTGGATTAAAAGGTTTTGAAAATACTTCTAGCAGAATAATGACAAAACCAGTTAAGAAAGTAGCAAACAAAGTAACTGGAAAAGCTACGAATTTAGTTGCAAAGGGTACAAAAAAAGTTGTAAAAAAAGTTGGTACAAAAGTAGTCCAGAAAACAACACATCTTATGATAAAGTTAATGCAGTTAATAATAAAATTGATTGCAAGTGTTATGAAATTAATTCTTTCAATGTTACCAGAAATTGCACCTGTTATAATTATACTCGTAGTAATCGTAGCATTTTGTAGTTTCTTTGGATTAGGAATGAGTGAAGATACTAAAAAGAACTATGAACAATTTATGATTTCTGTTCAAGATGAGTATGACAAACAAACTGTAGAATACTATAATCAAGGAAAAATCGTTCAAGGCACAATAGAAGGAAAAGGATTTATAAATTGGAAAGCTCCACTTTCTATAATTCAGATGCTTAATGGTGATTTAGTATTCGATAATGCTGAGAAAGAACTTTTAAATTCTTTTAAGTCTGCTGGCTTGTATGAAAAAATATCAGAAGAAACATATACCTATGAGAAAATTACAGAGGAAACAGACAAAGATGGAAAGAAAACCACTAAGAAGGAAACTGTTACTGAAACAAAAAAAGTTGTTTCTAATCCTTCATTAGATGACTATATAAACTGGTGCAATAATAATTTTAGCAAAATTAATAAATATAAAAAAGATAAAAAATTAAAATATGATTCTAAACAAACGAAATTTACAGATAATGAAATTGAACAAATAAAGTTATTATATAACTCAAATAATTTCTTTGATTTATTTAGTGGAAGTTTTAAAGAAAGATATGCTTATTTAAGTGTAAGTATTGGTGATGAACAAATACAGGCAATTTACAATGAATTCCTAAAGAATATCGGTGTTAGATATTTAATGGATCATAGTAATTTGAAATATGATGAATGTATGAATTATTATGATTGTTCAAGTTGGGTTATCCATTGTCTTGCTCATTGTGGAATTATAACAATTCCAAACACAGGGGCTCAGGGTATTTATAATGGTTATTGCTATCCTATATCTGTAAATGACAGAAAAGCTGGTGATTTGATATTCCTAAAAGATACTTATGATACTGGAGAGCCTGGTAGTATATCACATATTGGAATTTATATGGGAGAACTTACTATTAATGGTAAAACCACAGAATGGGTAATTGACACTCGGAGGCAATCCTTCTGGAGTACGAATCCGAGAATACAAAAATGGATGGTGGAATGGTCCTAATTTTTATGGATTTGCTAGGTTGAAGGGAAATTAAAAATTGAAAGTATTAAAACAAATAGTGAAATTGCTATTAAGAAGTATGTTTTTTGCAAATATACTTATGATAACAATTTGCTTTGAAAATATGATGGTAAAAATGAGTATTATAGTATTTATATACTCATTTTCTTTTTTTATTTGTATGAAAAGAGGTGGTAAATCTGGATAATACAATACAAATGAATCTGTTTGAATACTTCTTAGATGAAGAACAATTTTCAATGCAAGATGCAACCAATCTTGTAAAAAATATAAAGAAAATGAATGTAAATAATGAATCAATTAGAGCTAGAGTTTATGAAGGTGTTGATAGAGGTATTTTCCAAAAGATAACTAGAGGTGTTTACAAAGTAACTAGGCAGTTAGAAGATTCAGAAAGTACCTGCTTATTAATTAATGGTGATGGAAGGGATTTGTCTATGATAAAAGATAAATCTATAGATGGTATTATTACAGACCATCCCTACGATTTGCAAAAGGCTCTTACTGGTGGAAATAGAAAATTTGCTACATTTGAACTATTTAGATATGAAAGTAAGGATTTTAAAGAAAAGCAAAGAGTTTTAAAAAATGGAGCTTTCTTAGTGGAATTTTTACCAGAAGAATCACAAGTCAATTATGAATATCTTTATGAAATAAAAAAAATGGCACAAGAAAGTGGATTGAAATATTTTGCAAAGGTTTCGTGGGTAAAAGGAAATTTTGTTGCTAATACTGGAAGGAAAGCCAAAAATTCGGAAGATGTAATGATATTTTCTAATGGAGAACCTCGAAATTTAAAATTAGATGCAAAGAAAAATCTTGCTATTGCTAAGGAAAATAATTTAGAGGTAACAGGAAAGTCATCTTATGAAATTAAAGATATGTTGCAAGAGCATAATCTGGAGGTTGCATATATGAAGGGAACAAATGGAATGTTGCCTACAGCATTTAATCATCAACCTAAAAATGTAAAAGATAAAATTATGGAGGCTGAAAAACCAGTAGAATTAATAGAAGAAATTATTGAATATATTTCAAAGCCTTATGAAACATTGCTAGATCAGTTCGCTGGTAGTGGAAATTTTGTAATCGCTTGTCATAATAAAAGTAGAAATAGTATTGCGATTGAAAAGGATAATGCTATGTTTCAAAAAATGAAAAATAATATTGAAGAAAATTTAGGTGTTACATTCGATGAAATGGAATATGAGTAGTATTTGATAAATAGATTTTCTTATGGTATAATCATCTCGACTAATAGTAATTTAGGAGTGTGATTCTATGGAAGATAAAACTATTCACTCAAAAATAATAAAACAGGTATGTAAAGAAATTTTAATTCCAATTGGTGTTTTTCAAAAAGGAACATCAAGAATATATTTAGATGATAATGATTACTTTTTTACAGTTATAGAATTTCAACCATCCAGTTGGGATAGAGGGACTTATCTAAATATTGGTATAACTTTCTTGTGGGGAGATAATCAGCCAGATATTTTAGGTTTTGGTTTTTCAAGACAAGTTGCTAGTAGATATGGCAAGTTTATAAGGTATGAAAATGAAGTTCAATTTAGAAATGAAATAATAAAATTAGTAAGTATAGCAAAAGAAGAAATACTGTTTTATAGAAAATTAAGAAGTATAGAGTTTGCTAAAAATTGGATGATTGATTATATTAAAAATTTTAAAGAGAAGAAATATGAGAGATTTGGACTTGCTATTGCTAACATTTGCGTATTAAATAATGATAAAAAAATGGCAAAATTTTATTATGAAAAATATCATAAAGATCGAAATACAGAAGTACAAATGAATTATGATAAATTGAGTAAAGAATATTTAGTTTCTAATATAAAGACAACAAGAAAAATGTGGCATAGTAAGTCATCAATGAAGAAAATGCCAATTTCAACGATATATGATAGTTAATTACAAATTACATGTATACTGTTAGATGTAAATAAATGAGTTTACATCTAATTTTTTTG
>CANPOS010000002.1 GCA_947575745.1 uncultured Clostridium sp.
TCATGACTAAATCTTTTTTCACTTGTAATTTTTCCCACTAATACTAAATGGTTATTATCCAAATAATTTGTGTTCAATTTCTTTTCCTCCCTATTCTTTTACGTAGGAAATTTATTCTTTGCCTTAGTAATAATTTCTTAAGTTTCTTACTTTCCTACAAATTTCTTTGTAACAATTTTTGTCTTGTCTATTGTATTTTTTCAATTACATATTTATTATACTACATATTTTTGGGTTTGTCTACATAAAATGTTAAATTTATTAGAAAAACATTTCATTTTTGCCATAAATTAGTAGTGTTGAAACAATTCCCATTACATTATGGGTACTATTTGACAATTTCTTACTAATAACTTTTACCTCAATTTCCTGTGGTTCCAATACATTTTTATTAATATCTATTAGCCTTCTTTGAATGCATAGCATAAAGGTTTCTTCTACACTTGAAGCTGTTATTGTTGCCTTTTGATTAAATCCAAAAGTTATTACATTTAGTTTCATATTATTTATCAATTCTAAATTGCTACTTTCCATATCTGAATTTATCACTAAGTACTTTGTATTTTCAAATAATTCATTTATATTATTTTCTTTTCCTTTTAATTCTTCTAAGGTTATAACTAATATTGTTTCAAATCTAATATTTCTTATATTATCAATATTTTTATCATTTATTACTATTACTGTATGCTCCTTGTTTGGACTATTCAAATTATTATCCAATATTCTTTTTACTTGCATTTCATTTTTACTATCAACAATAATTCCAATAAACGCCACAGCTTTTTTACCCCTTTTACTTAAATATATGAACTCTGTTGTTTATAATAATGTTTATTGTATCCAAAATATTCCTTATTATTCACTTTTATTAGTTAATTTCTGTATTCCATTTATATCAATTTCATAGTTAGCTGGATATATTAAATCTGATACTTTAACTATATTATATCCCTTTTCTTGTATGTTTCTTATTATTGTTTCAAGGCTACTTGCTGTTGTTTCAGTTCCATTATGCATTAATATAATACTACCTGGTTTTAATCCTTTATTTATCCTATCCCACATCTGAGTGGTATCTAATCCCTGATAATCTAGTGAATCAACAGACCATTGTATAACTTTATATCCATTATCTACTGCCGCCTTTACTACTGTATCATTATATTCTCCATAAGGACATCTATATAATTTTACTTCTTTTCCAGTTATCCTTTTTAGCTTTTCATTGCAATTTGTAATTTCTTCTACATTTTGCTCATAACTTAAACTATTTACATGCAAATGTTTGTCAGAGTGATTTGCTATCTCATGCCCAGCCTCTGATATCTTTTTTACATGGTCTGGATATTTATCTATCCAATCTCCTACCATAAAGAATGTAACTTTTACATTACATTTATCTAATATCTCTAATATTTTGTCAATATCATCTGCATTCCATGCACAATTAATTGTTAGAGATATCTTTTTCTGTTCTGTTTGTACACTGTATATTGGTGTTAACCTACTTATATTTGATGAAGTTTCCATTGTTTTCATGTCTGTGTTTATAAAGAAAAATGATAGAACAAATAAAATTACAACAGTACTTGCTGCGACCAAATATGAATATATTTTTTGTTTATTGAATATAAAAAACATAAAGTTCCTCCTAAAACAAGTTACTTAATTGTATTCTTGTTCTAGGAGGAATATGATAGAAATTAAATTTTAAATACGAATTGCATTACTAAAACAATTACTACTCCTGGTATTCCTAAAAGTCCTACTATTGCTGCTTTTACCCAAGTTAATGTTATTCCTATTCCAATTAGGCTAAGTCCAAAGATTATTACTCCACCAATAATTGAATTAATTAAAACTTTTATTATTATTTTCATTGGTAAAGTTAATATCTTTAAAACTATAAATACTACTAATACTGCGATTATATATGGTATAAACTCCATTACTTACTCTCCTCCTTTCATATGTTTTCTTGTCATTTCTAAAAGATTAAGTTTTGAAAATCCTACTATTTGTGTTTTTGATCTATCTTGTTTAAGATTTTCTTCTAATACTTTGATTATCTGCTTTTTATGCTCTTCATCTGACATATCTATATAATCAATTATAATAATTCCTCCAATATCTCTTAATCTTAGCTGTTTTGCTATTTCAACAGTAGCTTCACTGTTTACTTTAAATACTGTTTGTTCTAAATTTTTGTTTCCTATGTATTTACCCGAATTTACATCTATTGCTGTTAGTGCCTCTGTTTTATCTATTGTAATAAAGCCACCACACTTTAACCATATTTTTCTTTGGCTTGCTTTTTCTATTTGTTCTTCTATATCGTATACCTTAAAAATATCTTCTTTTTCCTTAAGCTCTACTTGTATACTTTCTCCTAGTTTTTCTATAATATCTTTTACTTCATTATGATACTTACTATCATTTACTACAATTTTATTAATATCTTTATCAACCAAATCTATTAATAGCTTCTCTATAAAACTCTGTCCTTCATAAATTACAATTGGAACATTTGATGTATCGTCATTTTTTATTTTTTCAATTCTTTCCCATTCTCGAATTGAAGTATCTAAATCCTTTTTTAATTCTTCTTTATTCTTTTTCATTGCCGAAGTTCTAACAATAACGCCAAAATTTTTAGGAAGGATTTCGTCTATTATTTTAGTTAGTCTTTCTTTTTCTTGCTTGTCTTCTATTTTCTGAGATATTGTTTTTATATCTGTATTTGGCATTAATACAAAATATCTACTTGGTAAACTTATATGTGTTGAAACTTTTGCCCCCTTCATATTAGTTGCATCTCTTTTTACTTGTATTAAAATTTTATCATTTACTTTAACTAACTTTTTAATGTTCTTTTCTTCTTCTACATTTTTATTTTTCACAACATCTATTTTAGGTAAAATATCTTTCAAATGAATAAAAGTATTTCTGTCCTCTCCAATATCTATGAAAGCAGCTTGCATTCCTTGAAGTACATTTTGTACTCTACCTAAATATATTCTTCCTTCTAATCTTTTCTTTTTATCATTATCTTCATATTTTTCAAGTATATTTCCATTTTCTACTAATACTATTTGTGCAATGTTTTCCTTCTTTTTTATGAATATTTCCTTCATTTATTAATCCTCTCTATAAATTCAAATAAAAATTAGTATATTACTAGACATTTTTCTAATGATTACAATTTGCTTTGCAAATTGCATACTGACGCTGTAACAAGCATAGCTTTAACAGCCTCAGCAATTATATTTATTCATTGCGATATCAATACCACTTTCCAATATCTCTTCAATTGCCTTTGCTGCATTCAAAATTGCTTCATCTATTATTATTCTTTCTTCTTTTTTTATTTTCTCTAGTATAAAATCTTTTAAATCTCTTTGTTTTTCTGGATTTCCGAACCCCTATCCTTATTCTGTAAAAGTCCTTATTTCCTAATTCTTGAACAACAGACTTCATTCCATTATGTGTTCCTGCTCCACCTGTTTTTCTGATCTTTATAGTTCCCTCTTTTATATCTATGTCATCATGAATTATTATTATATTATCCCCAGGTATTTTGTAAAAATCCCTAAAGTTTCTTACTGCTATACCACTTAGATTCATATATGTTTGTGGTTTTAGAATTAACACCTTCTCACCTTTTATAATCCCTTGTCCATACAAGGAATTATATTTTGTTTTATTTATTTCTATTTCATTATGCTTTGCAATCTCATTTACAGTATCAAATCCAACATTGTGTCTTGTGTTAGAATATTCTTCTTCTGGATTTCCTAACCCAACTATTAAGTACACTTTTTCTCCTTCTTTCTATTTTTTATCATATAGATATTATTTTAACATGTTTTTATATGTTTTTACAATAGTTATTTTTGTAATTTAAAAAGATACCATAGAAATTTTGAAACTTCTATGGTATCCTTAAATAATTAATTTTGTGTATATGATAGAAAATGAACATTTTATATTTTTCCTTCGTTTTTCATATTTTTACATAACGTACTTATACAGCCACTTTCAAAAGATTTAATTGAAATCTTTTTATTTCTCTTTTCTTCGTTTTTTATACTTTTTTCTTGACGTTGCATTAAAAATTGCATTAAATTTTATCGAGCTATATTGTATAAATATTATAACTTATTAGCCATAACGACTAGCTTTATTTTATATAAAGACTGAGTATATTTCAACTCAGTCTAGGAAATATTATGATATATTATTATATTAACTTATTTGTTGTTTGTCAATATATTAGTTAATATCGCTTTAAATATTTCATATTTATATATCTAATTAAATTAGTCTTATTTACTCTTACTTTAGCAATATTATTTGACTGAGATAATAATGTTACTTGAGTACCTTTTAAGTAATTGTATCCGACATTCATATTAGAATTTGTATACATTTTTGCCTTTTGTGTTGTTCTATATGTTTTATTTGATACAGTATTAGTTGTAGTATTTGTGCTAGTTACAACAGTATTTGTATTAGTGTAATCACTATTGTATACGTATCTAACAAGCCCTGTCACGTTTATTCTAACTTTGTCTATGTTCTTTGTTACATTTTCTAGTACTGTTACTTTAGTACCTTTCAAGTAATTATAACTTTTACTCATGTCAGAATTTGCATATAGTTTTGTTTTCTTTGCTAGTCTATATACTTGTCCTACTGTGTTGTTTATGTTTGTATTAGTATTTGTTACGACGTTCGTGTCTGTGACATTCTCTTTTATAGTAGTATTAGTATCATATTGATATGCAAAAAATCCGTCTGTAATTCGCATATTTTCTAAAATTATCTACACTTACATATACAGAGTTACCTTCTACTCGTACATTTGCTTTTCTTCTACTAGCTGTTTCAAATTTACCTGCATACAAATATGGATCGTATATCTTTATCATGTCATTATCTACTGATACAAGTACGATGAAGTGTCCTCCTGTTGTGAATAAGCCGTTACCGACACGAAGCTATTAAATAGTTATTATTCTTTAGTAATTCAATAGCCTTGTCCAAGCTAGACGTTTCTTGATATTCTATATTAAACTCATCTGCTACTGCTCTAAAAGCACTCCAATATGTACCAGAATGTGCGCTTCTGTATCCATTCTGCTTAAATAAATCACCCATCGTGTCAGGTGTTATTGTACCTTTAATTGAACTAACAATCATAGCTGCACTTGTTGGTCCGCAACCGCTTGTCCCAATAGTCTGACTTGCATCATTTATAGCTGTATATGAATGATTTTTCCATCTTGCATCTACCTGCGAATAATATGTAAGTCCTGCATAATCTCCAAGCTCTATGTTCCATGTTCTCGCTCTATCCCCCTCGTATGCTATGTTGCCTTGTAATTCAAAGCTTTCATCTTCTATCTCTTGCTCTTCTAATGCTTGCTCATCTTCTTCTGTTAAGTCTTCGATAGTTGTTGTTGATTTGTTTTCTTTTCTTGTATTATCTTCTATGTCATAATCTGTCTTATCTATATTATCTAGTACAATATTCTGTACTGTTTCTATTGCATCTTGTGCTTCTTTGCTTATGTATGTTCCGTGCAAGTATTCCTGCTATACTAAATAGTATAGTTAGTATTATTATAATTTTATTTTTTGTTTTCATTTCTTTTCCTTCTTTCTAATTTGTAAAATTGTTTTCATTTTAGTTAGTAAAATAACTCGTATTTATAAGTGCATATCTATAAGTACCTGATACTGTCTTTCTGATATGTAATTTTCCATTTGTTTCGATTTGCATAGAACCAACCGCCTCATAAGCCCAGCCGTTCATACCCTCAACTCCGAAAAAAATCGGAGCTATTATTTGTTTTGCTGGCCTAAATCCGCTCTGGTAAAGTACATAATATTATGTCAGTATTTGATATAGTATTATTATTAATATCGCTAAGTGCCACAAAATTTAGAAATACAGTCTTATTATTTTTGCATGCGTAAGGGCTCGTTCCATTGTTGTCCTTAATTCTATATCCTTCTGCTAGACTAAAATTTCCGTTCTTTTATTGTTTCTAATTCTTCAAAATTCTTGAAAGCATTTTGCATATTTTCTTCGTTATATTTACTTTTATGAGTTATCATGAGAGTTACCTCCTCTCATGTTATCTATTAAATATACCTCTCTCTCTCTCTCTCTCTCTCTCTCTCTCTCTCTCTCTAGAGCGAGTAGAGTTCTAGCTTGTACTTTTTTCATGTTCTCACTTCTCCTTTCTTTTTTACAAAAATTTTGATATTCCTAATCCGTGCTACTGCTATTGCTAAGATTATATTTGTAATATACGATATTACATGACTTTTTACTTGCTTTTTTGTGTCTTCATATTCCCTAAGCGGTTTTTCCTCAAGCGTCTTAAGTCTGCTATTCATATCGCTTACATCTTCTCTCATTGCCTTTACTTCTGATGCTAAAAGTTTTGTTGAAGATGCAAGCTCATGTATATCTTCTACTTTTTCTTCTAAATTGTCTATTCTATGTGTATTTGATTTTTCTCTTTCTTCTAAGTGTGCTACTTTTTCTCTAAGTTCTGTATCTTCCATTGTTTTCCTCCTTAGTTATTTTAATCTACAAAAAACGAACAGCTTATATTGATTCCATCATTCGTACTTGGTGTAAAATTTGCGTTCGTAAATGACAGATCCCCTGAAGCACCTATATTTAGATTTGCTAGTCTAACTGCTGAGTTTATCGCACTCACGACGAATTGTTGAGCATTGTTTACTCTAAAACCGTTCTGGAAGTGTTGCAAAAACTGTGAAACCAATATTAGAAAATCCGTTTTACAATTCCTTTTATTTTCACTTCTTTTCCAATTCTCCTAACCTTGCATGGCGACCAGCTTTCAAAAGGTGCATATCCTTCTTTAAATTGAATATCTAACCATCCGAGTATCTTCTAATTTTTGTATTTTTTCTTCTAGCTTATCAATATTCAATATTTCTTCATCACTTGAGTTGTGTAATATTCTATCTGAACCTGTTTCATAGCTAGTTGCTATATTTCCGTCTTTCAAATTGAAATGTATTTATATCATTAGTATTTTTATTTATGGAAAATCTAACAAAACAAACGTGAGCTGGTATTGTTAATACATTAGTTCCTATCTCTTGCTTGAAAGTAGATATTAATTGTTTATTTTTATCGTAATAAGCTGAGTGCGGAGCATCTCCAATAATTGTAAGTCCTTGATAATTGTATACCTCTCCTGCTTTTACTGATATGTAATCAGATACAACCCAATAATTATTTGTCCCAGTTACTATCTTTCCTGTGTTGTTTAGATAAGCATCTTCTGTTACTGTGTTTTTGTTGAACATATTTTTACTTTGCTCAATATATACAGCTTTTTGCAATTCTTCTGCTATTGATATTGCTTTACTCATTAGCATCTACCTCCTCTACTGTTGTCTGTTCTGGCTGTGCTACTCCGCCTGACTACTGCTGTTATTGTTTCATCTTCTGTTAAAGTCCAGCTACCGTCTGCAGTTGTTCTTATGAATTGTATCTTGTTGCTTAGACTTCCTGCTGTACCGTACTTCTTTATAGTGTACATCTTTTTCTAATACTTGTCCGCTTAGTCTGACTTCTAGTGAGTTATTGCCGCACTTGATAATACTTATTAAACGTTATTTCTGTATTGTTTGATACAACGAAACCTTCTTCTATTGTTATTGTATCTATAGCGACTTCTTTTAGAAGATAATTACTCATTTGTGCACCTACAATATCGTTTATATTACTTTGTATATTTTCTATATAAGTCTTTATTTCGTTATAATTTGCAAGTAATTCATTTATATCTGATACAATATTTTGATATCTTTGCTCTATACTTTCTATTTCTGTTGCTCCGTGCTTGTGTTATATTTTCTAACAATTCTTCCGACTGTGCTTGTAGATTTGCTATTGCTTTTTCATATTCTTCTATATAGATGCTTGCATTATCTGACGTTATATCTTCTTTAGAAGTTTTTTCTACAAAAACTTCTAAAGAAAAGGAAGATACTATATCTGTATCTTCTTTAAGTTCCACTTCTATTTTAGCTTCTCCGACTAATTCTAACGCAATCTTCTAACAGTATTACACTTACTAAATTGTTTTCGATTTCACAATTTTGTATAACAATTAAACCGATTTGGCTTTTTAAAAATTAATCTAGCCGTTTTATTACTTAAACTTATTTCTACGCTATTATCTAATATTTTAAATTTCAGTTTAGTAGTATCTAACTGCTTCAGTCTTAAAATATCATAATCTTTAACTTTTAAGTCTACTATTATTGTTTCTTCTCTTTTCATTTTGCCTTTTTTCCTCCTTTTCTTCTTTCTCAATCATAGCAGCTTGTGCCAATATAAATTCTTGTTCTTCTTTTACAATAACTGCTTCTAGCGCTCCTTTTAATATAGCTTTTAAAGTAACAGCTGGTAGTCTAGAATTGTTAAGGATGTCTGCAAGATTATCTCTGGTTTCTCTTTCTTTTACAATAAATTCCTCCATTATTTTTCCTCCAATACTTCTAATCTTTGTTTTAAATTTTCCACTATTTTCAGTATTTGTTGTATAGCTCTCCATGCAATAGAGTTCATTGAGTAACTTTCTATTGCTTTTTTATCTTCTGACAAAACTCTTTCAGATGTTTTATATTTTCCTTTTGACTCATCTTCAATAATAAAACCTACATGCTTTCTTTCTGAGTCTTTTTCAGTCTTAAAATTATATTCATAAATATCCGAATTTTTAATAATTTCTAAAGCATCTTCAAATTTTGTAATATTTTTCTTCATACTTTCTAATGATGAATTGTTGAAACTTTTAGCTGTTATTGTTCCACTGTAACCAAGCATAGAGATCGTTGAATTTCCTGCTTCATTATACATATCAATATAGCTTGTATTATTTCCATTATATTCAGATTTCCCTATAAAAATTTTGTCGTCGTATAGACTAATAGCATCTTTAAAAGTAGCTGAATTGGCATAAAAGTTGCTCGTAGATAAAGTTAAAAAATATGAGCCATATTCTCCTATCGATACTCTTACTTTATTTTGTCCATCCAGTATCTGCAATGCTTTTTTTGCATTTGATGTATTAAGTTTAAAGTATCCATCATAAGTCCAATTTCCTAAAGCTAATGCATGTACGATGAGCCAGTCTTGAGTGTTGATTTCTCCAGTTTGTGATAAATTATATTTTTCATAATCGTTAGATGTTGCAGTTATATTTCCCATTATTATTTGCCTAATTCGTTCCGTATCTGCTGTTGTATATTTGTAAGGCATTTCAATTTTAGCACTAAATTCGTTTGTTCCTAATGTAAATCCTCCTATTGTTCCGCTTGTTGCTGCTATTTTCCCTTCTTTTGTTACTTTGAATGCTGTTCCACAGCTTATACCATCTAATCCTAAATAAACGCTATTGCCTGCTCCTGCGAGTGCTGCTGTACCATTCGCTAAAAAGTTTGCACCTATTGTAAAACCTCCGTATTTTTCCTCCTGTGCAAGTTATTTCTCCGGCAGCGTTCACTTTAAATCTAACTGTATCTATTACTCCAGAAGCAAGATTTATGCTCATTCCAGATACTCCTGATTTATAATTTGCTGACTTAAGAATTCCTGTTGTTATCCTTGATGCATCTAATGTTCCTGTTGTTATAAAGTCCGCATTTATTCTTCCGTCCATTGTCATCGCAGTTTCAAAAGGTCCTTCATAACCATTTGAACTAAATCCTATTCCACCAAGTCCAAATCTCCAAACGTTTTTTGCGTTTTCTTTCGGTAATGTATCTAATATTAATATTTCATTGTCATCAATATATACATATCCTTGTTTGTTTAATGTATTTATTAAATTTGTTTGTTCCAGAATTGCAATTTCTTGACTTGATAGTTTCTTCTCAATTGTTTTTACACTTTCTTTTATATTATTAAACTTTTGCTTTACATCTCTTGTGTAATTTCCAAACACTAAAGTTTCTATTTTTTTAGTTAAAATATTGTGTTTGTATTCAAGAACCTCTGTTAATAAAGTAACAAGAGGATGTTTTACATGTATTGTGTCTCCAATTTCCATGTCTTGGTTAATATTAGAGGTTACTTCATAAGAAACTCGTGGATATTGATTTGTTTCTAAATATTTTTTTGCGTTTTCTCTTAGTTCTGTTATCAATTTTGCTTCTGTTCTTTCTTCGTCTTCTAAATTAGTTTCAAAATCAATAGCTTTTGTGTATGGCCTTTCGTATTGTATTTCACTTTCTAAAAACTTCTCTGGAATCGTTACTCCATCATAGCCAGCTGGATATATTCTAGTCACAACATTAGACCAATCTTCAAATATTTCTATTCCTTGCATATTCTTCTTATATGCTACTACTTCCCCATTATCATTACCAACTTTATTCAATAAACTTATATTCCAGTTATCAGCATCAAATGTTCCTTCCCATCTTTCTTCTATTGTTTCCCATGCTTTCAGCAAATTTTTTCTTATAAAATAAGCCGTATTAATGCTTTGAACATTTGAATATACAACGAAAGGACTGGTTTTATCAGTCCTTTCGTTTATATATGACAATGCATTTTGCCCATTTTTATCAGTTGGTCTTACATCATTAAGAAAATAATTTTTTGCATCAAACATAACATGATTTGCAGTAAATTTAATTGTTGTACTCGTTTTCGTTGGACTATCGATTCTAAAAGCTTGAGGCTTTATCTTAGATTTTGTTTTTACTACGCATAATTTGTCTTGCTCTATATAATTTTTATACTTTATATCTACTTCGACTTCAATATACCATCCATTTAAGGATTTCTTCTTTGTTTCTAAACATTTCAACGGTTTAATAGCAATATTTCCATTTGTACTAAAATCTCGGTCATTTGCGTTAAAAATCTTAATCATAGCCATCTATCCTTCTTTTTTATTTTAATTGTCGCATCTCCAGAATTAATAATAATTTTGTTTGGTCCTGGCATTATTGTTGGGTACTGATAGTCTATTTCTATTTGTCTACTTCTGTTTAAATTATTATATTCTTCTGTTGCTTTTTCACAATCTATCTCAACATATGACTCGTTGTTAAAATTATATTTAAATCTTACGTCATTTACAGTAATATCTACTGTGTTTGATATATTCTTTTCTAGTCTTAAAATTGGCTCACTATATATATTTCCCTCATTAAATATCGTATCTTTTACTGTTATAAATTCGTCTCTTTTCTTAGTCCAAAATGGGTTTCGGATAAAAGTAACATTAGCTTTTTTAATGCTAGCTAAACGTTCTGGACTAATTTCGCTGTAAAATCTTGCTGTTGTTATTCTTCCTTTGTATTCTAGTATTCCAGTACCATTTAACCAAGACAATATTTTATCTATTTTGTTTATATCAAGAATTTGTAATTCTATTGTTTTTTCTACTACTGAATATCCTTGTTCTTCAAATTCAGCTCCATTTTTACCTTCTATCTCTATTTTTTCGTATCTTTGCGCTGCACGAGCTATAAAATCTTCTTCTTTTTCGATAACATTCATATCTTTACTAGATATACCGTTAAAAATAAACAATTACATCACCTCCATAAGTCTGTCATCTATAAATCGTATAAATCCTTCTTTGTCTATTTTCATCTTACAATCAGTTAGCGCTCTCAAAAAAATCTTATATAATTTTTCATAGTCAATTAGACTTTGACTCTTTTCTTTATCAGAAATTCTACGATAATTATTTTCACTTTTTACTGTCCCTAAGTTTCCATGCATATTTTTAAATTTTTCATTAACGCTATCAGCTAATTCTTCAGCTTTACTAGTAAGATTTCTTTTCCCTTTTTCCATTTCTTCTTCCATCGGTTGCATAGCAAACTTCATGATTTGTCTTGTTTTTTTAGAAGGAGAATGTTCATCAAAGGCTCTTCTTAACCTTGTTAATATTCCATTTGCTATACTTGATGCTTTTGCAAATAAACTTGGTTCAGATTTATTCATTTCGTCTAGCATTGGAGACATAGCATCCTTCATTGACTTTCTTGTTTTGTCTGGCATTTTATCATAACTATCCATTATAGAATCAACTATATGTCTTGTTTCGTCGCTTATTTTTCCTCCATATAGTTCAGTTTGAGACACTTGGGCTAGCCATACCCCTAACTGCTCTGCTTGACTGTCTGTCATATTTTTATACATTTGATTCCATATTTCCTTTTGTGCTACCGAATATCTTCTGTCCTCTTGTTCTATCGCTTTGTTTTTATCTATTACGCTTCCTCTTAAACCTGTTTGAATTTCTTCTATTGCATTTTTATGTTCTTCCTCTAATTCTTCTTGTTGTTTTAAGCACTTTTCTAATTCTGTACTAAATTCGTTGTTTATATTGCTTCTTTCTAAATAGCCTTTTGTATATATTTCACTGACTTTTGCAACTTCCTCATTTGCAGCATTAATTTTAGTTTGTTTTTGTTCCATTATAGCGTCATATTCTTTCTTGTAAGCTTCACTTTGCCTTTCTTCTTCTGTTGTATATCTTTGATTTAACAATGCAACTTCTTCGATTGTACCTTGCTCTATTAGTGCTACTGTTGCATTTTTTTGCTCTGTTGCTGTTTTTATCCATTCTTGTGATTGTATTTTGTATTCTTCTAGTGAGCCTTGAAAATTTTCTGCATTTGTTACTGCTTGTTGTGTTATTGCTGTTGCGATTTCACTTTGTATTTGTATTTCCCTGTCCTTTAATTCTCTTAATTTAGAAAAATATTCGTCTAGTTGTGTGACTTCTTCTTGTGTATAACCTCTTCTTTCATCTGAAGCCTTTTTGCAAATTTCTGTTATAGCATTTTGTATATCGTTCATATTTTGCGATAATTCTTGCTGTTCTTCAGAAGATACAAAAAGAGTCTCGTTAAAACTATTTAAATGCGATTTTGCATTGTCTATACCTGTTATGAAATCAGATGCACTTTTCCCCATAGTTTCAAAATCTTTTTGAACTTCTTTATTTGCATTGTTTGATGCAACTACTATTGCTGTTATCCCTGCACCTATTACTAAACAAGCAAGTCCGTACTGGTCCTGTCATTCCTTGTATAGTCTTCAATAAACCTGTCATTGCGCTTCCAGATGCATTAGCCTTTTCTATTAGATTTCCTAATCCTTGTTGAAATTTTCCATACATACTTACGACTTGTCCTATACCTGTTGTCATTTTCCCTAAAGTTGATAATAAAGGTGCTACCGCTGCTATTACAAGTCCTATATTTACTATCATATCAATTTGCTCTTCATTTAATTTATCAAATTTATCTGCCCATTGTCCTACTTTGTCTAATACTTTTTCTATCGAAGGCATTAGTTTGTTGCCTAAAGTTATTCCTATGTCTTGTATTTTGTTTAAAGCTACCGTTAGTTTGCTTTTTAAAGTTTCATATCTTTTGTTAGCTTCATTTGTTAAAGCGGTATTGTCCTCCCACGCTTTATTAGCAGTGTCTACTGCATTGTTCATTACTTCACTTGCATTTGCTAAAGATAATATTGTGTTAGAAAGCCTTATTTCTTTTATATCCATATCATCTAAAATGCTTATTGCTGATTTTCCATTTCTTTTTGTGTCATTAAGTCCTGCAATAAAAGCACTTAATGCTTTTACTGCGTCCTTTTCGAATGCTTTTTTGAAATCACTAGCAGTCATACCTGCAACACTTGCAAAATCGCTTAAATCACTTGAGCCTGTTTCACAAGCTACTTGTATTTTTTTTAGCAATTTGCTCATTGCTGAGCCACCAGCTTCTGCCTCTATTCCTACCGAACTCATTGCAGTAGCTAGCGCCATTATTTGTGCTTCTGTAAGCCCTGTTAATTCTCCCGTTGCAGCTAGTCTTGTTGACATTGATACTATGTCAGCTTCTGTTGTTGCAAAATTATTTCCTAAATCAACTATTACAGAGCCTAGCTTTGAGTAATCTTTTGCATTCATTTTTGTTATGTTCGCAAACTTAGCTAAAGCTGAAGCTGCTTCCTCTGCTGATAGATTAGTTGAATTTCCTAAATCTATCATTACTCTTGTGAAACTCATAATATCTTCTGTTTTAATTCCTAATTGTCCAGCTGCTTCCGCTACTGCTGATATTTCTGTTGTTGTGGAAGGGATTTCTTTTGCCATGTCTCTTATTTCTTGTTTTAACTCTTTTAGTTCTTCATCTGTTGCATCTACTGTTTTCTCTACTCCTGCAAATGCGTCTTCAAAATCTATTGCCCCTTTTGCTGAAGCTGTTAAAGCAGTTAATGTAGCAATAGAAAAAGCAGACGTTTTCTTGCCTGCTCTTTCTATTTTCCCTCCAGCATTCTCTATCTTTTTTCCAAATTCTTCGATTTTTTTTCCAGTATTGTGAAGTTGATTTTCTATTTCTTTTATTTTTTTATTATAAGTTTCAAGTTTTATTTCCGCTGATGTTAATTCATTTCTTTTCTTTTTTATTGCTGTTGTATTTTTATTTTCCGCATTCTCTAAATCTGATAATTGCATTTTTAAAGTGCTTACTTTATCCGCTTGTATTTCATACGCATTTTTCAAATATTCTTGTTCTGTTCTTAACTTTTCTGTACTTTTTGTAGAATTATCCCATTGTGCTTGAGTAAGTTTGAATTGATTATAGTTTTTATTCATTTCAACGTTAATTTCTTGTAACGTCTTTTTAAAATCTACTTCTCCTTCACTTTTAAATACTAGTCCTACTCTTTTTAAGCCATCTGCCAAAATTTTCACCTCTTTTCAAACATAAAAAAACACCTACATTTTTTGTAAGTGTTAAAATATTATATAATACATAATTATTTTGAAGGCGTATATTCTACTTTTCCTGTTTCATAATTATATCTAAATTCATCTAAATGCGATTTTGCATTATCTATTCCAGTAGTAAAATCTGTTGCAGACTTACCCATATTTGAGAATTTTTCTTTTATTTCTTTTTCTTCTATAAGTTTTACAACCACTAATATGGTTGTTACTATTACAATTCCTATAATTAACCAAAACCACCATTTTTTTATAATTTTTTTCATTTTTTATCCCCTCCTTGCCAATATTTTATATTATATTGCTAAATATTACAAGAAGAAAATTTTTCTTTATAAAAATATTGCAAATAATTTATCTTATATGTTTTTTTCTGTTAGTTTTCTCTGATTTCAAATATGCAATATTCTTTTTGTTTATATTTGTTGATTTGATATTATTTACATTTTGTACTATAAAAGCAGTTATTTTATCAGAATCATTAATATTAACTAACGATATTGCTTCTCTGTATCCTAATTCTTCTGTATATACAGCTGAAATTAAGCAATAAACTATAAAATTGAATGCACGAAATCTATATTCTTTACTCTCTATATCTTTTTTTAATTGTTCAAGTCCGCCTTCATATTCTTCCAAATACTCTAAAACTATTAAATTCCATTCAAGTTTAATTTTTTCTCCGTTTTTTAATGTAATTTCCATTTGTAAATTTACCTCCAATATTTTTACAAAAGCCTTAATTTGCAATCGAATTAAGGCTTTTATTTATCATTTTAGGCTCCTTGCACTTCTTCTGTCGAAATTGTAGCAACGATTGCTTTTAAGTCCTCTGGTGTAATAACAGGAGCATTGAAAAACATCTCTTCTGTAAGTCCCTTTGGAAATTTAGAAGAAGAAGTATTTACTGAATTTTTGCACATCTTTCCTTTTTCATCGAAAGCATATGCTCTTATAGTAAGTTTTTCATTTTGTTCCCCAAAACTTGCTTCTCTCGTTTTTGCTTCATCGCTATTTTCGATTAATTGGCACTTTGGATACCAGTCAAATCTGAAATTGTTTTCTGAAAGTTCTACAACTTTTCCATAAGCAAAATATGGTTTTTTAGGTGTAGTTGGTGTTTGAATTAATCCAGACTCATCAGCTATATCTCCTCTCATTTTTGCTAAATCGTCTGCATCTGAAGCAAGTGCTTCAACTTCTATATCGACATAAGCTACTTGACTGTGAGTTTTATATGCCTTCCCACTAGCATAAATGACTGTACTTTCAACATTTTCTGTAACATTTGCAGATTTAACAGTTTCTGTCTTTGTTACTTTTTCCTCATATTTAGATAAATCAAAATCTGCTACATCAGGATTGTTAAAAGCATAGTATTGAGCCCCTATTGTTTCTATGATTGGTGGCATTTTTGTTATAATATTGCTATCTGACATAATTTTTCCTTCTTTCTTTTTTTAATTTAAAATACTTACCAAGTTTGTAATCCTGACTTAGTAAGCATTATTTTATAATATTTTTCTTCATTTTTATCCCATAATGGGTAAATATGTGGACTTCCGTCCATGTTTTTTGTACCACGTTCTACCATTGGTCCATAATATTTGCCCCACCCAGCTTCAATTTCATCTTTGTTCTTTCTGTAAGCAAAAGTATTAATTAAGTGCATATACCCTGCTTTTTTTATTTTTGAAATTGGTTTAGGCAACTTTAGCAAATCATTTACAAATTCTTTTGCTCCTGCTTCTAAAACATCTAAAACATTGTCTGTTTCTTTAATATAACTTTCTAGAATATTAGCTAAATCTTGAAATCCTTCATACCCATAAACTTCACTAGACATTTTCTTCTATTCCTATATTTTCAAGTACTTCTAAAGAAAAGAACGAGTGAATTCTCCTTTTTTCTATTGAATGTTCATGTTGTATGACTGGAAATAACTTTCTCTTGTTTAATTCTCTTTTTAATTCTAAAAGTTTCGAATGTCTAGGTTTATCAGCTACTATTGATATTTGATATGTAACTTTGGTATTGTAATTAGTTCCACTTGCTGTTATATCCTCCCACACATAGTCCCAGAAATGTATTCTTATTTCTTCTTCTATGTCATCATCTTTTGGAACTTCTTCGCTTATTGGAACATTTAAACTATTTAATAATTCTACTAATTCTTCTTTTGACATATATCTTCCTCCAATTTAGCTCGTGGATATTCTTCTAAGGTTAGGTCTGTCTGTTTTAATCCATCTTTGTTTGTAAAATGATAAGCATTAAACACTTTGTGATATTCATTACCAATTTTAACAACGCATAATGAATTTATCTCTTTTGTTTGTGGTATTCTTAATTTGTAAGTTAGTTTTCTTTTTCTTTCTTCTGTTTCGAACTTTAATTTGTCCGAAATTGATAATTCTTCAAACCAAATATCTTTTTTAGTATCATGCAAATACTCTATTGAATAAGTATCTTTAGTTTGTTTTATTTCAAAAATTCTAAACTTACCATCATTGTAAGTCGGTAGGTCTGTAATATTCTGCTTGTAAGTGAACATATTCCCCTCCGTATAATTGTTTAAATTCTGCTAGTTTTTTATTTCTAGCGTAAAACACATGATTTTTTAATAAACTTCTCGCTTTTAAATCAATGTCATAATTAATTTTTGTTCCTGCTGATTTATTAACGTCAAATTCTGCTTCTTTTATATAATTTTTAATTACCTCGTCTTTTTCGAATGGAGATATATGTTGCTCATCTCTTATTTCTTGCAAAAGTTTCTCTATTTGTGCATCTGTCATAAAACCCACCTCTATTCGTTGGCTTCTGTTTCTTTGTTTTTATCTAGTTTTTTCCCTTCGTTTATCTCTTCAAATGTTCCTTGTTCTTCATTCTCGATTGTTTCTTTTTCTTTTAATGTTTCATCTTCTGTTTCTATGTCCTTATTTTCTGTTATCTTTTTAATTAAAGGTTTTCCTATTTTGTTTTTATCACTTTCTAGTTCTGTAATTCTTTTTTTAGTTGGTTTTAGTCCTTCTCGAGGATAAAAATCTTTACCTTCATTATAAATATGTTTATTGTCCTTTAAATCCTTAAAACTATGAATAACTTCGTATTTTTCTTCCATATTTTTTTATTTCCTTTCTATTTAGTTTAAGGAGCTTATTTTAAGCTCCTTGTATTTCCTCGTCTGATTTAGTTGTTACTTCTCCTTTAACAGATGTTGTTATTTCTCCTTCTGTTTGTACTATTGCTTTTAATTCTTTTAAGTTTGTTATGTCAAGAACAACTGCATCATCATTTGCTTTTAATCTTCCGTTACCATATGTTAGTATTGTGTATGTTCTTAATTGTTCTAAGAATTTGTAATGATCACTATAATCAATTCCCATTTTTGAAATGCCTGCTGTATACTTTTTTGGTAATAAAGCTATTGCTTTATTTTTTGGAACCTCTGGACTAGCAATATAAATAAAGTTTTTATAATTATCTGATTTTACATATCCGTTAAACCCTAAAACATGCGTTGCTTTATATATCTTTGTGTCGATTTCATTTTGATTTGCAATAATTATAATTGTATCTACGTTTCTTTTTCCTTGTCTATTTAGAATTGGTAAAACATCTTTTCCGAAACTATCTGGACCTAAGTCTGTAATAGCAATAGCTGTTTTGTCTGGATATACTCCATTTACAACAGCTCCATTTAAATCTTTTAATAAGCCTATTGGAGCTTCATTACCATTTCCAGATATAATTCCAGCTTCTATTCCCTCTTCATTTACTTCTAAAAGAACTGTTCTTACAAACTTATCTATCCATTTATATCCCATATTTATAATAGCTTTTGGTACAAACATAAATGCCGATAAAGAATTGACATCCAAAGGTAAAACTTCTAGTTCTGCTTCAATTTTATCAACAATTGCTCTTGTTAATTTTCCCCAAGTTGCTTTACCACTTCTTTCAGATAAAAACCATTTTTGTGCTCCTGCTGGAGCCCAGTCAATGTATTGAAATAATGGGTGAGCTGTTTTTAAGTCTTCAAAGATATAGCTTACAGTCGTCTCTGGCAAGTAGTCAATTTCTTTACCAGTTAGGCTTGTTGTATCTTCTTGTTTGATAGCCCTATCAATCCATTGCTTTTCTTTTTCTGTTAGTGAACGTAATCCAAATTTTTTATCATTTTCTTTTGTTGCAGAGTATTCTTCAAAGTCTTTTTGATATTGTGTAATAGTTCCTGCATAATTTCTATCAATTATATTTTGTATAGTTTCAATTATTTTTTCTGACTTTTGCTCTGCTGGAGCATCATTTAATTCTTTTATTAAATCTTGAATTTCTTTTTCATCAAATTTCATATTTTATACCTCTTTTCATTAATTTTTTGTATTAAAAAAAGACTTCCATGAGTCTTTTTTATTCTGTTTTTCTTTTATATCATTAACAAAAAAATCAGATAACAATATTTTTCCTTGTTCTCCTAATTTTTCTTTTAAAGCTTCTTTCGTAGCTTCTTTTATCGTATCTTTAAATTTTTCAACGCTGTTCTTTTCTTTTAATTCTTCATTTTCTACTTGAAGCTCTTTGTTTTTCATTACTAAGTTATAAACAAAGTCAGCTTCTACTGCTTGCTTATATTCTTTTTTTCTTTCCTGAGTTGTAGAAAATCCCCATTCATAAGCTTCTTGTGAAGTTATCCATTCTTCTTTGTCCATTTTTGCTTTTATTTCTTCTTCTGTCAATTTAGTTTTATTTACATATATATCTATTGATGGTCTAGTTATTTTTTCTAAATCTTCTGCAACTTTCTTCATTCTGTTTGAGTCACCTTTTGCTTCTGTCCATGCATTATGTATCATCAATAGTCCATTTTCTGGAACTATTCTTTCTTGTCCTGCCATGAAGACAACAGATGCTGCGCTGCAAGCAAATCCGTCTACAATAGTTGTTAAATGACCTTTAAATTCAGACAATAAGCTATAAATTGCTAAGCCCTCCGAAACATCGCCACCATAAGAATTTATTCTGACTGTTAAATTAGGCGTATCTACTTGCATTAATGCATCTTTTAAAGTAAATGCATCTGTTTTCTTTTTTCCTGTTCCTAGCCAGTCATCAATCCATGTTTTTTCTTCGATGTTTCCATATATGTACAGTTCTGTTTCTTTTTCGTTCTTTTTCCTGAAATTTAAATAATTATTCTCCATTTTCTTTTACACCTCCCTTCACATTTGCATAGTTTTTAGTTAAATTATGTTCATTCGCCCAATCTTCGTCGATTGTTGGCAATCCTAATAACTTATTTATTTCATTTCTACTAAATCCATCTGCTGTTAGCTTGTCTATTCCATTTGCTGAGTCTATAATGTCTCTATGGTTTAAGTTAGTTCTGTTAAATTTAATATATTCTCCACTTAGATAATCTTTTTTACCTACAAGTGAAACATTAAATCCATCTTCTAATAATTCAAAATATGGAGATACTGCAAAGGTTATAAAGTCATTGTTTCCAGTAGATTTTTCTGTTTTACTTCCATAAAAAACATCAAGAGGTATGTTCCATAATCTAGCAACAGTATCACTTATTTCTTTTGCTTCGTCTTTATAGTCTGTTAAATTTTTGTTATTATCTTTATTTAAATTTATTAAATCAAACATTTCTGATAGCATGACGATTGCTTCATCTTCGCTTAACAGTCCTTCTGTAATCTTTTCTTTGTATTTATCGTAACTTATCGACTGATTAGTGGTTGGGTCTATCATAGTAGGTTGTTCGCCCGGAATTTTTAATCTCCATTTTGGTGTGTTGCTTTTTAAGAAGTTTTTTTGAATTGTGTTTAATATGTTTGCACTATTATTTTTAAAACTTTCTTTTGCTGTAATTAAATTACTATTTCTTAACGAATAATATATAGTATCTTCTGAAGTATACTTTTTAAATAACGGAACTTTATTTCCTTCATCGTCTGCTATTACTATATCTGAGAATGTCTTCGCATATAAAATTGAATTGCTTGTATTAAAATCATCTGCAATATATAATAGTTTCGAATTATTAATATCTTTATTTATCAATATCAAAGCTTTTTGTTCTGTTAAAAGTTTAGCTGTTAGTTTGTATAGAAATATTGTTCCATTTTCATTATAGTTTGGTTGTAAGTTTAATCTCCAATATGTATTATTTTTTGTTTCTTCTATTTTTTCCGTTTTTTTATTTTTAGTAAAAACTTGTATTTCACATTTTGATATAGTTTTTGCGATTAAATCTATTGCATGCGCTTCTGCTAAAGTATATATATAATCTTTTTTCTTTTTACTACTTAATAAAATGTCAAATATATATTCTCCGCTTTTTATTCTTTTTATCAAAAAACACTTAATCACCTCCTAAACATAAGCATAAACAATTTTTTCATCTAGTAGTTCTTGCACACTCATTGCAGCTACAAAAGCCATAAATGCGTCGTTTTTTCTTAGCTTCGGTTCTATTTTTTCGTATTTTTTATTTCCGTCTTTCCCTTCTTTTACACTAGTATTATTTATAGACCATCTCATAATTGCGCTATTTCCTATATTTATTTTTCCTTCCGCAAATGCTACTTCTATGCGTGGTGCTACAACTGCAGCGATGCTTGCAGGATATCTTATCATTCTTACTAATCCATAAGGATTATCTTTTGTTTCTATGCTTATTCCCATTTCTCTAAATATTTGTTCTAATAATTTATATCTATAAGTATCAAGTACAATTTTTTTCACATTATATTTTGTCATTTCTGACAAAATCCATAAAATTATTTCTCTTCCATCGATAGAATCTTTATTGGTTATTTCAAAATCCTCAAATCCTGCTTGTCCTATATTGTCAAATGGAAACTTTATATCTTTGAAAAATTTGCTTTTTGCACATATCCACGTTCTTTGTCTCCAGATATATTCGTCATTTTTCTTAAATAAAAAGCCTGCACTCGCAAAGTCGTTTAGCGAAGCAAAGTCTATGCCTACAATTGCCAATTTTCCTTTAATCTCACCTGTTTGTCGTGGAATTTCTTTCTCTATGTCTTCATAAGATGCTCTTAATATGTTTTTCCATTCTGTGATAGCCTGTTCTTCATCTTGTTGAGGTAAATTCATTCTTTTAGCATAAAATTCTACCCTATAAGATTTTTGTTTTTGCATCTTTATATAATCTCTTATAAGTTCATTTTGAAGTATCGGCATATATCTTAAACTTGGATTAGCTTGGCACCATATCGTTATATCTATATCTTTTTTGTTTCCTGTTTCAAGAAATCTTTTCATTGGTATGTCAACGCTCTCTAAGTCGTTTATCTTATAAATAATTGGTAATAACCCTAAAAAGTTTTCTTCACCATTTAGCACTAATTTTGACATGGATAATTTTTCGTCTAAAGGTCCGTCTCTAATAGTACCATTTGTTGTTATTGTTACTGTTCTTGCATGTTTTATTTTTCCAAGTCCTGAACTATACACATTTATTTGCTTATAATTTTCATAAGCATGTAGCTCATTAAAAATTATCATTCCTGTTTGCTTTCCATCTTTTGTTTTCGCATTTGCTGTGTTATATCTAAGAATTGAATGTGTTATTTTATTTATTACTTCTGTTTTGTTCCAATAAAAGTATTTTTTCATTATACTTTTGTTGGTTTCTAACATATTATAAACAATATTGAATGAATTTAATGCTTGTTCTTCTGATGTAGCAACGATATCTATGTGGTAGTTTTTTACTCCATAATAATGCGTTTGAAGAAAATTCGCCATTGGCATTATCATTCCATCTTTCCCATTTCCTCTTGCCATCAATATTAAGATGTCAGGAAATATAACTATATCAGTATTATTTTTGTCATACATAAAAAATAAAGCATAAGCAAATTTTTGATATGGAAATAATTTGTAATACCATTTTTCGCAGTATTTAACTGCTTTTTTGAAAGTTTCTTCATCAAAAAAGACATCGTCTCTTGATAATGTCGGTTTTACTATATTTTTAATTAATAGTTTTGTTTCGTCGTCAGTCTCGTCTGGATTTTCTTCAACAAATTTTATATATTCTTCTATTTCTTCACAACAAATCATCTCCTTCACCTTCTTTTGGTCCTTCGTCTGGTGCTTTGAGTTCTAAGTCTTGCAAAATTTTGAACATTTGTGCATTTATTTTAACTAAGTTTTGAACGCTTTCATTGGGCTTATCTACTGGATACCCATTTCCAGTCATAGTTCTATATCTTAAACCATTGCATTTTATATCGTATTGTAAATCTTCTTTCAATTTTACAAAAAATATATAATCTTCTATCATATCTTCAAATTGCTTACCAAATTTATTTTGCGATAATAATTGTTCTTGTAAGTCTTTTCTAATTATTTCCGCTTTTTTCTCTAAGTTCTTTTTTCTTTTTTTTTCTTCTTTTTTTATTTCTTGTTCTTTTTTTTGTATTTTTTCTGCAATTTCTAAGTTGCTTTCTATGTTGTCAAGTTGTTCTTTAAAGATTTCTTCTTTATTTTTCGACTTTTTGCCTGTTTTTTTCTTAGTTGGCATCTATATACCCCCTTTCACGTGAGAAAATAAAAAAAGTTGAACAGTTGATACCTCACACCCGCTCTCCTTAAGAACATTTTTGACTTGAGATTCGAGTGGGGGTGTTCTACTTCTCTATGAAAAATATTTTTATTATGTCTTTATTTCATTTATACTAAATTGTAGCAATCCGTCTATTACTTTTACTTCATAAGCATGTTCTAAATGTTTTATTCTTTTTCCGCTTCTGAAATGTATTATCAAATAGTCCAAGTTTTTTAAGTATCATATTTACTTCTTTTTTTGATATGTTGGCAATCAATTCAATTGTTTTTTGTAATACTTTTATAACTTTTAATGTATGACTTATTTGTGAATCTATTGTTAGTTCTTTTGTTATACAGTTGCAAAATATATTTAAAGTTGTTACTATTTCTTCTTCATCTAACAAATAAGCTACATTTATATTTTCATTAAACTTTATTACTCCAGCTTTCTCGTTATCTTGATTTATTTCTTTGTCTACTGTTGCTGGTATTTTATTAAAGTTATATGCTTGTATTAAATGCTTTAATCTCATTCTTACCACATCTCCTTTGTGATTGTTTGTTTCTTTTTTCTATACTTAAATCTAATTCTGTCTTCTATTATTTCATGAGCTTCAAAAGATAAACTAATGCAATTATTTATATCTAATGCTAAATCCGGTCTTTCTTTAATCGGTATAATATGATGTACTATTGTTGCTTTAACTAATTTTATCTTGTAAGGTTTATGTATTTTGTCATTCCATTTTCCTGCAAAAAATTGGCATTCGTATTTATCTCTACTTAATACTCTTTCTCTTAAAATATCCCAATCTGTTGAATTGTAAAAAGCATTAGTATTTCCTTTTGCTATTTCTGCTTCCCAATTATATTTTTTTCTTCTCTTTCTTCTTTGCTTCATATTTATCTCCATTTGCTATTTTCATTAACTTATTATAAGTCTCTATATCTTTCTCTTTCATTATTTCACCTATCGTCATTGTCTTACCTCCTCAACATACATTTACCTTTACTTCTATATATACACTTTACTGTCTTATGTATATAATCTTTCTCTAGCAAAGTGCATTTTTTACACTCATCTGGTATGCTATTTTCATATTCTTCTTTTTCTCTGATTTCTTTCATATATTCTTCATAATCTGTCATAAGCACCACTCCAATTTAGTGATTTTTTTCTTTTATTCTTGCAATTAAAATCATCACATTTTACTATTGTTACTGTTTTAATTTCTTTGTCTTGTAGTTCTTGCTTCTTTATTGTCTTTATTTTGTTTGTACATTTGTCTGTTTTACAATTTATGCATACTTGTTTTTTATATAGATCTATCATATATTACCTCGTTTGAGCACAATAAAAAGCTAGATTCCTCTAGCTTTTATCTATATATTTCAAAAATACAACTTCACATATTTTTTCCGTTTTACTAATTATAACACATAAAAAACGCACAAAACGCACATTTATGAAATTTATGCAATTTTATTTAAAAATCTATCATGTTTCATTCTTGCTGTACTTTCTTGTCTATATCCGCATCGCAAATTGTATTTGTATCCAGTTCATGTTGTCTATGTATCTGTGCGTTATAATCTGTCTTATATCGCTTTTGTCTATTGTATTTATCCAATTCTCTATTTCAATTTGCATTTCTAGCAATTTATCATATCTTTCTTGTAGTACCGCTTCTAATCGTTCTAATTTATATTGTCTTTTTATATCTATACCGCTTCACTATAGCATGTCTTTTATATCCGATTTTGTACTACATCTGATACTATACTGCTTTGTCTATGAATTTTATCTAGTCTATTTTCTAATTTCTTTATTTCATTTTGCAAATCACAATATTGAATTAATGTTATTTTTGTCATAAGTACACCTCATTTCTTCATAATACTCTTATATATTACTCTTTCTATATAATACAAAGCTTCATTATTCGATATAAGCTTTCCGTCATGTCTATGTCTTACTGAACTTCGTATTATCTTTACTTGTTGATTATGTTTTCTTTTATATATTTCTGCTAATTTATATTTATTTAAACCGCTTTTTCCACAAAGCTATAATCTCATTCTCATTCATACTATGTAGTATTTACTGTTATATATTGTTAAATACATTAATATTTTTTAATACTCTACCTCAACTATAGGACGCACCGCATAGGTACTGCTGTATGCGTCGCCGTTCGAGTAAGACAAGTCGTCAGCACTCACGTTGCCGCTGCTCACACGGAACGCGCTGAAAGACTTGCTATCACTACAATAGCTCTCATATTGTGTTGCAAGCCAATATCGATATTCATCATCTTCTTCGAACAACAATTTTACTTTTTCTTTGTCATTTAAATAATCTATTGCTTCAAAATCTTCTTTTCTTAGACTTCTTGCATTTTCATTATTTGTTATTTCTCTACATATTCTATCTAGTTCTTCTATTGAATTAGTGTATCCGTGCTTGTCCGACACAAAGTTAGTTTTTGCATGCTTGGTTTTTCTGCTATTATGTATTTCTTTCTGTTTTCTTTGTCTACATGTAATAATCTAAATGTAATATCTTCTCTATGAAATGTTTGTCTTTCATAACCATTTATTTCTTTTTCACTTACTATTGTGTTTTCTTCTTCAAAATTATATATATCTCCTATTTCCATTATTTTATCCCTCCACTTTTTCTACTAATCCTGTTTGGATTAAATCGTATATTGTATCATCTAAAAAACCTTTATCGCTATAAACGTCTATTCCTCTATCTTCCCATATTATCCATCCGCATTTGTTTTTTAGTTTTCTTCTTGTATTATTCCTTCTCAGCACATTTTTCGCAAATTTTTAATTCTTTTACTATCTCATGTCCGCTTGTCTTATGTTCTCTGCCGTATTTGTCTGTATTTATATAAGTTTTTGCTCTTACTTCTACTACTTTCTTGCGTTGTTTTTCTCTTGCGTTTGTTATTCTTCCGCATCTTTCACATTTAAACATGTTCCTCTCCTTTCAACTTCCGTTCGTGTTTGTTTTTATTATTCGATTATTTCATTATTATTTTTCTTATAATAACTTTTTCTGCTTTTATACATCTTTTCAAAGTATTGAATATTATCTACTAAGTCATAACAGATTGGTTTATCTTTATTTTCAAATTTTCTTTCTATCCTTCCTACAGCTTGAATTATTGTTGCTTTGTCCCTATGCGGACTTGCTAATATAAGCCTGTCTAACCTTGGTATGTCTAGCCCTTCTTTTGCTAATCCATACGTTGCAAATAATACTCGTTTTTTTCCTTCTCTTACTTCTTGTATTGCTTTTTCTCGTATATCTTTTTTTGTTTTTCCGTCTATTACATTTCCATACCTTAGTTTTTCTTTTAAATAATACATTTGTGACGTTCTATCACATAGTACAAGTGTATAATTATCTTTGCTTTTATTTAATAAATCTAATATTAAATTGTTTCTTTTTTCATCTTGCGATAATGCCGTTGTTAAACTTGTATATTTTAATGTTCCGTCAGTTTCTAAACAACTGTCTGGTATTTCTCTAAAATTTGTATTTACTTTTATTACTGTTGCTGGCACTACTCTATCACCTATCACATCTTTTTCTAATTCAGTAATTATATTTCCGAAGTAATGCAAGCATTGCTTTTTCTGTGCCTTTTATATTCCTATATGGAGTAGCTGTTAAACCGATATTTATACCTTGCTATTAACTTATTTATTACTTTATAGAACATTCCGAGCCTTAGCAGGTGTTCCACAAACTCTGTGACATTCATCTACAATAATACAATCCCATGTGTCTGCATATTCTTGCAAGTCTATGCTTTTTAATGTCTGTACTGTTGCAAATGTTATATGTGTTCCTATTTTAATTTTTCCGTTTGCTATTTTTCCAAGTCCTACGTTCTCAAAATTATTTTTAGCTCTGTCGTAGCTTTGATTTAATAAATCTATTGTATGTGTTATCCAAAGTGTTTTTAGTCCTAATATTGCTATTAATTCTAATGCTGTTTGTGTTTTTCCGTGAACCAGCTGGCATTACTATTATTCCGTTTTTTCTATACAATGCCTTTTCTACTACTCCTTCTTGATAGTCAAATAATTTGATATTACTCTTATATGTAACACTATCGCCTAAAACAATTCTATTTTCAAATATCTCTTTTGGGTACATTTTAAATAAATCTGTTAAGCAACCAAATGGAAGAATTAACTCATTTCCATTTATCTCATACCACACTAGAAAACGTGGAGTTTTGTAATTCGAATATCCTAATCTCTCATTTATTTTATAATCAGGATTTTGTATTACTAGATGTGTTTCTGCATATTCTTTTATTCGCTCATCTGGTTCTTGTATTCTTATGTTGTTTGATACTATTATTTTCATTTGTTACCTCCCAATTATATGTAAGTGTATCTAAATCAATACTTTTCTTGTTTTTATCTATAACATCTAAATCAATTACAAATATTTTTTCATTGTATTTTATAGCTAGAACAAAATTACAATTTCCACATTCTTGGTATTTCTTATGTGCTTGCCACTGATTCGCTTCTATTCTTCTTAACTGAAATATGTGAGTTTTACACGTTTTACAGTCTACAAGTATTGGAGTGTTGTCTTTAATCGCTATTAAATCGCATGGCTGACTTCCTACATGTTGCTTTGGAGTTAATAGAGTTACCCAATATCCATCTTTGCTTAATATCTCTGCAAATTCTTTTTCAAAATCATTTCCTATTTTTTTATTACTCATGTAAATTCTCCTTTGAATATCTTTCCGTATAATTTCTATACAAACCGCTATTATTTCGTACAATTCTTGTTCTGTTTTCTCTTTGTTATCATTTAGCATTTTATGTAATTTAACTCTTAAATTTTCTGTTTCTTTTATGTGTTCTATATACTCTTGAAACATACCGCTTTCAAACTCATACTGCTTTGCTCTTTTTTCATAATCTGCTAAAATTATCTGTTTTGTTTTGCTAGCATTCTCTTTACTTATTTGCTTATTGTGATATAATATAAGTAATTGCTTTAATGCTAAAAAACAATGTATTTCTAGTGAGTTATAATCTACAGGAGGTGTTTCAAGTTTTATAGAATCATTTATAATTTGTTCTTGAGTTTTCATAGTTTTTTATCACTCCTTATAGAGTATTAAAGCTCTATTTTGACTTAACTTTATATCTATAACCTCTTTATTTTTTATAAACTCATTAATCGCTTTTTCCGTTTCTAGTATTCCTAAATCTAACATTTCTGGTAAAATTATTTTTACTTGCATATTTCTATCCTTTCTTTTTTTATTATGTTGACTTTTTTGTGAGGGGGAACTTCTTCTTCACCCTTTATATTTATTTATTTTTTATTATATATATATATTTATTTATATTATAAAAAGGAATATGTCCCCCTAGTCCTAATCACTCAATACAACTAATTTTTACCTTATAATATTTGTTGCTTTTTATAAAAATCTTTATTTAGTGTATACATTTTTTGATTATTATGTTTTCCTATATAACAAATCAATTCGCTTTTCTCTATTTCTCTATAAAATTTTAGCATCCCTATTGGTCTCCATTGATTTTCTATACAATAATTTTTGTAATGACTATATACTTCACTTGCATATTTTGTGCTAGTTGCCGTTTCTATAAAAGGCATCATATAATCTTCATCATTAATAAACGATAAAACATTATTTGTTTCAATTTTATACTTATTTATTTCTTTTTCACTCTCTTTATAGTTTGCAAAATTGTCCCCCATTTCCATATATGCTTGTATTGATATCTTTGCTAAATATTCTCTTGCTTCTTCATTAACTAATTTATCAAAATCAAACACTTTCCTGTCTTTATTCGTAAAAGAATATTCAAGTGGTATAATATGTAATCTTCTATAAAAGCCATTAGTTTTATCTGCAACTTTTGGTAGTTCATTAGCACTAAATATAAATTTTGCATATGGTTTTATTTTCTGCCTCGCTTTAAATTTTTCTTCAATTTCTAGTTCATCTCCTGTTACAAACATCTTAAAACTGCTAATATCTATAATATATTCGTCTGTCATTTCTTTTCCAGAATTTAAAATTTTATCTTTTATTCCTGAACCTGCAAACTTATTTTGACTGATTTCTTTAAATGGTACTGTTCCTACATTTTCTGTCCCTAACATTGCTGTAATAATATCTAATAGAGTAGATTTACCGTTTTGAGCAGTATTACCATATAAAATAAATGCTTTTTGTAATTTTACACTTGTTGTCATACAATAGCCTATCATTTCTAACAAGGTTTGCTTTCTCTCTACTATTCCATTACTTAACTTATCTAATACATCATCAATAGCCTGTACTTTTTTTGCATTAGGATTATAATTTGTATTTATTTGATTTATTGAAAAAAAATTCGATGTATGTTCTTGTAATATACCTGTTTTTATATTTAACAATCCATTTTTAAAGTTAACTATATCGCTTTCTCTATTGATTTTTTTCTCATTCGTCATAAGTAATAAATCTTTGTATACTTCTTCTCGAAAGTGAGAAGTTGCTTCTGCAATTATTTTTATAATTTTTCTTTCTATTGTTTTTCTATCTCTTATATACACTCCATTTTCATATATATACAAGTCGTTTTCATAGAGCACTATATTCTCATTTTTAAATAAAATTTCTGCAATTTCATTGTGAGTTTGTTTTAATGTCACTTGTTTATTGTTTTTGCATATTGCTTTTTCATATTGCTTTAAAATTTTGTCAAAAATTGGTTTAATATTTAATTCTTTTGCTCTTTCTTGTAATCTGACTATAAATTTTTCTCTTTCGCAAAAATTATCTGTTGCAAAAATAAAATTAAATGTTTCTTCATTTAGCAACTCTTTTTTAGTTAATTCTTCAATTTTTTTCTGCTTGTCTTCTATAATTAGTATTTCTTGTTTCATCATTTCTTCAATTATGTCTTCCATTAGTTAACACCTCCATTATTTCTATAACTTTATCCCATGTTGTCATACCTTTTTCTACTGCTCTATATGCTCTACTCATATATTTGTATAATTTCTTTCCTATATTTCTTCTTCCTTGCAAATAATCTCTTAACATTTCTGTATAATTTTCCATAATAAAAACACCTATTCCTTTCAAAACTACTTGAAAAAATAAGTGTTTTACATTATAATTAATATAAGAATTACTTTTCAAGTAGTTCATTGTGCTATTTAAAACTGTTTTAAGTTTCTCAGGCTAACACAGTTTTAAATAGTTTTATTTTGCTTTCTTTACTATTATTTCTTTCTTCTCTTCATCTAATATTATTTCTGCTTCACGGTCATCTTCATTAAATCCTAACATTTGAAACCATATAAATGGAATAGGTATTCGTGGATTTATATTTCCCATTCCACTCTTATTAAGTATTAGCTTCACATTTCTTCCTCCCATATATACCCTCCCTTCTTGACAGTACGTAATTCTTCATATATAATACATATTATCAAGAAGGGAGGGGGATTTTAGTATCCCCTTTCTTCAAGTCCTTGTAGAATTAGTTGACGTTGAATTTTGTTGTTGACTATTCTACTCTTTGGTGCTTGGTTTCGTTGGTAGCGGACAAGCACTTTTTTTATGGACTTTATTATTTTTAACATATCTGTCACCTCCCTTCGATGTATGTATTTTATCATTACGTACGTATGTTGTCAAGTACTTTTTTAACTTTTCTCTAAAAATCATATATTCTTTGATATTACTACATTTCGTCTGATAAACTTTGGTATTTTTATTAAATTTTCAATGTACTAATTCTATTTTTTATCTTGCTAATATAATCTTTCTCATATTTCCAAAACCATATTTTGTCTTCATATGTTCCATTTAAAAATAGTTCTACTATATATTCTGTGTACTCTAATTGTTGTAATGTTTCTATGTATAAGTCATTTTCTATGTCTTGTATTTTTTGCCATTTATGCAATAATTCTAAATAATCTGTAATTATTATATAAGTTTCTAATTCCCACTTCTTAAATGCTTCTTCTATCTTTCTTTTTTCTTTATATCTATTTATCTCATATTTTGGCGTAGAGCTATTAAAATCTAATCCTAAATCTAAATTATAATTAATACTTTTTGCTGCCTCATATGCGTTAATATTTAGTAATTTAGATACAAGATTGATTACATCTCCTCCTACTCCACACCCAAAGCAATGAAATATTTGCTTTTGTTCTGATATAGAAAGACTTGCTGTTCTTTCGGAATGGAAAGGACATCTGCATTTATGTGCTCTATTCAATTCCATTCCATAAAACTCTGCTACTTTTACAATATTTGCCCTACCCTTTACTTCTTTTATTAAGTTCATAACATACCTCTTAGAAAGGCAAGTCATCAATATCAGAAGTTGTTGTATCAAATTCGTATGTCTCTCCTCTGTCAAGTTTTTTTAGTTCTGGAACATTGTATTTTCCTTCTTTTATAGCTTTTACTGTTCTTATGCTATTTACTTTACAGCTTGTCCCTATTTCGCCGTTATTTTTTTCGTATTCTTCTTCTCTAAAAATTGCTCCTAATACTTTATTTTTTAAAGTATTTTCATCTCCTGTCCATTTATATCCTGTATTGCTTTCCTCTATTATTGTTCCAAAACCTTTGAAATATCTATTACATTTTCCTTCTTTGTCTAATATCATAATTCTATGTATTGCATTATTAGACCATTTTGCCTGCCTTCCAGGGTCTGTATTACCTTTTTTGCTTTCCTCATATCTTCTTTGAAAATATCCCTCGTGTTCTCCTTCTGCTATATCTAGTTCTAATACAAGCATTTCATTTCCTGCTTGACTTTTTTCTACCTTAGCATTTACTATTTTACATATATATCCTCCTGCTTCTATTTTTTCATAATCTCCTGTTATTCCTTCACAACTTTCATAATCTTTTGGCATTTCCATATTTTTATTCTCCTT
Source organism: uncultured Clostridium sp. (assembly GCA_947575745.1). Classification (GTDB taxonomy): domain Bacteria; phylum Bacillota; class Clostridia; order TANB77; family CAG-508; genus JAAWPK01. The sequence goes on from CANPOS010000002.1 coordinate 32,413, forward strand.
CCTCAAACATACTTGTTTGTTCATTTATTTTTTGTATGTATACATTGTTGTCTTCTTTATTTATTTGCATCTCATAGTTTATTCCTAACAGTCCTTTACTAGTATTTTTAGTTTCTTTTATCTTTTCTGATATTTGATATTCTAATTTTGGTTCTATCCATTCTTTCGTTATTTTTCCTTTTTCAAATTCATGTCTTTTTATACTATCTAAATTAATTTTCAATGCTATTTCTGCTTCTTTGTTTCCTGTTGCACACACATTCATTAATCTATTAATTATAATTTCTAGTCGCTGTCTCATTGGTCTTAATAATTCACTGTTTAAATCAAGTTTTTTGCATTTTCTTTCTTCTCCTCCTCTAAATTTAATTCGTAATATTCTCTAATTGTTGTATCTACTATTTTTAAGTCATTATCAATTTTTGCTTCAAACATACCGCATAGGGCTTTTACAAGTGTTAGTTCCATCAGAATTTGTAATAAAATAGTGTCCATCACTTTCTGCTATACACAGCAATACTATTGAAAATAGCCCTTCTACTGTAAGCTGATTATCTAACATTTGTCCTAGTGTTTTAGCTTTAATTTTTCCATTATTTGTGATTTCTGTATGATGTAAAAAATATACTATTGTATCTTCTGATGTATTTTTAATTACAAATTGTATAAGATTTTTAAAATTAGTCGCTAAATCTATATTTTTTCCCCATCCTGTTTCTTTTGCTCTTGCAAAACTTTCAAAAGCCATCAGATATTGACTATCGTCTATTACATAAGTTTTAAAATTTCCTTTTGCCATATTGCTTTTTATTTGCTCATATGAAACATTATTTGCAACATTCATTTTGCCTTTGAACGGCAATGGCTTACCTGCTACATTGTAAATACATAATTCTTCTTTTTTTAAATTTCTTAAACTACAACTTTTTCCTGAACCTGATTCTCCGTAATATTAAAACTGGTATCCCGCATTATTTCCCTCCTATCTTATTTTTAAATATGTATTTTCTGTGTTAATTCTTGCTCCTTCTATAACTTCGCCTGCTTTAAAATCATTCTTTATAGCTATTTTATCTATTTTAGTTTCTTGCACTATTTTCTTGTATTTGTTTGGTATTTTATCTTCATCAATTATTTCTACTGACATTGGCTTTTTCGCTATACTTAATATACCTATTTCTGTTTCTACTTTTGTAAGTTCTATTCTTTCCATATTTTCTTTAACATAATTTTTAAAATTATCTAAACTATTTTGTTTTGCTTTCTTTAATTCTTGTAATCTTTTTACTTGACTTTCTATCGCTTCAATCACTGCTTCTTCATTTTGTATATATCCAACTATATTTGCACTTTTATTTTGTAACTCTACTGCTAATTCTTCCCCTAATTCGTTATATTCTTCTTCCGTTAGTGCTCCTTCCTCCGCTTTATTCATAAGTTCTTGAAATTTTCCTGTTATTTGATATAAACTTAAATTGCTCATTTTTCTTGTTCCTCCTTGATTATTTGAAATAAATTTTTACACTCTATTGTACATAATGCTTTATTTAATTGATTATTCTGTGTATTTTCTAAAAGATAGTTTCTATATTGTTTTGCTTTTTGTTCTTCTTGTATTAATTCGCTATATCTTTCTAAAGATATCGTTACATCATTTTTCAAATTTGCTTATCTCCTTCATTTTTAATTCTTATATAATTCTAGTAAAGCTTTTGCTAACTGTGTTCTTCTGCATTCTATTAATAAATCTTTTATGTAATCACTTAGTCTAAATTTATTTTGTTTTTCTTTCATATCTCTTGCCCTTTCTTGTTTCTTATGCTAAAATAAACATAAGAACACTTATAAATGTTTTTATTATGAACTAGATGTTTTTGTAAGCTCGTCTAGTTCATTTATTTTATTGTTAAAGTCTTTTATAATCTTATTGATTATTACATTTCTGTTCTTGTTCTTTTCTTCTTCTGATATTTCTAAACTGTTTATATCTTGTAAGTCTAATAAATCCATTACTGTGTTTCTTAATGTTGTTTCATAATCATATTTTAAAAGTACATAGCTGTTATGTTCTTCTCTTAAATCTGCATTAGTTTCTTTTAGTCTTCTTATTTCTTGTTTTGATATAAATACTTTTAATATTAGATATAATCTTGATGTATTCATTTTTGCTAATTCTTCTTTACATTTATCTTTAAGCTCTGAATTTTCTATAAGCTTCATTATTAATGTTAATTCTTCTTGCTTCAACTTTCTTGCTTTATTACTTGATAATACTATTAAATATAAAGTTATTATTATTAATATAGTTACAATTAAAAATACTCCCATTTTTCTCACTCCTTTCTAAATTTATTTTTTTCTTTTTTTATTTTCACTCCAATACGGCTCACTTGTATAATAAAACATTACTAAACCGTATATGCTATAAAATATAGCTTGTACTTCTGTTATTGTGTTTGCTTCTAATGAACTTATTATTGATGCTATAAATATTAAACTAATTGCACATAGCATTGTTTGCACCTTCTTTCTTTTGTATAATTTTTTATAAAATTGCCTTAGCTAATTCTTTTAGCACTTCTTTTTTGTCTTCTTCATTTAGTCCTAATTCAAATAGGAATACTGCTCTTTTATCGGCTAGTTGTTTTACTCCAACACCTTGTATTCTCGGAAACCCTTTGCTATTAAATATTTCTCTTGCTTTGTTTTCTCCGCACCCACGCCATTCTGCATAGTCATAAGGCGTTATTGTATCTGGCAATTCTTCGTATTTTTTTGTTGATGTTTTGATTTGCATTTCCTCTTCCCTCCTTTTTTAGTTTTGTTTTATTCTCTCACTTATGGTATAATGTGCTTGAAAGTGAGGTGATTATTATGACTGATACTTTTTCGCCTCCTTTCGTGTGTGGTGTCCGCATTAAATTACTTCTTCTAACTCTTTCTTTAATTCTTTTTGATAGTCTTCCATTTTTATTTGCCCAGTTAACACTTTCTTTGAAATCTCCGCTTTCTTAAGTGTTTCTTCTTTTTTCTTTTTCATTTTTAATTGTTTCAATCGTACTTGTTCTATTTCACGTGATTTTAGAAGCTCGGGTTTAGCTATATTTACATAAATGGTATTAGCTTCGTTGTCCTTAATTGCGAAACAATCTCTAAGTCCATTTTCGTCTTTAAAACTTGCTATAATCCTATCTGCTTTTGCTTTATAACTTTGCTCTATTAATTTATTAATATCGGGGACTTCATCTAAAGCTTTTATCAAGTCCACTACATAATCTTTGTCACGCCTTCCTGTTCTTTCCATTTCTTCTTTTATTCTGTCTCTAACCTTTCGTTCCATTATTTTATCCTCCTTAATTTAGATTTGCTTTTTATAAAATCTTTTACTCTTTGATATTCATTTATTGCTCTGTCTAAGTCATCTTCTAACATTTCTCTCTCACTTTTATCTAAGCCTTCATACCAAATTTCTAAATACTCTTTAGAAAGGTCTACGCATAAGATCTTGTAAATAGCTTCATTAATATTGATTTGAACCGTTGTTTCTTTTTCAATTTTTCTGAATTCATTTTCTACAAACTGTTCTTCTTTTGATTTCTCTTTTACCAATTGAAGCACTCTAGTTCTTGTTGGGATATCCTCATTTTCTCTTGCCTCTGCTTTTACTTGTTCAACTATTTCTTTATTAGAAGATAATGTTTCAAATCTCTCTGCCTGCTTTTGATTAAACCCTAGTTCTTCAACAACTTGCTTTTTAGTTTTTTGGTTATCGACACTACTGTCGTTTACCATTTTTCCTGTATATTGATTTCCTTTTGTTGCTTTTGGTATTTGTTTTAATAGATCTCCAATTTTTACTTCTGCATCAAGCAATGCTTCTGCTAACATCTGAGCTTCTTCCTTCTTTTGCTCTCTTACATCTTCTGCTAACTGCAATTTATCTATTGCCCTTATATTAGCTCGTACTGCAGTTAATTTTTCTCTACCTACTAAAACAAATTTTGCTAAATCTTCTATAGTGTTTGGTAAGTTAGTTTGCATTATTGTTAAATCCCTCATTTATTTTTTCACCTCCTTTTTGTATGTTCATTTTTTCGAACATGTTACGCTAAAAAAATATAACTATGAAAATCTATTTCATTTGTATCACAATACTTAATTATAGCACCTATTACTTTTTTTCCTGCATTTTTTCCACCATGATTTAATATCATATTTAGTTGATATTTACTTATCCCTAAAACCCTAGCCATTTTTGCTTGATTGTTGTCAAATCTATGTTCTAATAACTTGACAAACTCTTCCATATTTATTTCCATTTTTTCACCCCTCTTTTCTTGTTTATTTTTTCGAACAAATTCATTATACAAAACAATCAAAACCTTGTCAAGACTTTTTGTTCATTTTTTTGAAAAAAATTATTGACTTTTTTGAACTATTGATTTATACTATATTTGGAGGAATTTTTATGTTTGATAAAAATAAATTTGCACAAATAATCAAAAATATAAAAGAAACCTATCGTTCTCAAGAAGAATTTGCTAAAAAATCAGAGATTGGTAGAACTTACCTTTCTCAATACATGAACATGAAGTTAGATGAACCACCTCAGCCTAAAATATTAAAAAAGCTTGCTGATAGCTCTAACGGCTTAATTACTTACGAGGAATTAATGGTAGTATGTGGTCATATAAAAGGAAATGATTTAGACTCTTATTTATTAGGTATGCTTGGCTTAACTGGACAAGACATGATAGATTTTGAAAATTCTCTAAAAAATATTAATTTAACTAGCAATGAAGAAATGATATACAGAAGTATTATCGAGGAGATGCGAAATAATATTGCTCATAATGGACAATATAAATTAGACATTATGAAATACGTAAAAAACGAGAATACTGAAACTCAATCAAAAATTGTTAATGCTTTAAATCTGTATATGGAATATCTCAAAAAAATGAGCGAATTTGCTTCTATTGCTTCTAAAAAAGATAATATTGGTGAAGATACTCCTGAAATTCGTGCGATAGCACGTGATGTTGCTAAGCTTAAACCAGAAAAGAAAGAACTGTTTAAAAATCTTCTAAAGCAGATGTCAGATGAAGCAGATGAGGCAAGTAAAAGATGAAGGTTCCTCAATTAGCAAGGTATAATGGCACAGTATCAAAAGCTTATGAGTTTGTAGAAGACAATATAACTACTTTCCCTTTAAATCCTTTCGAAATAATTAATAAGTTTAAATGGGGACTACTTACATACAAAGAAATGGCTTCAAAAGAACATTGCTCTATTAAAGATATCTGTGACTGTATAGGTAATGATGGATATTCAATATACAATGGAAGAAATTACACTATAGCATACAATAATACTATTAAATCTGAAGGAAGAATTAATTTTACCCTAGCTCATGAAATTGGGCATATAATACTAAACCATCATAAAGATTTTGAAGTAACTGAGATTTTACAAGACAATTTTACTAAAGAAGAGTATAAAATACTAGAAAATGAAGCGAACTGCTTTGCGAGAAATATTCTTGCACCTGCCCCTTTAGTCAAACAAATGAAGCTTTGGAATATGTTATTTGATATGCCTAACTATTTTGGCATGTCATTCAAAGCATCCACTACTAGAATTGCATTTTTTAACAATGACTTATACTCTTTAAATGACGAACAGATTGATAAATTTCAAAAGAATTATAAAATGTTTAAGCAATGTCCAAAATGCACATGCGGTAAATTAAAAACAGATTATAAATATTGCCCAATATGTGGAAAAGAATTAATAAAAGGAGATGGATTTACGATGAAAGAATACAAAGGAATAAATATAAAAGAACTAGGAGAGTGTCCAATATGTGAAAACGTTGACGTTCAAGAAAGTCATAAATTTTGTAAAATATGCGGAATCCCTTTAATAAATAAATGTTCTGTGTGTAATCACGAATTAGATTTAAGTGCTAGATACTGTACTGAATGTGGAGGTGCATCAATGTTTTTTGTAACTGGACTTCTGAAAAACTGGCAAAATGCTACTGATGCAACAAAAATTGTACAAGCGTTCGAACCTGTCTTTTCTACATCTTCAGATGATTTACCTTTTTAATGAAAATTCGAAATAAATAAATAACTTATATTATTTCATACATTGAAAACAGAATAAAAAAATAAAATTTGACATATCCTAGAATATGTGCTATTATATAGATACGTAATAAGTAATATAAGCTTTAGTACGTTAACGAGGTTTTTCACACAAAAAATGAGCACTTAAAAAGACTAGGATAACTGCCAAGTTCCTAGTCTTTTTCTTTTAGTCCCTACTCAAATGCTTTAATATCAAGTAAATAATATATAGCTTAAGCATTTCTAAGAAGTTTTTCATATGTATGAGCACCTCCTTCCTGCCTTTTGAGCATTCAGGCAATGTTTAATATAGCATATATTGTTGTAATATGTCAAATGATAAAAAAATAGATAATGTATACTAGTACCACCTACAATACATTATCTACTCACAGAATACAAACGAAAATCGCTTGTAAGGTATTTTTATTATAACACAATAATTGTACCTCTTACAAGTAGCAAAAATTTGTTTAGGAGGTATTTTTTTATGGCTAAAAGAGGAAATGGCGAAGGCACTATATTTTATAGTGAAACTCTTCAAAAATGGGTTGGACAATTTACTGCTGGACGAAAAGATAACGGAAAATTAAATCGTAAATCTGTATATGGAAATACTAGAAAAGAAGTTAAGGAAAAACTTCAAAAAGAACTTGAAAAAGTTTCTAAAGGTATTTCTACCGAAAAATGTACTTATACTGTATATGGGCTAGGACAAGAACTTTTAGAAACTAAACTTTCTACAAATATTATAAAAGGAACTTCATATAATACAATATCCTATCCTTTAAGTAAAATTAAAAACAGTAGTCTTGGAAATATGAATATTAAAAATGTAACACATAAGAACGTTCAAGATTTTTTAAATACAACTACTACGCTATCCAATTCATATATAGAAAAAATTGTAATACAACTCAATCTTATTTTTAATGAAGCAATAAATAGAGATTACATATATAAAACACCTATGAGAAATATATTAAAACCAATATCAGATAAAACTGACAAAAAAGTTGATGCTTTTTCTGTTGAAGAACAAAAACAGTTGTTAAATAAATTCAAGACTAGTAAATATAATGATATATTTACTATTGCAATGTTTAGTGGTATGCGAATTGGAGAAATTTTAGCATTATCCCCTTCCAATATTGATTTAACTAATAATATTATACATATTACTAGAACACTTTCAACAGATAAAAATAAAAAGCCTATAATAGGAAACGAGACAAAAACATCTGCCTCATATAGAGATATTCCTATTACATCGTTATATAAACATAATGTAATAAATTCTTTAAGAAATATGATGCCTAACCCTAATGACTTAGTTTTTTGCACTCAAAACTTAACAATATTTACTCCTACAAATGCTAATTGCTTCTTTAAGCGATTATGCAAAGATATTATTGATAGAAATGTCAATATACATATGTTAAGGCATACATACGCAACTAGATGTATAGAAGCCGGAATGCCTGCGGAAGTTTTGCAAAAATTGCTAGGACATAAAAACATCACAACAACTATTAATACTTATACAACTATATTTGATAAATTTAGAAATGACGAAGTTGCAAAAAGTGTTAAAAGCATTTCGAAAAAGCTAGGAATAAAAAAGACTATAAAATTAATTTCAAAATCTAAAAAGAATTACATTAAAAAAAGCTAGTTGCATTAAAATTGCATTAAAACAGAGGTGTTTTATGAAAACAAAAATACGCAAGTGCTTGATATTAGCAACTTGCGTATATGTTTATTTTAATAATTAATTTTGTGTATATGGTAACATTGCAATATGTCTACATCTTTTTACTGCAAGTGTTATGTCTCTTTGATGTTTTGCACAAGCTCCTGTTGCTCTTCTTGGTAAGATCTTACCTTTGTCATTAATAAATTTCTTTAATTGGTCAGGATTCTTGTAATCTAATACTAAGTTTTTGTCTGCACATAATGGGCAAACTTTTTTTCTTTGTTTTCTAAACTTAGGATTATAATCATCATCATTGTTTCTATTATTTCTTCTATTGTTTTGCTTTTTATCAGCCATTTCTCTTTCCCCCTATCTATTAGAATGGCAAGTCGTCGCTAGGTGTTAATTCAAATTCACTGTTATTTTGTGCCACATCTGCTCCAAAAGTATTTTCAAAGCTTCCCGCACTATCTCCAGAACCTGCATCTCTCTTGCTATCTGCAAAATATGCTTCTTCTGCGATTACCTCTGTTACATAGTGTTTTTGCCCTTTGTCATCGTCCCATGTTCTTGTTTGAATTCTACCTATTATTCCAACTTGCTGTCCTTTTTTAAAATATTTACTGCAAAATTCTCCTTGCTTTCCCCAAGCTACTATATTTATAAAGTCCGCTTGTCTTTCTTCTCCTTGTCTTACAAATCTTCTGTTTACAGCTAGTGAGAAGCTTGCTACTAAAGTATTGTTTGTTTGAGTGTATCTTACTTCTGGGTCTCTTGTAAGTCTGCCCATTAATATTACTTTGTTCATTTATTATTCCTCCTAATATACTTAATTTGCCTCTTTTATCGAATTATATATCTTTTTGGGCTTTAAGTATTGTACAAACAATACTTAAACTTTTAAAATTCTTAGTCTTCTTTTCTTACTACTATGAATTTTATAACTTCATCTGTTATTCTGTAGTTTCTTTCAAGTTCTGCAATTAGTTCTGGCTTTGCTTCAAATGTAAATAGTACATAAAAAGCTTCCTTGTTTTTTCCTATTTCATAAGCTAATTTTCTTTTTCCCATTTCAGTAACTTCTGAAACTTTTCCCTCAGTATTAATCAAGTCTGTGAACCTTGTGATTAAGGCTTTTATTCCTTCTTCTTCAACATCTTGACTAATAATGATTATACTTTCGTATTTATTCATTATTTTTCACCTCCTTATGGCTTACAGCCCATTTCTAAAAAATGAGCAAGGACGAAAATATTGTATTCGTCATTTTTAATATGAGTAATTTTATCACATTTCTCTAAAGTTTGCAAGACTTTTACAAAAATACCTCCAAAAAAACAGAGCGAATACTCGCCCTCTTTTCTTAATAATTTAATATTACTGTTGAATTTGCACCTACTGTATGAAAAATTTCTCCCTTATATGAAATTCCTTCTAAATGGTATATTATATGACTTTCTTCGTTTATAATATATGAGTTTCCTCCAAATGATAAATAGTCTTGTCCATAATTTAAACTTAAGTTATCTAATAAGCTTAAATCTATTGTGTAGTATTTATCTCCATCATTTTGTGATAAACCTTCTATTACATCTTTTAACTTTTCCTTTGAATAAGGATTGCCATATGCTGGTAGCTGCTCATGTTCTACAAAGTAAACTGCTACTCTATCATTTAAGGTTTTTATATCATTATCTAATTTTGTAAGTCTTGAAAGTTGAGTTGAATCATATGCATTAGTTGCAAGTGTAATTGTTATTGTCGCAAGTATTACTATTGTAATAACTAATGTTATTAATGTTATACCTTTCTCATTTTTCTTTATCATAAGTATATTTCACCCTATAATATGTTTTTACATATTATATTTTCCTTTCTTTTCTGTCTATTATATAGTTTACTATTAATCTCGATTTATTGCAATATTATTTTCTAATATTTTATACATTTTTATTTTCATTTTGCATATTTTATTTTCTTTTATTACAATTACTACTATATATATAACTACAAATATATATAATATGTTTGTAGTTGCTATACTTAATATTATGGTTATTATGGCTAAAAGTACTGCCATAATATTTGATATTATATTTATTGCTTTGATAGAGATAACTTTTCCATAAAATAGATGTATTAAATTTTTTATAATTCTTCCTCCATCTAATGGATATATTGGTAAGATATTTAATATAAATATCAATAAATTTATGTATATTAATATTTCCGCTTCCACATTAAAAATCTTTTCTTTTTCTAGCAATACAAAAATTATTATAAACATTAGATTTACTACTGGACCAAAAATTGCTACTACCATTTCTTTGATAGTTAAACGATTTGCTTTTAATACTTTTTTATTGTAGTTGTCCATATCTATTTTAAATGATACTGCAAAACCAAATGGTAATATCTTTAAATTTTGAACTCTAAATCCTAAACCGAATGCCGAGCTAGTATATGCCCACTCTCATGAAGAAACGCAAATAGCATTATTAACAAGTATATTTTAATCATTTACCATTCTTCCTTTTTAAAATTCTAATATAGTTCTTGGATTTACACAATTATCATTTATTCTAATTTCAAAATGTAGGTGAGGTCCTGTTGCATTTCCGAGTAGAACCGTACTTCTGCAATCTCTTGTCCTTGAGTTACTATATCTCCGTGCTTTAACTAACAGTTTACTGCAATGTGCATACACAGTTTTTATTTCTCCATCTTGCAATAATACATAGTTTCCATAACTTGGAGTATTTTTAGCATTTATTACTGTTCCACCCGTTGCCGCTAATATACTAGTTCCTGTTACTGCTGCTATGTCTATACCTTTATGATATGTAGATATTATACTTGATGTAGCTTCTCTTTCTCCAAATTCTGATGTTACTGTTCCGAGTTATAGGTTGTATAAAAGAGTGCTGAGCTTTAATTCTATCTGTTTCACTTAATTCTGTCTCTTGTATTTCTGGTTGTCCTGTTGTTTCATTTGTATCTTCTGAAACAGCAATATTTTCTATTTTGTTTTCTTCTATGTTATTTTCGATTTGTCCTTGCTCTATCACATTGTTTTGCATCTCACCTTGTTCTTCTATTACATTATTTTCTCCATTTTCTGTATTATCTCCTGTTTGTGTTAGAGACGACATATAATTTTCTAACCAATTAGTTGTATTATTATATATACTTACAAAATCTAAGTCTTGTGATAATAATTCTTTTGTCTTATCCAGTGCTCCTTGTGAAAATGAATAGTTGGTACTATTTATTAAATAAAATATACAGTATATAAACATACATATTACTATTTGAAGTATTATCCTTTTAAATAGTTTGAAATTTTTTGGTGTTTCTGATACATTTAAAGTCGCTCTTTTTGTTCTTTCTCTTAAATTCTGCCTTTTGGCATATATCTCTTCTGCTCTTCTTATTCGTTCATCTTGGGTAAAGGTTCTTTCCATGTTTTAAACATTCCTTTCTTAGGCACAAACCAAATTTGAAAAAGAATTAGTATATTGCTAGGCAAATTTGACTTAATAACCGGAGGCGTGCTAATGCACGTTGAGGATTATTAATGTCAAATTTAACGACGCAAGATGCTGATTCTTTTTCAAATTTTTCCTCCTTACCCAATATATATGTACAAGTTGGAAAATTTATAAGTATTTTTTATTCTAAAAATAAGCAGATATAATAATGAAATTTATTATATCTGCTTTATTAAGTTTAAAACTACCTAAAAATACTTAAAATTATCCCAACTATGGCTGTTACACCAAGTAAAAAACTTGAAATCTGTAATCTCTTATACTTCATATTTATATCTTTTGCCTTAGATTTTGTTATTCTTGAGCATTCTATACCTTTTATATAATCTTGTATAATATATTCAGCCTCTTTTATAACAAAACCATAATCATCTGTTTGTTTCTCTCTTAAATTACTAGAATTCTTATTCTCTATCTTTTCTTTATTCTTCACTTTTGCATTATTTTTTAATATTACAATAGCCTCATCTACAATATTAGATGGTAAATCTTTCAATACTATCATATTTTTCATTTGACTAATATTCATGTATGTACCTCCCTATATATTCCATATACTTTAAGTATTTCCATAATCTAAGATGTTATACAAACAAAAATATTAATCTTTCTCATTATTTTTTCCTGAAGCTATTATTATACTAATATCATCTTGTTTATTATATTTAGTTATTATATCCTTCGAAAAAGAAGCTATCTCATTAGATAGCACTATTGTCTTACAATTATCATCTATTAATTCTTTAATCTTATCATCAGTATTTTCTGGTTCTTCTAAATTATATACATCAAATCCAAGATTTTGAAATATTTTAAAGCTTTCTGTATCATTTTTTGTCTTTATCCATGAAATTTTCAAACCTATCACCATTTACTAGTATTTGAAGAATTATTAATTTTATGTAAAGAAAATACTATAATAGAATTTTCTGTTATATGATTTCATTTATACTTTATTTAAATATACACTTTCTCCTGGATAAGAAATTGAAACATTTTCCATTTCAAGAGTTTTAATCACTAGCAGATTAATCTTTGTCTTAAATCTCAAGAAATCATCATAATCTAGTATTCCAGTATATAGATATATTGCTACCTTAATTGACTTTTCTCCTATACTATCAAAATATACTCTTACTGAATCTGATATTACTTCTTCGTCAGCTTCTAATACACTTTTTAGCATTATTGTTAAACTTTCAATTACCTCACTTTTTGTTTCAAGAGGCAAATTTATATTCATTTCTACTCTTCTTTTTGTCATCCTTGAAATATTTACTACTTCACTCTTAGTTATCACAGAGTTTTGTATTGTAATTATTGTATCGTCAATTGCTCTAATTCTCGTACATCTAAACTTTATGTCTGTTACTGTTCCCTGATATTCTCCTATCTTTACAAAATCTCCAACTAGAAATGGCTTATCTGATACTATTGCAAATCCACTAAGTAAACTCTCAGCTAAATCTTGAGCAGCTAATGCAATAACTACACTTGTAAGTCCTAGTCCTGTAACTAAGCTATTTATGTCATAATCTAATTCTGAAATTATGATAAATATTGCTATTACATATACACCGCACTTTTCCAAATCTACTTAAAATTTTTATAAAAGTATCGTCTTCATCAATTTTATCACTTGACTTTATCTTTTTTATTAACTTAGAATCTGGAGCTATAAGATTTGCAATTGTTCCCGCAATATTCCAAATTATTAATATTCTTAAAATTGTGTCAAATACTTTAAACCAATCTTCTGGTAGTTTTAGTACAAATAGTGCAAGATATGTACACAAAAATAAAAATATTCTTTTTATAGACTTGAATAAAGGATGCTTTTTTAATTTTACTTGATCTGTTTCTTTTAATTTAAAAATTTTTATTATTAAAAATGAAATAAATGAACTTATCATAATAGATAATATGATTATAACTATTGCAATTATGATATCTAATAATCTATTTTCTTTTATATCTTTTGCTACTTCTAGCCAGTTATTTAACTCCTCCATATATTACTTCCTCTTTTCAATATTATTTTTAATTATACTATATTTTTCTTTGATTAGTCTAGTATTTTATGTAAACACTTGCTATTTTTTTATATTTGTGTTAAAATAATATTAGTAAATATTTTATAGGGAGGTTAACAAATGAAAGACCATAGTTCTCTATTTATATTATTACTTATCATATTACTTTTAGTTGGATTTATATTTTTAAGAAAATCAGGAATTCTTACTATTAATAAATCTACAAACGAAAACTCAAGTAATTATCTAAATAATTACTATGACAAAGTCAATCCAAACAATGAAGAACTTCCAAATGTTCAAGACACGGTAAACCAAATGCAAGTTACTAAACACTAAAAATATCAGAGAGAAATATGTACTATTCTCTCTGATATTTTTTCCTATTTAACAAAGTAAATTTACTTTTCTTACAAATGCAATACCCTTGATTTTATCTCTTTTGTTTTTCCTTCATTCCAGAAGTTCTCTCCTAAATACCCACAAGTACGTCTTACCACATTCATTTTACTTTTATCTTTATTTCCACAATTTGGACATTCCCATTCATAATTTTCATTTATTAATATTTCTCCATCAAACCCACATACTTGACAGTAATCTGATTTTGTATTAATTTCGCCATATTGTATATTGTCATATATATATTTAACTATTTGTTCTAATGCTTGGAAATTGTGTTTCATATTAGGAACCTCTATATATGAAATTGCTCCTCCAGGAGATAATTTTTGAAAATCACTCTCAAATTTTAGCTTTGCAAATGCATCTATTTCTTCTCTTACATCTACATGATATGAATTTGTATAATACCCTTTATCTGTTATATCTTTAATGTTTCCAAATTTTTCTCTATCTATTCTTGCAAATCTATAACATAGGCTCTCTGCTGGGGTTCCATATAGAGCAAATCCAAGTCCTGTTTCTTTTTTCCATTTATTTACTTTTTCATTTAAATGTTTCATTATTTTTAGTCCAAATTCTCTTCCTTCTGGTGTTGTATGTGATACACCTTTTATCGCTTTTGTTGTTTCATATATTCCGATATACCCAAGCGATATTGACGAATATCCATTTTTTAATAGTTTGTCTATTTTTTCTCCCTTTTCTAATCTTGCTATTGCTCCATATCTCCAATGTATTGGACTTGTGTCTGCTATTGTACCAAGTAAAGCATAATGTCTACACATTAGTGCTTCCTTACATAATTCTAGTCTTTCGTCTAATAATTTCCAAAATCTTTCTTCGTCCTTTCCTGCAATTATCCCAATTTGTGGCAAATTAATACTTACTACACCTTGATTAAATCTTCCCTCAAATTTGTATTTTCCATTTTCATCCTTCCATGGTGCTAAGAAACTTCTACATCCCATTGGACTAAATACATTTCCTTCATAATTTTCTCTCATTTTTTTTGCTGAAATATAGTCTGGATACATTCTTTTTGATGAGCATTTTACCGCAAGCTTTGTTAAATAATCATATTTTCCACCTTTTAAGCAATTGTGTTCATCTAAAACATATACTAATTTGGGAAATGCTGGTGTTACATAGATTCCATTTTCATTTTTTATTCCTTGATACCTTTGTTTCAAAATTTCTTCTATTATCATTGCATTTTCTTCAATATATTTATCGTCTTTATCGAGATTTAAAAATAGTGTTACAAATGGAGATTGTCCATTTGTTGTTGTTAATGTGTTTATTTGATATTGCAAAGTCTGAATTCCTGCACTCAGTTCTTCTTTTAAACGATTTTGTATTAATTCATTTTCTATCTCTTTTGGTATCATATCTTCTGAGTTTAATTTTTGTATTTGTAATATTATCTTTTCTTTACTTTTCCTTAAGTATTTTCCAAGATGTCTTATATCTACTGATTGTCCACCATATTGTCCTCCTCCAACTGCTGCTATTATTTGAGTTACAATTGTGCATGCAACTCCAAAACTTTTTGGGCTTTCTATTAATTTTCCATTTAGTACTGTTCCATTGTCTAGCATATCTTCTATATTTATTAAACAACAATTATGTATTGGTTGTAAAAAATAGTCTGCATCATGAAAATGTAAAATTCCTTCTTCATGTGCTTTTGATATTTTTTCTGGTAATAACATTCTTTTTGTTAAATCTTTTGATACTTCTCCTGCAATTAGATCCCTCTGTGTTGATGCAACTACTGCATTCTTATTTGAGTTTTCTTCCATAAGCTCTTTATTAGAGTTTTTTATCAAACTTAATATTGATTCATCTGTTGTATTTTGCTTCCTGATTAATGCTCTTGTATATCTGTAAACTATATATTTTTTAGCTAAGTCATATTTTCCTATTTCCATTAGTTTTTGCTCTATTATATCTTGTACGTCTTCTACAAGAATTCTTTTTTTCCCTAAATCTTCTATATAGTCTATTATATTTTTAATTTCTTCTTTACTAGCCTTCTCTTTCTCTCTTACTTCATTATTTGCTTTCTCTATTGCTATCTCAATTTTTGATTTTTCATATTCTACTGCTCTTCCATCTCTTTTTATAACTTTCATTAATTTTTTATATAATATATCAATATATTATATACTCCTTTCCATAAATTCTTTTGGTATGTTTTGTTTTATTATATAGTTGGATTTAACAATATTCTGTTGCATATGCAACAGAATATCTTGTATGCTCTATTTCTACTTTCTATAAAAGCTTTTAGAGAATTATTACAAATTCATTACATTTTTAATGTTGCTTTTGCAACAATTTTATGTTATGATTTGTATCAAAGGAGAAAATGATGATAAGTGCTTTAGAAATATCAAATTTTATAGAAGAATTTTCATCTAATTGTTCAAAAGTACAAGTTAGAACTTTTGATAAAGGTGAAACTATTACTACTTTTATAGTTAATCGTAATCAATTTTGTATTTTAATCTCTGGTAGTGCAGATTTAGTAAGATACGATTATAATGGAAACAGATTAGTTGCTGAAAGATTTTCTAAAAATTCTATTTTTGGTGAAATTTTTTATCATATTAATACAAATAGTGAATTTGTTGTTGAAGCTAAGGATAAATGTGAAGTACTTCTTTTTTCTTATGACGATATTACACAAAAATGTAAACACAATTGTAGTTTTCATCAGAAACTTATTGCCTTTTTTCCTAATCTTGTACTATCTAAAATTACAGATTTGACTTCTAGAATAGAACTTTTATCCAGAAGAACTACTAGAGATAAACTTTTGGGATACTTTAATCTTCTTTCTAAACAATATGGAAAGAGCTTTACTCTTCCTTTTTCAATTACTGAACTTGCAAATTACCTTTCTGTTGACCGAAGCTCCATGACTCGTGAGCTTTCAACATTGAAAAAGGAGAATTTTATAAAACAGAATAGAAATAAAATTACACTGTTATATTAACACAAAATACTTGAATTCTATATATAATAATTATATAATATGTTTTGAAAAAATAATTGGAGGATATTAAAATGTCTACAATAATTGATGATATTAAAAAATATAATACTATACATTTTATTGGTATTGGTGGAGTTAGCATGAGTGGAATTGCTGAAACCCTTAAAAATCTTGATGTTCATGTAACTGGTAGTGATTGGAGCAAATCAGAAATAACTGACAGGCTTATTTCTAATGGAATAGATGTTACTATTGGTTCTGATTTAGAGAAGATTAAAAATGCTGATTTAGTTGTATATACTGCTGCAATTGCTAAAGATGATGTTGAACTTGTTGAAGCTAAACGTTTAGGTAAAAAAACTTGTGAAAGAGCTGTTTTTTTGGGCAAATTAACTGAAGCTTTTGAAAATACTATTGGTGTATCTGGAACTCATGGAAAAACTACTACCACCTCACTTGTTTCTCTTTGTTTTATTAAAGCTGGCTTTGATCCTAATGTTCAAGTTGGAGCTATTTTAAAACAGTTAAATGGAAATTATAGAATTGGAAATAGTGATTATTTGATTTTAGAAGCTTGTGAATATGTTGAGAGTTTTTTACATTTCCATCCTAAAGCTGAAATTGTTTTAAATATAGATAATGATCATTTAGATTATTTTAAAAATTTAGATAATATTAAAAATGCTTTTATTAAGTATGTAAAACTTCTTCCTGATGATGGACTTTTAATTTTTAATAGTGACGATAAAAATAGTATTGACTTGGATAAATATACTAACGCTAAAGTTTTAACTTATGGAATAGATAATACTTCTGCAAATTTCATTGCTAAAAATATTACTTTTGATAAAGATGGATATCCTAGTTTTGATTTATATACTGATGGAAAATTCTTTGATAAATTTACTCTTTCTATTTCAGGAAAACACAATGTCTTAAATGCTTTAGCTTGTATTGCTTTATGTACAAATTATGGTATACCAGTTAATGCAATAAAAGAAGCTTTTCTAGATTTTACTGGTGCTAATAGAAGATTAGAATATAAAGGTAGGTTTAATGATGCATTAATATTTGACGATTATGCTCATCACCCAACCGAAATTAAAGCAACTGCTGCTGCATTAAATAAAAAAGTCTTTAATGAGGCTTGGGTTGTTTTCCAACCTCATACATATAGTAGGCTAAATAATTTGCTTGATGATTTTGCCGAATCTCTTCTTGATTTTGACCATATTGTATTGACGGATGTGTATGCTGCAAGAGAAACTAATACTTTTAATATTTCATCTAAAGATTTATTAGATAAATTAAATAAACTTGGGAAACCTGCTCAATACATTCAAGATTTTGAGGATATAGTTAAGTTTTTAAAAAATAGTGTACAGCCAAATGACATTATTCTAACTCTTGGAGCAGGAACTGTGACAAATATTGGACCTATGCTATTGGGAAAATAAATACTTATTAAATGGCGAATAGGATATAATTAGTTTTATGAAGTTTTGAGTAGCATGGAAGCGAGCAATTTTATCGGATTACAATTTGCTAAAGCAAATTGCATACTGAGACTGTATCAAGCAAAGCTTTAACAGCCTCAGCAAACAAGAAACGAATAAAACTAATTATATCCTATTTTTTATTCAAATGCATTTTTGGCCATAATCTCTGCAAATACTGCATATCCCATAGTTACATCATTTACCATTACATGTGTTAGAGCACCGTACTAGTTTTCCGTTTTGTATTATTGGACTTCCACTCATTCCTTGTATTATACCTCCCGTTTTTTCTAGTAATTCATCATCTGTTATTCTAATTATCATACTTTTATTATCTACATTATTATTCAAATAAATTTTTTCTATTTTTATATCATAAGTTACTGTTTTTCCATTCTCAAGTGTTGATAAAATAACTGCATCTCCTGTTTTTATTTCATTTCTCAAAGCTATTGGTACTAAATTGTTTTTATCTATAAATAATGCAGAAGTATTATCTATATGTCCATAAATTCCATAAGCTGTATTTTTATATATTGTACCTAATGTTTGTCCACCTTCAATTGATCCTTGTATTTTTCCTGGATTTCCATTTTGCCCTTTTAATATAGATATAATATTAGCTGTAACAACTTCTCCTGAAGCAATATCAATTAATTCCTCTGTATCAGCATCTATTATTCCGATGTCCGAAGTGCAGCAAACTTTTTTGTTTGAGGCTCATAAAAAGTTGCTGTTCCAACTCCTGCTGCTGCATCTCTTACCCATAATCCTACTTTATATGTGTTATCATTTGATTTCACTGCTTTCATTGTTGTACTTAACTTTTCTCCATCTCTTACATATATTACATCTAAATTGTTTCCCTTTGATTTGTTTATTTCTTGTGTAAGTTCATTTGTACAGGTTATTTCTGTTTCATTTATTTTAATTATTACATCTCCTTCTTCTATTCCTGTTCCTTCATAAGGCTTATATTTATTGCTATCTTTTCCAGAAATTTCTGACATTCCTACAACCAATACTCCATTAGTATATAGTTTTACTCCTATTACTCCACCTAACGGCACTACTTCTGTGTTTTCTATTACATTTACATTTATTTCTTTTACTTTTGCCCCTAATACTTTTACACTTAAATTAATATTTCCTGTGCAATCTATATTTTGAGCATTTTCTACATCTGCTGCAACTGTTATTGCTTTGTTGTTTTCTATTTTTTCTATATTGGGATTACTTATATATTCTGTTTCAATATTTACACCAAATATGGTTTTTAAGTTTAGTGTTTCTCCTTCAAATAGAATTATATTACTTGGAAGATTTGTTATGTCACTTACGTATATTAATGCTATTAAAAGGAAGACTATTATAGATATTATTGATGTTCGTTTTATTATTTTTTTCATTTGATTTTACCTCTTTTTATAGTATGCCCAATTTTTTTGAAAAAAATAATTTTTAAAAATAAAAGAAAACAGGATAATATATAATTTTACGATAGATGCCTAAGGTGACCGATTTAGAAAATGTTTGAACGTAAGTAAAATTATATATATCCTAGTTTTCTTTTGCATTAAATTATCATTAAAACTAATTTTGCTCTGCACTTGAGTTAATATACTCAGATGCCTTAATAATATCTCTTCTTTCCCTTGCTAATGCTCTATAATATGCTAGTCGTCTTTGGTCATATGTTGGACTTATTGCAAGCCATCTATCTTCTCCATATTTCTCTTCTATTGTATCCTCTGTTCCTAATTCTGCTTCCATTGCATTTATTACACAATAATAACAAGCGTTTTCCGTGTGTGGATAGTAGTAAACTGAAGACTGCCTTCCATCTCTTATCTCTTTTAATTGTTCTCCTCTTGCAATTAAAGAATTATTTGATTTTTCAATTGCAACTTGTCTTGAGAATTCTGTCCTATTATATCCTACTATTGTAAGTCTATTTTTATCTAATCCATCTCCTAGATGTGGACAACCAATTCTGTGATATGAGCCATCTGTTTCATAAGTTCCATCTGAATTTTCTTGATAAGCTATATAATATAGATCTGTTTCACTAACATGTTGCTCATTTTCTGTACTTGGTATTATTGCATAATTGTTATATGTTGTTGTTCCTGTGACAAGTCCTTGTACAAAACTTACTACACACACATTGTTAAGTATTTTATCCCAATCATATACTGTAAATTGTGGCATATTAAATTCTGGTGTAGTAGCTGTTGCTGTTGATTTTTTTCCATATGTCGCCATTGCTTGTATCAAATTATTTGTTATTTTATCTTGTATTACTCTAATTCTTTCATCATTGAAATCAGAATTTTGGACTGGATTATCTTTTGTTATTTTTAAAATATTTTCAAATTCTCTTGTTTCTTCTCTATAACCTGATGGAGCATTTGTATCTTCTCTTTTTACTACT
Source organism: uncultured Clostridium sp. (assembly GCA_947575745.1). Classification (GTDB taxonomy): domain Bacteria; phylum Bacillota; class Clostridia; order TANB77; family CAG-508; genus JAAWPK01. Next base: position 53,166 of record CANPOS010000002.1, read on the forward strand.
CTTTTTGGCTTTACGTCTTCCATTAAATTATTATACCAATTTGTAAATTCATAAGCTGCAACATAATAATCATACGCACTTGTTGAATTCTTTGTATTAATCCTTGTTCTAAAATTTTCAATAGAAACAGTACCATCATTTGAAACTACGCTGTATTCATATTCGTTTTCCCTAAGTGTTTCATTTCTTGGTATTTCTATTCCATTATATGTCACTACATAACGTCCTTCATTATCATTTCCAGCATATACTCCTTCTCCGTAAGCCCTATCAGCAATAACTTCAAGATATCCTGCTCTTGATTGATACCTTTCATGTGCTTCATCATTATCATAATATACTGCAACATAGTTATCTAAAGTATAGTTTATTACTATCTTTTCCTTTCCATTTACATATTCCTCTGTATAATATATATATGGCTTTAAAGCGTGTTCATAGTATAAATCTTCTGGTGATCTTGTTGGTGTATATATATAATATCCATCATATAAAGTAAATAGAATTGCTGGGACAAAGTTCATTACATTTGCTTTACTAGTTCCTCTAAGTCCTAACCCAGTTCCAAAAGAGTTTGAGAACACATTAATAGATGCTTCTATATCTCTAATTAATGAGTCAGAAACTGTTGAATATTTGTTATTTGTGCTATTAAGTTGGAAAGCAGATAACATGTCATACGTAGCACCTAAAAAAGTACTATCATAAGAAGCTTGTAAATTTGCTGCATCTACTTGATAATTTACATACACAGATAATATTAAAATAACTGGTAATGCAATTACAATGAATATTATTATTAAGTTTTGTAGTCTCATATATTTTCTCCTATGTTAACAAGAAAATTAACCTTGTAGAATAGGCAAAATTAAAAATTTTGACTATTCTATTAAAAATGGGCGCTCAATTAGTCGCCCCTATTAATTAAATATTATTTACTTCCATTTACTGCAACAATTCCAGTTTGTGAAGCAACTATACTATATGTATTTGTTCCAGATAAACTATAAAAGAAATTCTTAAGCGATTGAGATATTGTTTTATTGTTATTTGATGCACTTACTGTTACCATATCCCCTTCTTTAAGTATATAAAATCCATTTCTGTCCAATTCATTTATTACCTGAGAAGTATATACTGTATAATATATATTTTCTCCTATTTTTGTTTCGTCTGCCTGAGTAGTCTTTTTAGATGGGTTATCATCCAAAACTTGTATCTCTAGTGTTACATCATAAGTATTTCCAGTAGAATATAACTCCATAACTAATGAATCATAAGTGTCTCTAGTTATTTTACCAGTTTTTCTAACTGTATCTACAAATTCTGTAATAGAAGTTTGTACTGATAATTGAGATATATCATCATTTCTATCTGCAATAGCCATCATTGGGAAAATACCAATTAATATTGCTGCTAGAAATATAGCTATTATTGTTGTTAAAGTTTCTCCACTCATTGATTCTCCTCCTTTTACTTTTTAATCATTTTCTATATATATTAATTCTTTCTTTATTGGCTCCATTATTTCTCCGAAAGAGAATAAGCTTTCATCTTCATTAGTTATATAACTATTTCTATCTACTTCCACTAGATATTCTGTAAATTTACTATCTTCAAAATTTGCTATTAATCCTCTTTTTGTTCCTGAAGTTATACAAGTTTTATGATTTCCTGGTTGAGAAGCTTCATTGGTAGCTTGTCCACCTACATTTGTACTGCTAAAACGTACATCTATTCCGAGATAAATCTGAATCTATTCTCTGTGCTGTCCAACCTGTATTTCCTATCCAATAACAGTAATATGGTCTATTTATGTTCACTAATCTATTACCCAATGAATTATATAAATTTTGTCCATATAATTTATCAAATAGATTTACCATCTCTGTTTCGTCAATACTTACAGAAGTCATATCTTCATAATTTATTGCTCCATCACTAGTCGAAACATCTATATTTTCATAGAATTTTATAGTATTTTCTTTATTATTTATTAATTCTGCTAATCTATTAGCTTTTATAAAAGTATATCTTGTTTCTATAATAAAATTTCTTTTTCTTTCTGGTAAAGCATTTATCCAGCTGTTGCAAATTCTCTCTGTGTCTAAATCAAATCTTGCAACAATGTTTCCATCTTTGTCTATTATTGTTACTCCATAGTTTTCTTCTGAATATCGATATAGTGCTGGTATTATATCTTTTAATTCAACTATTCTATTACCATTAGCATCAACAGTTTTCTCGTCTATTTCTTCAAAGTAATTATAATATTTTGTTGGATCTGTTTCTGCAATCATTATCCTAGCGGTTTCTTTTGCCTGAGATGCCATATTAAATAATATCATAAGTCCTATTGAAAATATAAAGATTGCTAGAACAATTTTTAAGGCATCTGCTGCATTTTCCATATACTATATCCTTTCTATTTTTAAGTAAAATTAGACTGTTCCTGGTGTAGAAGTACCAGTACCAGTACCAGTTGTAGTTCCACTTGTTCCAGAACCAGCACCTGCTTCTGTTACTGCTATTGTATCTACTACACCTTTTTCTGTATTAATATTTACTACTATTCTATATCTTACTTTTGTAGAAAGATCTGTAATCATTTCAGAAGTAACTGGACTTCCTCCAATAGTCATTGTTACTTGCATACTGTTATCATGAGTAGAATTACTGCTAGTTACTATTCCATATAAAGATTTTACATCTGTTGCTGTTTTATTTGATCCTGAATAGTTAGTAAATGATGCATTAAATGATTGTATTTGTGTTTGATCCATCTGTTTTAACATTTCGTCTTGTACTCCTCCTGTTGAATTCATTACTAAAATTCCTACACTTATTAATAAAATTGAGATTAATATTGCTCCTGCTATTATTAGAGCTTTTGATGCGTTTTCCATAAAATTTTCCTCCCTTTAACTTTTGTATATTAATTTATTATTTTTAACATTACTTAAATATAATGTCAATATTAAAAACTAAATTTAATTAAATTTCTAGTTGTTTTAATGTTACTTTGCTTACTCTCTTTTGTTTATTATATTCTATATTAGAACACTCAAAGTTTGTTAGTCCAAAACTTGAAATAAAAGTAGTTAAGCCCGCCTTTTCTAGTGTTTCCATAGGGTAAGCTTTTTCTTCTATTTCACCTTCTTTATTTTTAGATAATAGTATAATTTCTACTTTTATTGAATTCTCGTCATTTTCTAAAAATAACCCTTGTTCATTTTTAGCTACATTATAATTTGTGTTATTTTCTATTGCACTATTTATTATTGTAAGTACATCTGCTCCATACATTGTTTTTCCCTTAAATCTTTCGAATTGTGAATTAAACTCTGCTATTTCTTTTTCTTTTGCTCTATTACCATTAATTCCTACAATAATTACTACTAATGCAATAATTGTTATCAAAATTATAGAAAAAACAATTTTTTTCATTATAATATCCTTTCTTAATTATAGCACTTGTGACTATGTTTTGCAATATTTTAGAATTATTTTGTAGTAAATGTTATTTTTTGTATTCTTCCTTCTTCTTTATTATAATCACTCTGTGATATTTTTATAGTATAATTTCTATTATTATTATCTAGACTAGTTCCACTCCATGAGGTATTTAAGAATTCTTCAACTGTATATGTACTACGTGGATTATTATATATATCACGCAATATATCTAGTCCATTTCCTACATAGTTTACAAATTCCATTTGGATTGTAAATGTTTCATTGTTTTTATTCCATTCTGTTATATAATTAAATATTGTTGCTATTTCTTGTGCTGTTAGAGCTTTGCCAGCATATTTTTCAAATTGCGCATTAAATTCTAATATATTTTCATGATCAATCTTTTCTTGGTGTACTTTCCCTGTTTCTGCAACTACCATCATTTCATAAGAAAATAGTGCTGCTATTATTAATCCTATTAATATTCCTGCTGCCATTAGCAATGCTTTTGATGCATTTTCCATTTAATTTTCCTCCAATAATTTCTTTTACTGATATTGGGTAAATTCCATATATTTTATTCTTCCAGTAGCCTTATCATAATTAGCTTTTGAACATCTAAAAGTTAATCTTTTAAATTCAGTAACTGGATAATATGTTATTGTATATTTAGATTTATTGCTATTGTACTCAGGCATAGGATTCTTAGATTGGACTACTGTGTTTCCTTCTTCGTCTGTCATATTTACGCCTTCTATTATATATTTTCTTATATTTTCATATTCTTCTGCATTTGATATTTGGAAGCTCTTTAAATCTTGTCTTGTTGAGCCTGCTTTGAAAATTGTTTTTGTTCTAGTTCCCTCTTTATCATATGTCCCATTAGAATTTCTTGTATAAGTATCTATTCTCATATATAATGGCTCTTTTAGCTTTACACTAATATCCATATAGTATTCATTTGTTGGTTCATTTACAATATCATATCTTGTATTGTTATCTACTGCTTTATTTATTACACTTATTACATCTGAACCATACATTAATTTTTTATTATAGCTCTCAAATCCTTGATTATATGCGATTAATTCTTCTTGTGTATAATCTATTTGTGCCGTATTTTGATATTCACTCATTTGACTAAACATGAAATAGAAGATTGATATAGTAATCATTCCTAGTAATATTCCTCCTGCTATCAATAAAAACTTTGATGCATTTTCCATTTCTTCTACCTCCTCTTTAGTTTTACATCATTGTTGACATTGCATTAAACGATTCTGTCATACTCATTAAACCTATTGCAACTAATGGTACTATCAAGTAACCTACAAATAATACTACCATTGGTGCAAATCCTATTGCTTTTCCTATCATACCTTTTCTTGAAATTAGTTTTTCATTTGATGCTTTTCTCTTTTCTTGATAATATTCTCTTTCTGTATCTAGTTCGTCAAATGCTTCTCTTATAGGTATTTTTTCAACAGCTGCCTGTAAACTTTCTACAATTGTTATTAATGGCTGATATGTTATGTCATTTTTTAGTTCTTCTAGTGATTCCCAAGCACCACTTTCATAGTTATTAACACATTTTGTTATAGGTCCTTTGAAAATATTAGCATATCTCTCTAGCCAATCTAGTATCATTTCTACATTTACTCTCTCAATTTTCATAAGCATAACTATAATAGTTTGGTATTGCATTACCTCATCTTCCATCTCTAGTTGCCTTAAAATCTTTTGGAAATATAATATCCAAGTTGGTGCCATATATCCTGCTGTCGCTAATACTAATGCAATAAGCACTTCAAACCATTTTATGTATTCACTATTTACTGTTTGTAATTTTGTATATACTTGTTCTGCTTCTGCCTCTATTTCATCATCAGTTGCTTCTTTATAGTATGGAGAATGTTTCATATCTACATTTATTCTATCTACTGTTACACCTTTTTCTCCTTTATATTTGTCTAAAAATACATTTTGCCTTCTTGTTACTTCCATAGCTTCTTCTTCTTGTTTAGCTGACATTGAAATTAAGTTATAACTTGTAGTTGGCTCTTCATATATATAATTTATAGCTGTTCTATGTAATGCTCCCATAAAGAACATAGATGCTGCAAATACAACAACTGTCAAGCATATTTTGTTTATATATATCCATTCCATTTTATCTTTAGATGCTGCATCTTTTAATAGTTTGGTTAAGTTCTTATATGCTTTTGTTCCTTTTCTAGGAATAAATAAATTTACAAATTTCTTTACAATTGGTATTGTATATAACTTTGCCTGCCAAGGATTTTGAGTATTTTTTGCATTTGTATTTGAAGTTGTATCTTTTACTTTTCTAATTAGTAAATAACAAACAAAGGTTAATACTATAATCAGCATTTGTACTACTAAACCTAGCTTTCCACTATAAAAACTATTTGTAAATCCAAAGTTTGAAACCGCCCAGTTTTTTAATGCTTCGATAAATAATATTGGGACTATTGAAATTACTGATAAACTTTGGAATACATAGTCCAGTTTATCTCTTTTTAATATTTCTATTTGCATTTCTTGAGTTATGTTATTTAAGTTCTTTAAATACAATGATGCCCCAGCATCTGTTTTTCTATCTCCAAATTCTCTTGTTAGGTATGATATTCCTGCAAACTCTTTTAAAAAGCTATTTGGAGCTATATCATAATATTTCTCTAGTTCTTCTTCTGGATCATCTGATATTAATATTTCATATATTTTTTCTCCCTGTCTAGATACTTCTAGCTCATCATCTTGTGACGCTTGGTATATAGCTTCTTCTACCATGTTATATTCATGATATGCATGTCTTACTTCTGAAAAGAACTCTACTTGCTCTTTTAAAAGTTTTGTGTCAAGCTTACTTACCATTCCATCTATAATTGTTTCTATCATAAATATTTCAAATATTATTAATATTCCCAAAAGGAGTTTATTTGAGTGAGCCATTGCTATAATCAATATTGTTAAAGGTATTATTACTAGTAATGCCTTTGTAAGTATTGAAGATGCTTGTCTTCTAGTTTGATATTCATCTTGTATGCTTATTATTTCTAATCTTCTTCTTAGTTTTAATAAATATCTTTTTATTCCTGGTACTTTTACATATATCATATATAATTTTTGGTATAATACATCTGATGAAAATTTATTAGTCTTTGTACCTTGCCTTAATTCTCTTAAGTATTTTCTTTCACCTTTATTTAATGCCTTATTTATCAATACATAAGCTATAACTATTATGACAAGTGCTGCGACTGTTCCACCCATCAAATATAGAATTGTCTGGTTGCTTGGCATATGTTAAAGCACCTCCTTTGTGCAAATTTATTTGTTATTCAGCTTTTTTTCTTGTTGTAGATTTTTTAGTAGTTGTCTTTTTGTTTGTTTTAGTTACAGTTTTTGTTGTAGTTTTAGATTTTGTTTCTATTGGTACTACTCCTGCATAACCATCTTTTACTCTAACTCCCCAATTTTCTTCAACAAATTGATCAAATGCTTCTATATCGCTATCGTCCATGTTGTTTCTCATTTCCATTAAGTTTATATCTGATATTTTATTTGTTATCACATATGTGTCGTCAATATATTCCATTATATTGATATATTTATATGTTTCTCTATCTGTGATTTTTGAGAAATAACGTGTTGCATTATCCATGAATTTGTCTAGTTTTCCTTCAAGTGTTTTTTCATTTCTATGGTCAAATGTATATTCATTTTTATTTTCTATTGGTACACATTCTGTTATTCTTTCTATGTATCTTCTTCCTCTAAAGTCTTTTACTAAGTGTATATCAAAGTTAAGTACTTGGATAACTTGTTCTTCTGCTGTTTTTTCATCTTTGAATACTCCAGTTCTTAACATTGAGTTTCTAAGCGCTGTTACTAAGTTAGGGAAAGTTTTAGCATGGTGAGTAAATAATGTGAATTTTGATGCAACTTGGGCTGCTTGTATCATCCATGCTGCTACGGGATCTGTTGCAACCTCACCTATGATGTTTACTGAACCATCAGTCTTTTTCTGAACGTCTAGTCCCTCTTGTCCTGAAACTGTTTCTGTTTCTCTAAATGATAATATATTTCTTGTTGGGTATATTTTTCTTAAGTGTAACTCGAATGCAACCTCTTGAACCCTTATATTCATTGTTTCATATATATTTTCTATCATTGCCATAAGCATTGTTGTTTTACCACAACCTTGCTCTCCTGTAAGTGAAATAATTCTTGCTCCTTTTACTAGGAATTTTAATAATTCTATTGCTTTATCTTTTCCTTCTGCTGTTATTATTTGTTCTAGTGTAGCACGTTTAACGTCGAATTTTCTTACGAAAAATGCCCATGTCTCAGAAAATGATGGTCTAACAACAACGACACGTGAACCATCTTTCATTTCATTGATTTTATATCCATTTGAGTCTGACAATTGTCCTGGGTTATTGTATTTATATATGTTTTGACATACTCTTTTTAATTCACTTTCTGTCCCAAAGCTTAAAAACGCCAATCTTATTGATTTACCTTGGAAGAATATCCAAATACTATCACATGCTCTTGGTACTTTGTTTTCTAATATTTGATCTAAGTAATCTCCATCTGTTTGTGCAACTTGGCTTAAGAAACTTTCAGGAAGTCCTGATACTCCACCTGATACACCATCTATGTTCATATCTCTTACTTCATCTATACTGCTATATCCTTTATATGATTGATATATTCTTTGTACTACTACATTTAATTTATCATGAAAACTTAAAACTATATTTTCTTTTTCATATATATCGTCAATTTCTTCTGCTGTTATAACATAAGAAGGTTTTGTTTCTCCTGATACATATTTTAATGCTGCTAAATTGTATTTTTTTATAAATTCTGTTAAGGCTTCATATCCAAATTGTTGTTTATATACATATATTAATATATCAAATTTATCTTGAGCTGTAAGTAAAGAAGGTATATCAAAAGGAATTGCTTTTGATATATTAGTTTCGTCTGTTCCATATTCTTTTGATAATAAGTCATATATCAATTCTTTAACATATTTCTTATCATTAACATCTCCATATGTACAACCTTTTAATGCTTTTTTAAGCTCATATTTCTTGTTTTTTCTTCTTTTTAATTCTTCCTCTGATAATCCTATATCATAAAGATTTATCTTCGTGATTTCGTCAAGTCTTCTTTTAACAAAGGCTGTCATCATTTCTAATGTATATGTTTTGTCATCTTGTTCAACGTCTTCTTCAACTTCTTCTTTTTTTCTTGCTACTAATATTCTAACAACTATGAAACCAGCCAATAATAGTACTAATATAATCGCTAGTGCATTCATTAAATTCATAGTGGAATTCCTCCGTTTCTAGTTTACTAAATCCTCATTTGTAATTCTTGCATTTTATAAATAAGGGTTTCTTCTGCTCTTTTTAATTCGCTAACAAAAAATGCTGTCCTGTCCTGTGTATCTTCTAATTTTCTTATTCTAGGATTTAAAAATAATTCTGCTACTGTTCCCTCTTGTACAGCTTCTGCATAAAGATGGTTATATGGAACTGATAGTATTTCCTTCTTTTCGCCTAAATACTTGGTTATATTTTTTGTTGTATATTTTGCATCTCTATCATATCTATTTATCAATGCCATCGTTTTTTTAGGATCAAATAATTCCTTTTCTTTTTCTTTAAGTTCTGCATATTTATCAAACTCTGACATCTTTTGCTCAAAGTTTATTACTATGATATTAGACATTTTAAGTATTTCTCTTGTTGTTGGGTGTTCTAGCCCATGATTTAAGTCTACAAATACTATATCATAATATTGTCTTGCAACTCCTAGTATTTGCTTTATTGATGTATATACTTTATTATAATCAATTTTTTCATCTTCTCTATCTCTTGGACCTGCAAGTATCTCTAATCTATTTTTTAAAATCATTCTTGTATAATTTGGTACTATATCTGGTGTAAGTCTATTCGATAGAGCCAATTTTGACATTCCCTCAAGTCCTGATTCTAAGTCCATAGTATTTTTATTATTAGTAAGCTTTCCTACTGTTTTTATCATTTCATTAAATCCAAAAGCTTGCATTGTAACTTGATCATTATATTCTGTTGACACTAACAATATTTTATAATTATGTTCTATTGCCATATGTGTTGCTATTGCTAATGCTGAATGGGTTTGTCCTATTTTTCCTGTATTATCATTCCAAAATGAAATAATTGTCATATTCTATACTTCCTTTTCTAAATTTTTTATAATTTTTGAAATTTCTTTTGCTGGAATCTCTTCTGCAAAAATGTTTTGTATTAAATATTGTAAACTGTTTTTATAGTGATCACTGAGCCTTTTAATTTTAATTCTTGATATTATTTGGTTTTCTACTGTAACACTATAATTTCCAAGCTCTATTGGGAAATTTATAATTTCTTTATCCCATTTTATTTTATATCCTAATGATAAATAATCTAAATATTCATTTTCTTCTTTCAACATGCTTTTTGAAAATAGCACTTTTGTAAGTTTTATTGGAACAGTACAAGCACTTAATATTTCCAAGCCTCTTTTTAGTGAATATAAATCAAAAGCTGTAACGAAGCAATTATTATCATTTTTCATTGCATTAAAGCTTTGGAACATTTCTGGTGAATCTATATCTAAAATTGCTATATCATAATCAAGTGGTTTATCTTCATATCCTAAATACTCTTTAATTTCATCCATATTTTTAAAACCAACAGCTACATCAAATCCTTCAAATTCAGTAACATATGTTCTTGTTGGGTTTATTGCTGGTACAACATATTTTGCTTTTTGATTTACTGTTGCATCTATTAATATTACTTTTTTCTTTGCTAGTGTAATAATTCTTGCCACGTATAACACTAAGTCTATTTTATCATATCCCCCTAAAAAGCCTATTGTTTTCATATTTGCTTATATTTCCTTTCTATGATTTCTGATTATGCAAGTAAAAGTAAAGGCTATTTGTAGCTTTTACTTTTACTTAGTATGTGAAGGAATTGTTTAGAGCTTTCTTCACATATAATTTATATTTTAATATAAAGTTAATGAATCAACATATTGTTGTCTTGCGCTTTGTTGTTTTTGAATTTCTTCTGCAACTTTATCTTGTACATTTGATATTGCATCTCCTGCAAAACTATTTACTGCTGAATTTATAGTATTATTTCTTTGTGCTCTTGCTAACTCAGTATATCTTGTAGCCAATGCATTTCTAGCTGTTCCTGCTATGTTAGGATCTGCATCCATTAAATTCATTATTGAAGATGATACTACATATGTTGGAGTTGTAGAGTCTTGTATTCCTGCATCTGTATATGTTGTTGCATATAAAAGTGAGCCTTCCATTATATATGCTTCAACTATTGCATTGCTCATTGTTAATATTTCGTCTTCTCTTACTTTTATCCATATAGTATTAGCACTTGATTGTTCTATATGTTTTTTTGATATTACTATATAGTCCTCTCCTGAAGGAAGTCTTAGTCTTATATCTACAGAATCCCCTGTTCTTAAATTAGTTGGTAATATAACCATATTATATTCTTGTAACCTTACATCTGGTGTATCTGGTTGTCCATCTATATTAACCATATCTGTAGTTAATATTGTTCCTGCTTCAAGTCCTATTTTAGCAGTTGTAAGTTCTGAAATATAAGTTCCATAATTTTCTAAAGTTATTGCATTATTTGGCGCAACTGTACTATCTACTTTTTTAGTTATAAGGCTTCCATCTATTTTTCCTCCAGATGTAATATCTTGGCTAATAACATATACATCTTTATATATTATTGCTGCTTGCTCTTTCTTTATTTTACCTAATTGAAGTATTAAAAATACTATAACTATACCTGTTAATATTAAAGTTAAAAACATTCCTAATAAAAATGATGTTCTAGCTTTCTTTTGCATTGGATTCATTGCCATATCTTATTTCCTCCTCATATATTCTTGCTTTTTGACAGAATATTTTATCTTATGATTAATTATACTATAATCAAATGAGATATACAATATTTTATCGTTTTTGTAATGTATTTGTTAACTTTCTGTAATATTGATGTAATGTTTTTCTATTTTCTTAGCACATATTCATTTATTGCCTCTGCAACTCCATTTGAATTATTATCTGATACTATAATTTTTCCTAAATTCTTGTTTGATAATGCACTATTTCCCATAACTATGCCGTAAGCCAGCATTCATAATCATGTCTAAATCATTTACATTATCTCCTATTGCTACTATCTCTTTTTGTTCTATTCCAATAGTTTTAGTCAATTCTTCTATAGCTTTCCATTTGTTAACGTTTTCTTTAGTAATTTCAGTATAAAAATATTGTATCTTGGTTTCTTCTGTTCCTTCTTTTATAATCTTTCTTGACATATTAGAAACTTCTAAAATGTTAATTCCCTTGACTAGACTAAGTTTTTTTGTTATTCCTGTAAATATAACTTTTGAGGTATCACTTATTGTTATTTTTGTAACTTCTCCTACATCATTTTCTTTAATATACTTTTCTACATCTTCTACTATATTTATCTTTGTCTTTTTATTCTCAGCCTTTTTACTATTTTCATAATAATAGTACATTAATCCATAGTTTAATGATTTTGATATTATATATTTTTCTGTATTTATTGTATAATAGATACTATTTTCCTCGCATATCCTTATAATTTTTAATACTTTTTCTTTTGATATACATTGATTGTATAATATCTCATCTTTTTTCAAATCATAAATCAAAGCACCATTTCCTGATATTATATAATTATTTGCTCCAATTTCTTCTGCAATACTAAGTACTGATGTTGACATTCTTCCTGAAGTTAATACTATTTCTATCCCTTCTTTTTTTGCTTTTTCTATTGCTTTCATATTTTCTTCAGAAACTTCTCCATATGAATTCAAAAGTGTTCCATCTAAGTCTATTGCTATTAATCTATACATTTTTACCTCCAATTTCTTGTATTATACCATTGGAGTTTTATCCTTTCAACAAATTTTTACATATTGATTGCTTTTTTAATTAAATTTTTATCATATATAATTATATTTTCTTCATAAAATTATTTTTAATGAAAAATTTAAAAATTTACAAAAATTTCTTGTTTATTTATTCGTTTTTTGCGCACTCTATATATTGAAAAACGAAGTACATTATTTTTGTTTTTCAATAATATACAAAATAAATCAACTTTCCTAGGAGGTGAATTAAGAAATGGCAACATCAAACAGCAATAGAAAAGTAGTTCCAGAAGCTATGGACGCTTTAGATAAGTTCAAATATGAAGTAGCTAGTGAAGTAGGTGTTAATTTAAAAAACGGATATAACGGTGATATCTCTTCAAGAGACGCTGGAAAAATCGGTGGTAACATGGTTAGAAAATTAATACAAAAAGCTGAAAACCAAATGATAGGAAAATAAGCTATCAAATAAGCTTTATATACTAGTTTAAGTATATTAGTATCTTAGGTAGGAGTATAAGTTTTGCTTTTATATACATAAAGGCAGGGTTTGTACCCCTGCCTTCTATTATTTTTATATGCTTCAATCTAAATAATTATCTGCAACAACAGCAATTATTATTATGCTTTTTGTTTTTTCTGTTACAACATATTGCAACAATTATACTTAGTACTAATAACACTAACAATACTATTGCAAGTACTATTACAGCCGCTAGTGCTGCAAGTATAATTCCACTTAATGCTGCTCCAATTATTACTCCGATTATTCCTATAAATAAAGTTGCAATTATTGCTATAATAACATATATGCAAGTACATTTATTTCCTTTTGTTTCTTTTCCTGGATGTTTATATTCTTCACATATATTTTCACAGTTATATTTTATTTTCATTTCTTCTATCATGTTTTTCGAAACTCCTTTCTTGCTTGGATTAATATATTATATTAAAAGAAGTTTCATTTGTTGACATTTTTAGACAATTTTTTTCTCTTTCACTTTTCTATCGCAATTTTCTTGCCCTTTACTTTCTTCTTGATTTGCGAAACTTAAGTACCAACTAAATCCATTTCTATTTTCTTCTATCTCTTTTTGTCTTTGCTGTAATTCTTCAAATGTTTGTGGTGGAGCTACAATTAATGGATTTCCGAGGTGTCCAGTTTGCTGGTGTCGACATTCCCGTTCTATCTGCCGTTTGAAGCGCTTCTACTGTTCTTAATATCTCTGGTATACATCTTCCTACATTCATTGGATAAATAAGTATTGTACGAACTATTCCTTTATCATCTATTATAAATACATTTCTTACTGTAACATTTGGATTTACATCATTTGATATCATTCCATATCTTCTTGCAATAGTTCCATTTAAATCTGCAATTATTGGAAATGGAACAACAATTCCTGTTTTTTGATATATACTATCTAGCCATGCTAAGTGTGAAGGGTTACTATCTACACTTAGTCCTATCAAGCATGTATTTAATTTTTCAAAATATGTATTTGCTTTTGCAAAAGCGATTATCTCTGTTGTGCACACGGGGGTAAAGTCTCCGAGGATGTGAAAAGAGTACAACCCATTTACCTTTATAATTATTTAAGTTTATGTTTCCTTTTGTAGAATTAGCATCTATATCTGGTGCTATACTCCCAATTTTAACATTTCCATTCATCATTATTTCATAATCCATATAATAAAAAAGCCTCCTTCTCTATTTTGTATTATTTTATGATGGAGGCTTTTATTTTGTTACTTTTTCCTACTATTTTGATACAATTTCTTTATATTCTTCTGATGCATTATTTTGAATAAATGGTATTATACAAACTGCACTATTTTCTAAGTCTGTATATTCAATATCTTCTCTAATTGAATATGATTTCTTCTTTTTAGCTTGTCTATCTTTTCTAAATAGACTTATGTTTATAATATTCTCATTATTGGTTGTAATATTTTCTTCTTCTCCAAATTGTTCTTTTGTAATTCTATTTGATAACTCTAAATAATTATCTTTTAAGTTTAATATCATTTCTTCTAGTTTTGAAAATTGTTCTGTATAATCTATATTTTGCATTTCATTTTGTACAATCTTTTGTACTTGTTCTACTGTTAGCCTATTTTTATTTATTATGTATTCAAATTCCTCCTCTGTTATCTGTTCTTGCTTTATTATACTTGATATATCTTCTCTTGTTAGTGTCTTTTTGTTTACTATATTTTCTAGTTCTTCTTTTGTTAGTTTTTCACTGTTTATATTATCTATCATAGTATCAATATAACTTGTATCTTCTGCCTTTTTCATTAATTCTCTGTTATCTTCTTTTATCTTTAACATTTCCTCATAAACTTTACTAACTACTTTTTCCAATTCTTCTTTATAATCTATACTTGCAAGCTTTTCTTTTAACTTTTCTAGTTCATTAGATAATTTTTGTAACTCTTCAGTATTATCTACTTTTTTTATTTCATTAGATATGTTTTCTATATCTAGTCTTTTCATTTCATTAGAAATTGCATCTAATTCTTCTCTGTAATTTATATCCTTCAATTTTTTATATATTTCAATATTATTATTATGTTTAAGTTCTTCTACCTTAGAATTTATAATTTCTATTACTCCTGTAATTGCCTTTTCTGTTTCTTCAAATCTTTCTATATTGTTATTTTGATTTCTATAAAGCTCACTCTTAACATCTAATATAACATCAATTATTCTGTTTAAGTATTTGTTTTGTTCACTATTATCAGTTTTCTTATCGTTATTTTGTATTTCTTTTTCTGGTATTACTACTTCTTCAATTTCATTTTCTTCAAGGATTTCTTTTTTAAATTCTAATTTTAGTATTGCATTATCTACTAAGTCTTGTACTGTTACTACTTCTCTTTTCTTAGTTT
This sequence comes from uncultured Clostridium sp., assembly GCA_947575745.1. Lineage (GTDB taxonomy): Bacteria > Bacillota > Clostridia > TANB77 > CAG-508 > JAAWPK01. The sequence continues at coordinate 68,535 of CANPOS010000002.1, forward strand.
CACATTTATTCTCTGTATCAGCATGTCCATAATAATAGCTTTTACTATAAGTTTTGCCCTCTACTTTTACTTTATTTAATATTGCACCTATAAGATTTCCGCCAACCATTTCTATTGATTTTTTGACTTTTATTAATTCATTAATTTTTGTACTCTCTGAATTTACTACTAAAATTGTAGAATCTGCAATTGTTGACAAAATCACACTATCTGTTACTAGCATACTAGGTGGAGAATCTATAATTATTATATCATATAGTTTCTTTAGCATTGCTAGTAATGCTAACATATTACTTGATTCAAGTAATTCAGCTGGATTTGGTGGTACACTTCCATTTGTTAATACATGTAAGCCAGGTACTTCTGTTTCTTTAATATATTTCTTTGCTAGTTCTAAATCTTTTTTTGCTTCACCTGTCATAAAATATAGATAATTTGAAAGTCCATCAATTTTCTCTATATTAAATATTTTATTTGTTCTTCCTTTTCTTAAGTCAGCATCTATTAATAATACTTTTTTATTAGTTTCTGCAAAAGAAGCTGCTATATTAGCTGATGTCCAACTCTTTCCTTCTTGTGCTCTACAGCTTGTTACAAGTATAGTTTTTGCAGTTTTAACTGAATTCATATATAAAATATTAGTTCTAATCGTGTTTATACACTCTGTTACATATGATTTAGCATTTTCTCTTGTTACAATTTCATGATTTTTATTTAAGTTAACTGGTATTTTTCCTAATGCTTTTAATTCAGTATATTCTTCTATATCTCTTTCTGTCTTTACAGTATTATCTAGCATAATAGTTGCAAAAACTACTATGCATGATACAAATACTCCCATACCAAAAAACATGATCATATCTTTTGTATGTTTTATATTATATGGTGCTTCTGCTATCTCCGCTTCGTCAACAATTCCTATATTCTCAAGATTATATATTTCTTTTATCTCTTTTAAAAATACTTCAGATAACTCTCTTGTTATATCGTTTGCCCTTTGTGCATTTGTATCTGCTACTGTGATTTCAATTATATATGTATCCATTGTAACATTTACTTTTAATTTATTTAATAGTTCCTTTTCTGACATATTTAGATTTAAATTATCTATTACCTGTCTTAAAACTTTAGGTTCTTTAGCTATGTTACTATATGTAGATATTAATCCCGAATTTAAAGTTAAATCACTACTTGTTATTCTTTGTTCTTCTGTTTCATTATTTGGGATTAAGAGTAATGTTTCCGTTGACTTATATTCTGGTACTACATAATAATATGAATAGGCATATCCTAATAACATAAAAATTATTAAAATAAATATTATAAGTACTAATTTTCCCTTTAAAACATCTACTATTCTCTTAATTTCAATACTTTCATTTTTAACCATTTTTCCCACCTATATTTTATATTAACTATTTATGTTAATCGTGAAACATTTTTTGTTTTTACCTCATTTGGTATCTTTCTATTGCTGTATATTTAATCTTAGTTGGTTCTACAAGTTTTATTTCCTCGTCATGTAAAATTTTCATTGGATTAACTTCAGATAACATCTTTAATGCTTCTTTTCCTATTAATTTTTCTAATTTTCCCATTATTTCGGGTATTTTTATATATATACTATTTTGTCTATGAACATCGCTTCCTAATATATGTATCATATCATTTTGTAAGAACTTTTTTACAATTAGCTTTGCTCTTTTTCCATATAGTCCTATTATACTTCCATAATTTGCTTGCATTAATACTCCTTTTTGTATTAAATCATAAATTATATCTGGTTCTTTAAATACAAATGTGTACCTTTCTGGATGTGCTAATATTGGAGTAATTCTATTTTGAAGCATTTCATATACTACCTCATATATGTTCATTGGTTTTATATTGATAGGCAATTCAAATAATAAATATCTAGTATCATTAATTTTTGAGATTTTCTTCTCTTTCAAAAGTTTTATAATATTTTCTGATATATATACTTCATTGGCATTATATAATTCTATATTATCTACTTCACTATATACTTCTTCTATTAATTCTTTACGTTCCTTTTCTTGCTTTTCATAATATCCTTCTATGTAATGTGGTGTTAGAACTATTTTTGTAAATCCTACCTTCTTAGCTTCTTGAATTAGATTAATCGTTTCTTCTATACTTCTTGAACCATCATCTATGTTTGGTAGTATATGTGAGTGCATATCTATCATTTATTTTCACTTCCATAATAGTAATTATTTTTATATTCTTTAGTTGGAATAGAAATCTTATTTACTACAATTCCTGAAATCTTTCCTCCAACATTTCTAATACTTTTTATTACTTTATCTAGGTTATCTTTTTTAGTTTCATTGCAAGCTGCAACAATAACTGTTGAATCTACTATTCTTGTCAATATAATTGAATCTGTTACAAGCTCTATTGGAGGGCCGTCCAATATTATAATATCAAATTCCTTTCTTAGTTTGGATAATGCCTTTAGCATATTTTCTGATACTAATAATTCAGATGGATTCGGAGGAATGCTCCCAGCTACTATGACTGATAATCCTCCTATTTCTGTTTTTTGTATATAATCTTCTATTTTAACTTCTTTTTCACTAATGTCCAATAAGTAATTTGAAAGCCCTGGTTTTGGTGATATTTCAAATATTCCATATTGTCTTCCTTTTCTCATGTCTGCATCTATTAATAATACTCTTTTCCCTACCTGTGCAAATGTTACTGCCAAATTTGCTGATACAAAGCTTTTTCCCTCTTGTGGCATTGTTGATGTAACTAATATAGTTTGTAAGCCGATTTTATTATTTATAAATTGTAAGTTCGTTCTTAAGGTTCTAAATGTTTCTGAAATTGGTGATTTTAACTCATTATGTACTACTAATTCTTCCTTCATTATTTTTTACCTCCATTCTTCTTTTTGTCTTTTTCTCCGCAAAATTGGAATAGAAGATAATACTGGCAATCCAAATTCTTCTTCAATTGTGTCTGGATTTTTTATCGTTGTATCCAACATATTTACAAATGATACATATACTATTGAAACTATAATTCCTAAAAGTCCAAATACAATTACATCTTTTTTATGATTAATATTAGCTGGCTCTCTTTCTACTTTTGCTTCACTCATTATTTCTACATTGTTTATATTATACATTTCTCTTACTTTTTCTTTAAATACTCTTCCTATTTCATTGGCAATTCGTGCTGCAAGTTCAGCATTTTCATTTGATACTTTGACTTCTATTAATTCAGTATTATTTATTGAACCAACTGATACATTATTTCTTAAATTATTTATATCTATATTTAAATTTAGCTTTGATATAACTTCTTTTAATACTGTTTTACTTTTTACTAATTTACTATATGTGGATATAAGTTTTGAATTTAGATTAATATCAGTTGTTGTTATTGTAGAATTTGTATTTTCATCATTACTAGTTGATACTAATACCATTGTTATTGATGATGTATATTTGGGAGTAACAAAACTAAAGCTGTATACTACTCCAATAGTTATAAATATACAGATTATTAATATTATTTGTATTTTATTCTTTAATATAGTATTAAGTATCTCTTCTACCTTAATTTCTTCCATCTGTATTCCTTTCTTTTTTTACTCTTGTATTTTACTTACTTTATCAAATTACGTAATACAATATAATTATACCACTTTATGTAAATTAAATCAATATTTGGATGAAAATATTATGTAAAAATGCACCCAAAATGTTTATTTTCACATTTTAGGTGCATTTTATTAATTATCTATTGTCTTATTTTACATATTCATTTAAAGATTTTATCTTATAGTTTAATTCTCCAAATTCATTTGTTGTCAAATATCCTGCTTTTGCATTTATTACATCTGGTATTCTATTTACTACAGTTGCACAAGTTAGTTCAACTGTTGCAGGTCTTTCTACAACTATTGTTGTATTTGGTTCTCCTTCTACTGTCCACTCATTTTTATCATAATCTTCTTTTGAATATACTTTTCCTATACATTCACTCTCAATTGTTATTCCTTCTTTAGTGTTTGTTGTTACAACTGCACTCATTCCTGTTGCATCTCCTGCTTTTACTGTTGTTCCTAGTGTTGAAGATACAATATCCTCTTTATATGTTTGTGGTACACATTTTTGTGTTTGTGATGTAACTGTTAATCCAAGTTTTGCACATAGCCAACCATTTACATTCCACATATATGAAGGTAAATATTCTCCTGAATTAATAATTTTTTGTCTTTCTTCATCACTTATTTTATCAACCGATGCTATTTCTTTATCAAATGTATCTAAGTCAAGTCCTGCTCCATGTGCTTTAGCAAGTGCTATTCCATAGTCTTCTACATTATAGCTTGAACTTCCTTTTATTTTTTTAATTGTTTGAGTTGAGCCTGCAATACTTGATATTAGTTGTCCCCAATATATATCCTGATATCCACTTCCTGTTATTGTGCAACCATGTTGTTTTGCTAATTCATCTATTTCTTTTGTAAGATTTGGATTTGAGTTCCAAGGGAAAAATGCTTCTTCACATGTTGATATAGCATTTACTCCTAATTTAGCACATAATAAAAATGCATCTTTTATATCGCTTAATAAGCTCATTGTTGTAACTATTGCAATATCAGGTTTTACATTTTTTATCATTTCTTCTGCATTTTCTAAAGCAGTTACTTTTACTCCCTTTGATTCGCATCCCATTATATCTCCAATATCTTTTCCTATGACATCTGGGTTTATATCTATTGCACCTACTATTTCTCCTCCTTTTTCATATACATATCGCATTGTATATACTGCCATTTTCCCTGTACCAAATTGTACAACTTTTACTGGTCTTTCCATATAATTTTCCTCCTTTGTTTTTTGATTTTATATAAAGATTATATACCAACAAAATAAATTTATACAATAGTAAATCTTAAAAAAGTCAAAAAAAGGAGCCAGCATTGCTGCTGGCCCCTTATCCTATAGCCACCCCTTGACTTAGTAGCTAACTGAAAAAGCAGTTATATCCACCTAAATACATTGATAGTAATGGTGGGTCGTCTATCATATCCTATTTTTTTGGCTGATGCCACCAATCTTAGTTTGTTTTTCTTGGTAGTCTCCCTTCCTTTTTTCATATCATCCTTGATCTCATCTGCAAAGTATTTAATTACAGCCTTGCTTTCTGGATTATTTGGATCTCCATTTAGGATTCCTTTCAAAAGGTTAATAAGGCAATTGATTGCCTCTTCTCCTCTCATAGAGATTTCGGCAATAAGAACGCTTTTGGGATCATCTTTTCTTTCATCAAGCCTACTAGGCTCTCCCAAGTCACTTATATCGCATTCTATCCGATATAATAGCTCTTCCATTTTCTATCCTCCTCATGTTGTCCTACATATTGTTTGCGATTTGTCAAGGTAATACAAATGTATTAAAATTATTATATCATAATTTACATAATTATGCAAATTGCTTTATGTTTCATAGTTTTATGTAAACTTTCTCTTTTTTATGAAATATATATATAATTATTCCCGCTATTGCAAATGTAATTCCATAAGTAAGTGCTATTACAAGCCAATTTCCAGTAACTAAATTAGTTCCAGCAATAGTTGAAGATATGATTGATGGAAATCTAGCAAATGTTGATATAAGCAAAAATTTTACAGGTTTTATTGGTAACAAACCACTTATATATACAATTAAATCTTTTGGAGTTCCTGGTATGAAAAATAATATAAAAAGTATTGTATCTATTTTCTTTGGATTAGAGAATATTTTGTTATTTTCCAATTTATCTATTTTTTCTTTAGATATAAAACTATATATAAAGTTTCTTCCAAATTTTCTTACTGCAAAAAATATTATGAAACTACTTAAAAAAGCTCCTAAAAATATTACAATAAGTCCTCCTATCGCTCCATAAGACATCCCTGCAAGTACTTCTACTGGTTCACCTGGAAGTATTGGTATAAATATTTGTACTACCATTAATCCAATAATAATAAATACTCCTTCAAATCCTAGACTTTCTATGTTATTTTTAAAATCTATTCTTCCTTGCTCAGTAGATATTCCTTTAAATATTGGCAATAGTTTTATAGCAAGCAATATCATTATTAATATAAATACTATTAGCATTATCAGTTTAAAAACTTTTACTTTTTTACTTTGCATCTATTTTCTCCATTTTATTTATAATTAATTTCTAATATTTTATCTATTGATACATCTTTTGTGTGTTCTACTTTCTCCCATTTATGTTGTTTTCTTTGACTTACACAAGCAATTACATTTATTGGTATCCAAGATAATACAAATATTGGTAATGTAAGAATTCCTTTTATATATGGTAATGCCTTCTTTTTCTCCAATTTTATTGCTGCAATAGATAGTGCAACACTTGCAAAATATCCTATACCAATTGTAAATAGTTTTCCTATATAATTCATATACATTCCATCTAGAAGTCCAATTCCAAAATGTAATATAAATGATGCTAATCCTAAAAATTGTACTATTGGAGATAATAAAAATATTAATATATCAATACTTGTAAAATTGCTTTTCTTAAATATTTTTTTAATTAGTCTTTTTGTATATAAATTTAAGCATTGTATAGTTCCAATAGACCATCTTTTTCTTTGTTTCCAAGATTCTCCAAATGTTGTTGGCTGCTCGTCATATGTTATCGCATCTTCTACAAATGCTATTTTTTCGTTATTTATTGCACATTTTGCTGTTAATTCTATATCTTCTGTTAATGTTTGTGCATTATATCCTTGTCTATCTAAAACTTTTTTTGATATCATAAATCCTGTTCCATTAATAAAGCTTGATTTGTCTAAATTCATTCTAGCCTTATTTAAAAATACATTGTGTATTAAATAATGTATTGAATAGCAACTTGATATCCATGTATCAGATACATTTTTACTATCTCTAAATCCTTGAGCTAGTTCATATCCAGCTTCAAAACAATCATTCATTTTATTTATAAATTGTGGATGTACTATATTATCTGCATCAAATATTATATATGCTTCATAGTCTTTTGCATTTAATTCATTAAATACTATTCTTAGGGCATCTCCTTTTGATTTTACTGGTGTATTACATTCTATAACTTGTACGTTATTATTCAAAGAAATTTCTTTCGTTCTATCTGTACAATTGTTAACAGCTACATATACATCATATAGTTCTTTTGGGTATTCTTGTTTATTTAAACTTTTTAGTAAATTTCCAATTACTTTTTCTTCATTTCTTGCAGGTACTATTACTGCAAATTTATGCTTTTTATCTGTTTGACTTATTTTTTTCTTTGATTTTAGAACACATAGTCCTGTTATTATATAGAAAATTAAATAAGCAGCTGTTAATATATCTACCATTTTTAATATTTCCTTTACCAATACCATTTTTTCATTAACCCCTATCTCTGTTTTCTTAGATTATATCAAACGATTATTAATATTCAATATATTTTTTATTAAGACTTTATTAATTTTAAAATTATCTTTTCATTTTCTTTAAAAGATCCTTTTGTTCACTGTCGATTCTATATGATTCTCTCATTTTTTGCAAAGTTTTGTTAAAAGTAAATTTGTCTAGATTATTTTCGCCTTGCAGATATTTCATTGCTTTGTCATTAAATTTTATTCCTATTTCTGCTAAACACCATGCTACACCCATTTTTACGTAATATCCTTCATGTTTTATATTATCTAGTATTTCTATTACTTTGTCTATATATTCTTCTACAATATAATAGTCTAGTAACATTATTATAGCAAATCTTACCTCAAATTCTTTTTTTGAGCTAAAGTATGGAGTAATAAATTTAAAAACTTTTGCTAAATCTTTTTCTTTTATTTTTAATGTTGGTACAAATGTGTCTGATATTGCCCAACTATCAATTTTAGGTACAAATTTTTTTATATATTCAAATTTTTCTTCTATATCACATTTGGCATAAGCTATTATAAAGCCTTGAAGTATTATTTCTTCAAAATACTCATCATCTAAGTTATCTACTAGTTCTTTCCAGTCTTCCTCTTTAAGCATTGATTTTGCAAGATTTCTTAATTTTGGTATTCTAATTCCTAACATTTTTTTCTTTGTATCAGGACACAGCTTTGCATTAAATTTCTTATATTCTTCGTCTTTTAATGAAATTAATTCTTCTCTAAAGTTTTTCATTTTCTACTCCTGTATTTTTCTTTATCTTATATTATATTCCAAAAAATTTAAAAATAAAAAAAATTCTGTAAATTTTAACAAATTTGTCTGGGGGGACGGCTTTTTTCACACCATTTAAAAATGTTGTCAAAATCTCCGTCCCCACTGACAATTAAACTTCTGTAATATCTACAATATCAAGCTCTTCTTCTGTTTTTGTATCTTCTATTGCATCATATAAAGCATTTGCTGTATCTAGTGATGTAAAGCATGGGATCTTAGACTCTGCTGCTAGTCTTCTTATTTTAAATCCGTCACGATTTGATTCTTTTCCTCTTGTTGGTGTGTTTATTATAAAGTTAATCTTTCCTAGTTGTAATAGATTTGGTATACTTTCTGCCCCTTCCCATATCTTTTCTACAACATTTACGTCTATTCCATTATTTTTAAGAAGTGTTGCTGTTCCTTTTGTTGCATATATTTTAAATCCTTTATTGAATAATTTTTTAGCAAGTGGTAACATTTCATCTTTGTCTTTATCTCTAACTGTTATAAGTACATTTCCTGTCTTTGGAATGTTTATTCCTGACGCTATAAATGCTTTTACTATTGCATCTGAGAAGTTTCTAGATACTCCTAATACTTCTCCTGTTGATTTCATTTCAGGTCCTAAACTTGTGTCTGCATTTTTTATTTTTTCAAATGAGAATACTGGCATTTTGATTGCTATGTATTCGCTCTTCTTATATATTCCTGTTCCATATTCCATATCTTTTAGTTTTTCACCTAATATTACTCTTGTTGCTATATCTATAACTGGAAGGTTTGTAACTTTACTTATGTATGGTACTGTTCTGCTTGAACGTGGATTTACTTCTATAATATATACTTCTCCTTTGCATATTATAAATTGTATATTAAGTACTCCTATTACATTTAGCTCTTTTGCAATTTTTTCTGTATATTCAATTATTTTCTTTTGATGTTCTTCTAAAATATTTTGAGTTGGATATACTGATATACTATCTCCTGAGTGAATTCCTGCTCTTTCTAAGTGTTCCATTATTCCTGGTATTAAGATATTTTCTCCATCACATATTGCATCTACTTCAAGTTCTTTTCCTAGCATGTATTTGTCTACAAGTATTGGGTGTTCTTGTACTGTTTTATTTATTTCGTTTATAAATTCTGTTATTTCTGCATCGTCATATGCTATCGCCATACCCTGTCCACCTAGTACATATGAAGGTCTAACAAGTACTGGATATTCTAACTTGTTTGCAACTTCTATTGCTTCTTCTACTGTATATACTGTACTTCCCTTTGGTCTTAAAATACCACAGTTATTTAATGCTTCATCAAATAATTCTCTGTCTTCTGCTCTATCCATATCTTCTTCAGCTGTTCCAAGTATTTTAACTCCCATTTCTTTTAATGCTCTTGTTAGTTTTATTGCTGTTTGCCCACCAAATTGTACTATTGCTCCATATGGTTTTTCTACTCTTATTATATTTTCTACATCTTCTGGTGTTAAAGGTTCAAAATATAGCTTATCTGCTATATCAAAGTCTGTACTTACTGTTTCTGGATTGTTGTTTACTATTATTGTTTCATATCCTTTTCTTTTTAGTGACCATACTGAATGCACACTACAATAATCAAATTCTATCCCTTGTCCTATTCTAATTGGACCAGAACCAAGTACTACAATCTTTTTCTTGTCTGTTTTGTCAATTGCTTCGTTTTCATCATCATAGCTTGAATAATAATATGGTGTTTCTGCATCAAATTCTGCAGCACATGTATCTACCATTTTGAATGCAGCAATTATTCCATTTTCTTCTCTTTTCTTTTTTATTTCTTCTACTGGTACTTTTGTAAATCTTGATATTACAGTATCTGTATATCCGTACTTTTTAGCTTTCTTTAATAATTCTAAGCTTAAATTATTTGTTTTTAACTCTTCTTCAATCTTTACAAGATTATTTATCTTACTTATAAAGAATGTATCTATTGTTGTTGCCTGATGTATTTGCTCTATACTCATTCCTCTTCTTAAATTTTCTGCAACTACCCATAAGGTTTCATTATTTACATTTTTTAGTTCTGCTCTTATTTTTTCGTCTGTATAACTTTCAAATTTTGGTAAAGTAAGACTATCCACATTTTCCTCTAGTGAACGAATTGCTTTCATAATCCCTGCTTCAAGAGTTTCTGCAATAGCCATTACTTCACCTGTTGCTTTCATCTGTGTTCCAAGCTCACGGCTTGCTGTTAAAAATTTATTAAATGGCCATTTTGGTATTTTTACTACTACATAGTCTAGTACTGGCTCAAAGCATGCATATGTCTTTCCTGTTACTGCATTTCTTATTTCGTCTAATGTATAACCTATTGCGATTTTAGTCGCAACTTTTGCTATTGGATAACCTGTTGCTTTTGAGGCTAAAGCTGATGAACGACTAACTCTAGGGTTTACTTCTATTACTGCATATTCAAAACTATTTGGGTTTAATGCAAATTGTACATTACATCCACCTTCAATTTTTAGTGCTGATATTATTTTTATTGCAGATGTTCTAAGCATTTGATATTCTCTATCTGCAAGTGTTTGTGAAGGTGCAACTACTATACTATCTCCTGTATGTACTCCTACTGGGTTTATATTTTCCATATTACATACTGTGATACAATTTCCTTTTGCATCTCTAATTACTTCGTATTCTATTTCTTTCCAACCTGATATACATTTTTCAATTAATACTTGGCATACTCTTGATAAATGTAATCCTTGTGAACTTATTTCTCTCAATTGTTCTTCTGTATAAGCAATTCCTCCTCCTGTTCCTCCGAAGTGTGTATGCTGGTCTTACTATAACTGGAAGTCCTATCTCTCTTGAAAAACTTACTGCATCTTCTACTGTATTTACTACTTTACTTGCAATACATGGTTCGTTAATACTTTCCATCATGTCTTTGAAGGCTTGTCTATCTTCTGCATTTTTTATTCCTTCTGGGGATGTTCCAAGTAATCTTACTTTATTTTCTTTTAAGAATCCTTGTTCTTCAAGTTCCATTGCAATATTTAGTCCTGTTTGTCCTCCAAGGTTTGGTAATATACTATCTGGTTTTTCTTTTTCTATTATTTTCTTTATTGTTTTTACTGTTAATGGTTCTATATATATTTTATCTGCCATATTTTTATCTGTCATTATTGTTGCTGGGTTTGAGTTTACAAGTACTACTTCTAACCCTTCTTTTTTTAATTCTACACATGCTTGTGTTCCTGCATAGTCAAATTCTGCTGCTTGTCCTATGATTATTGGGCCTGAACCTATTACTAATACTTTTTTTATATTCTTATTCTTCGGCATAATTAATCCTACCTTTCATTTTATTTCTCTGTGAAGCCTAGTTTATATTATTTTTCTTGTGTCCCCATTCAAGAAAATGTAATTCACTTTCGTTCATACATTTTCTAGAAAGGTCCCCCAACGTCTATCGAAACCTAATATATAACTAGGCTTCACTGCATTAATATTCTAAATTTGATTTAAAAATTCGTCAAATATATATGAACAGTCCTCTGGTCCTGGACATGCTTCTGGGTGGAATTGTACTGTAAATATATTTTTATTTTTATATCTCAACCCTTCCACTGTTCCATCATTTAAGTTTATATGTGATACTTCTGCTTTATTTTTATCTATGCTATCTTCTGTTATGTAATAACCATGATTTTGTGAAGTAATATATACCTTATCTGTTTTTAAATCTTTTACTGGGTGATTTGGGCCTCTATGTCCATATTTTAACTTTGCAGTTTTGGCTCCTGTTGCAAGTCCCATTAATTGATGTCCTAAACATATTCCAAGTATTGGAATTTCTGTATTATATAAGTCTTTTACTGTTTCTATTCCTATCTTACAGTCTTCTGGATCTCCTGGGCCATTTGAAAGTACTATTCCATCTGGGTTACACTCAAGTATTGTTTCTTTAGAACTATCTTGTGGAAAAACATACACTGTACAGTTTCTTTTTACTAGCTCTCTTATTATATTTTCTTTACAGCCAAAGTCTAAAAGTGCTATCTTTTTGTCTCCCTCTCCTGTTACATAAGGTCTTTTTGAAGATACCATTCCGTACTAAATTTGTTGGCTTATAGTTTTTAATTTCTTTTATTATTTCTTCTTTGTTTGTTATATCTGAAGTTATTTTTCCTCTCATTGTTCCATTATTTCTAAGTATTTTAGTTAATTTTCTAGTGTTAACACCTTTCAAGCCAGGTACTTCATTTTCTACTAAATATTCTTCCAAGTCTTTTGATTTTCTGAAATTGCTTGCTGTTTCTGCAAGCTCATGAATAAATATTGCACTTACCCATATTTTTTTAGATTCCATGTCTTCTGGTATTACTCCATAATTTCCAATTAGTGGATATGTCATTACAACTCCTTGTGATGCATATGAAGGATCTGTAAATACTTTTAAATATCCTGCCATAGAAGTATTGAATACAACTTCTAGGCAAGTATCTTTTTCATATCCTATTCTTTCTCCTTCAAATATTTCTCCGTTTTCTAGTACTAGATATCCTACCATTTTAGTTCCTTTCTCCCAATTTTGGGCAAAAAAAATTTGTATTTTTTCTTTTTTCGACATTATGTTTCCTAAAAAAAGAGGACTAAAAGTCCTCTTTTTATTAACCATTAATTTGCTTTGCAACTTCTTCTGCAAAGTTTTCTTCTTTCTTTTCTAATCCTTCACCTTTTTCAAGTCTTGCAAATTCAATAATTTTTGCATTCTTTGAAGAAAGCAAATCAGAAACTTTAATATTAGGGTCTTTTACGAATTGTTGATCAACCAAACAAATTTCCCCATAGAATTTCCCTATTCTTCCTTGTACCATCTTTTCAGCTATTTCTGCAGGTTTTCCTTCATTCATAGCTTGTGCTTTTAGAATTTCCATTTCCTTTGAAACTCTTTCTTCTGGTACTGAATTTCTATCTAAAAATTCTGGACGAGCAGCTGCAATTTGCATACATACGTCTTTTGCAACTTCTTCATCTCCACCTTCCATAGAAACAAGTACTCCTATTTTTCCTTCTCCATGGATATATTTTTCAACTAAACCATTTGATGTGAATCTAACAAATCTTCTGATTGACATGTTTTCACCGATTGTAGCTATTTTATCAGTTAATACTTCTGATACTGTTTTGCTATTATCATTTATAAATTTTTGTGCTAATAATTCTTCAACATTTGCTGGATTTTCTTTAACTACTTGACAAGCAATATCATTTGCAAATGTCTTAAATTCTTCGTTTTTAGCAACGAAGTCTGTTTCTGCATTAACTTCAACAACTGCTCCTGTTTTCTTGTCTTCTGAAACATAAGCTACAACTAGTCCCTCTGCTGCGATTCTGCTTGATTTCTTAGCTGCTTTTGAAATTCCTCTTTCACGTAATAGTTCAGCTGCTTTTTCCATGTCCCCATCTGTTTCTGTTAATACTTTTTTACAGTCCATCATTCCTGCACCTGTTTTTTCTCTTAACTCTTTAACTAAACTTGCAGTTACCATTCTAATCTCTCCTTTAACTTTTTTATTACTTTGAAAATTACTAGCAAAGCTATTATATTTTCAAAATAACAAGGTTAATTTTCTTATTCTTTAACTTCCTCTGTAGCTTCTGCTGTTTCTGTAGTTTCTTCTGCTACTACTGTTTCTTCTTTGCTTTCAGCTTGTTCTTCTCCACTTGACATTTGGTCTTCAATTGAAAGAACTTCTCCTTGTTTTCCTTCTATTACAGCATTAGCCATAACTGTAGCTATTAATTTTACTGAACGTATAGCGTCATCATTTCCTGGTATTGGGAAATCTATATCTTCTGGACTACAGTTTGTGTCTACTAATCCTACAACTGGAATTCTTAATTTTTTAGCTTCTAATATAGCTGTTCTTTCTTTTTTAGGATCAACTATGAATATAACTCCTGGTAAACTTTCCATGTTTTTAATTCCTCCAAGGTTCTTTTCAAGTTTTTCCATTTCTTTTTTTAGTCCTATTACTTCTTTTTTAGGTAGTACTTCAAAAGTACCATCTTCTTGCATTTTTTCTAGTCTTTTTAATCTTTCTACTCTTTTTCTAATTGTTCCAAAGTTTGTAAGCATTCCACCCAACCATCTTTGGTCTACATAGAACATTTCACAAGATATTGCTGCTTCTTTCATACATTCTTGTGCTTGTTTTTTTGTTCCTACAAATAGAACTGAAGATCCATCTTCAACTCTTTCTTTGATGAATGCATAAGCTTCATCAATTTTCTTTGATGTTTTTTGTAAATCGATAATATGGATACCATTTCTAGCTTGGTAGATATATTCTGCCATTCTAGGGTCCCACCTTCTTGTTTGATGTCCAAAATGAACACCTGCTTCAAGTAATTGTTTCATTGCAACTACTGCCATTTTT
>CANPOS010000003.1 GCA_947575745.1 uncultured Clostridium sp.
CATTTTTTCTAAAAAGAAAAGACTGTCAACAAATTTTACTTTGTCAACAGTCTGAGGGGAAACAAATGTGTTCATTTGTTTCCCCTTCATACTATAAATTTATGCTTTTATTTACCAAAAGGGACTAGCTCTTATACAAGAACTAGCCCCTTTAGTGTAAAGCTTCTTAGGTTTGCTTTACTTTAGATGCCCTCATAAAAATATGGGATAGGGATATCCTCTTTGCCACCATACTCTTTCAAAAATTGCTTAGAATACTCAATCCGCCTCATAACCGTTTCGTGGGTTATATCTTCTGCTTCGCCAGTTACAGCATTTTCATTATAAGAGATCTTCTCACAATATCCCCCATACTGTTCTTCAGTAATGCCTCCAGAGAAAAATAAGTCTCTCACTACATCCCAATAAGAATAATATTCTATTGCTTCCTGGAAGCCCTGCATGCTTTTAATCTCTTCTTGACTGAGTTTCATATGCTCTTTGTCAGAAATGCGTTCCACAGCGGAGTTATACTGTTTCATGGTTTCGTCTGAGATTTCAGAATTGTCCATCGCCTCCTGCAAAAGCCGTTCAGTTGCTTCGATATATTCCTCATAGATATCATCAGGAATAGTATTCGAGAGCAAGCTATGAGCACCTTTGATTGCTCCATAGTTATCGTATGTCATTTGCCCATAGATATGTCCCACTAAGTAGTCCGTTTCCTGCTGCCAAATTTCCTCTGGAGAAAGTTCCTGTTCCTCAGGTTCGGTGTCAGGCTTTGCTTCTGGTTCTCCCTCTGGTGTTGTTTCGACCTTTTGCTGTGTTTCAGGCATTTCCATTTCTTGCTGTGGAGTTTTGGCTTCTTCTCCCGAAGTATCAGAAGTTACCTGCTCCTCCTGCCGTATTTCTCTCCTTGCTGGCTCTGTTTCATTTCTAGACATAGATTGAGAACTTACCGAAACCCACAGAGCAAAGATTACAGCTATCAGCATTGCCAGTGCATACAAGCTACTGTCGTCCCGTCTCATACGAGCACCTCCTATAAAATTTCTCTGAATTTCAGAGTTGTTCGTATTATATCATATTTTTGGCATTATGTCTACACTTCTAGAATTATAGGGAGCACCATTGGGTTCCTTTTATTTTTTTGGAATAAGAAATCTTTTAATGTATCTTTTATTGTTAATTTTATTACTGCCCAGTCTGTTACTTTTTCTTTCTCAAGTTTTGAAAGCTCACGTCTTAGTATTCTTTTCATATCTTCCATTAGATTTTCAGATTCACGTACATAAACAAATCCTCTTGATATTATTTCTGGTCCTGTTACTATTTCCCCAGTTGCTCCATTTATTGCTACAACTACTATTATTAAACCATCTTGTGATAAATGTTGTCTATCCTTTAATACAATATTTCCAACATCTCCTATTCCAAGTCCATCTACCATTACTTTTCCCGCTGGTACAGAACCTGTTATTTTTGCTTCATTTTGAGTAACTTCTAGTACTCGTCCATTTTTCATTATAAATATATTTTCATGTGGAATTCCTATTTTTTGTGCTGTTTCTGCATGTGCTATTAATTGTCTATATTCTCCATGTACTGGCATAAAATATTTTGGTTTTATTAATGATAACATAAGTTTTTGTTCTTCTTGGCAACCATGTCCTGATACGTGAATATCAGCAAGTGAACTATATATTACTTCTGCTCCTATTTGCATTAAGTCATCTATTACTTTTGATACAAATTTTTCATTTCCTGGTATTGGATTTGCTGAAATTATTACTAAATCGTTTGGTGTTATTTCTACCTTTCTATGGTCACCTGCTGCCATTCTAGTAAGTGCTGACATAGGTTCTCCTTGACTACCTGTGGTAATAATTGTTAAATTTTCATCTGGATATTTATTTATTAAATCTATATCAATTATTGTGTTTTTTGGTATATCCATATAACCAAGTTCACTAGCTGTTTCTATCATTTTTACCATGCTTCTACCACATATTGCAACTTTTCTATTGTTTTCTACTGAAGCATCAATTATTTGTTGAACTCTATGCACATTAGATGCAAATGTTGCAACTACTATTCTTTTTCTACAATGCATAAACAGTTCATCAAATACTTCTCCTATACTACTTTCTGATTTTGTAAATCCTTTTCTTTCTGCATTTGTACTGTCTGACATAAGAAGTGTTACACCTTTTCTTCCAATTTCTGCTAGTCTCCCAAAATCTATTTTTTGTCCATCTATTGGTGTATAATCTATTTTAAAGTCTCCTGTGTGCATTACAATTCCTGCAGGAGTATATATTGCAAAACTTACTGCATCTGGTATACTATGTGATGTTCTGATAAATTCTACTCTCATTTTTCCTACATCTATTGTTGTCCCTTGTTCTACTTCGAACATCCTTGTGCTTCTTAATAGCCCATGTTCATCTAATTTATTTCTAATTAGTCCTATTGTAAATCTTGTTGCATATATTGGTATATTCATTTGTTTTAAAAGATATGGTATTCCTCCTATATGGTCTTCATGTCCATGTGTTATGAATAATCCTTTTATTTTATCTTTATTTCTTTCTAAATATGTTGTATCTGCAACGACTAAGTCTACTCCTAGCATATCTTCTGTTGGAAATGCTAGTCCACAGTCTACTATTATTATTTCGTCTTCATATTCAAATACTGTAATATTTTTTCCTATTTCAAGTAATCCTCCAAGTGGTATTATCTTTAGAGGAGATTTTTTAAATCTTACTTCTTCTTTTGATTTTACTATCTTTTTTGGTCTTCTTCCAGGTTTTTTAGTGGTTTTTTTAACTATAACATTTTCATTTGTCTTTATTTCTTGTTTTGATTGCTCCTGCTTTTTATTTTCTTTTTTGGTATTTTCTCTTCTTGTTCTTCTTGGATTTTTTGGTTTAGAATCTTTCTCTAGATTCTCTTTTGTGTTAGCCATTTTCTTTTTCCTTTCTTCTATTTAAAATATGATTTGGAAAGAATTGTACTTTTGGCTAGACTACGTCAAAAGACAATTGCTTTTCAAACTTTAAATTGCAATTTTAAATCACGATGCATATTCCTTAGATACATCGTACAAATAAATATTTAATTTTCCGTTCAACAAATATTTAATCTTTTAAAATCTCATCTTTATCATATATTTATAATATGATATACATTAAGTAAAATTATACAATATCTTCCTTACTTTGTCAACTATTTAGAAATACAATTGACATAATTAGTTTTTGGTGATATACTTTTTAAGAAAAAATTTTGTACCTGTTAGCGCCTTTGCCAAAGGTTGCTACGACTATCTTCGTTTGTTTTAAGGGAGAAAGGAAATATGCCAGGTTTACTTATTCATTTTGCTTTTATTGAGGAGCTTTATCGGATAGCTCCCTGTCTCACTTTAGATAAAATCCGATTTATGTCAGGTAGTTTAATTCCTGACCTAGCCAAAAACAAAAACTTATCACATTATAGAAGGGAGGCATCTTCAAAAGGATTTTTTGTACCTGAAATGGAGGCTGTAAGAAAAGACTTATTTGTACCTAATGACCCTATAAAGCTTGGAATGTTTTGCCATTTATACCTTGATTACCACTTTATCGAGGATTTTCTTATTCCAGAGTTCATTTGGGATACTACCTTAAGGACAGTTACAAATCCTAGAAATGGTAACATATGGTCTCAAAACGATTTTTTCTCTCAGCAAGAAAAAAACAGCATGTACAGTGCTTATAATGAAATTAATTCTCTTATTTTGCGAGATAAGCTTATTTCTGTAAGCACTATCAGAAGTATTCCTAATCACTTACCATCTACTAACATCCCTATGTTTGATAACAGGTGTGATAAGTCATGGAGAGAGCAATTTGAAAAGCATTTGCGTGAAGAAATTCCTTATACGGGAAATATCTTTGACTATAACCGCTTATGGAGTGCAATTCAAGTCATCGCAGAAAGCTTTTTGAAGGAGTATCTTGAGTAATCAAATCTAATCGGCATAAAACAAAAGACTGGTGTTTTCACCAGTCTTTTGTTTTATGCTGTGTTTTCCAATTAGGTTATCACATCTTAGATTTTGCTTATGAGAATAGACAGATAGAATCTTTAAGGAAGTATCAGCCGACGTTCTTCGCCTTCATCAGGCACCTCAATTTTGATGTTCGGATTGTGGATTGGCAGATAGTAAACGGGGCGCACCGCATCGCAAGGGCTGTTCGCGTTGCCGTACGAGTCATACAAGCCATAGGCGTCCACGTCACCGCTGTCCACAAAGAACACGTTGAAATACGCATTGCTACTGTAGAAGTTGACACATTTATTTGTTGCAAGCCAGTGAATTAATGTTGCCGTCAATCCCAGCCTTTTTCTATATTTCTTCCAGTCATTAAGTGTAATGTGGCACGCTGAAATACCTTGCGGTAAATCGAACAGTATACTGCATGTATAATGCAGTACCATAGGTCCTCGCCGTGCTCCGATTTCTCCTTCCAGTGTGAGATATACTGGCATTGCTTCACCAATGATTTTAAGCATGCCATTTTCCATTTTTCCAGTGGAAATGCAATGGCATTGGCTTATACCTTCGGTAGAAAGCTTCTGTTCGCCATATACTCCCGTTTCTTCCTGCGAAAGGGTTATCTCCCGTTCTTGGACTGGCAAGATTAGCTTACTTGCTTTGCCAAGTAAGCCTTTATTCCACGCTTCGTTGATATATAATACTGACATGGTTTACTCTCCTTTTTGTTTTGTGGTTTATACTTGTCCTTGCTACCCTCCTCCAATTCTATTTTGTTATTTTCTTGCAAAACCTCCTTTTCTTATCCTAGAATAACTTTAGAATAACTGCTACTATAGGTAGAAACTTATTATATCATTTTTTATGTAAATTTGCAATTATTTTATCATTTCTATTATTTCTTTTTTTAGTACCTCTACAATTTCGCTTTGTGGTACTTTTTTTATTATTTCTCCTTTTTTAAATAAAAGCCCTTCTTCTATTCCTCCTGCAATCCCTATATCTGCTTCTCTTGCTTCCCCTGGTCCATTTACTGCACAGCCCATTACTGCAACTTTTATATCTGCTTCTATTGTTTGCAAAAAGTTTTCTACTTCTTTTGCAATAGGTATTAAGTCTATTTGTGTTCTACCACAAGTAGGACAAGATATAAATGTTGGAGATTTTTTATATAGTCGACAGTCTTTTAATATTTCTTTTGCAACTTTTACTTCTTCTACTGGGTCATCTGAAAGTGATACTCTTAAGGTATTTCCTATACCTTCTCTTAACAATACTCCTAGTCCTATACTTGATTTTATTGTTCCTGAAAATGCTGTTCCTGCTTCTGTAATTCCTATATGTAATGGATAATCAAAGCTTTCGCTTGCTTTTTCATATGCTTTTATACATAAGTCTAAGTCTGATGCTTTGAGAGATATAGCTATATCATAGAATTCTAATTCTTCTAAAATCTTTATATGTTTTAATGCACTTTCAACCATCGCTTCTGCAGTTGGTCTCCCTCCATATTTTTCTAATAGTTCTTTCTCAAGTGATCCTGCATTTACTCCTATTCTTATTGGGATATTTTTTTCTTTGCAAGCATTTACTACTTTCTCTACTCTATCTCTTCCTCCTATATTTCCTGGGTTTATTCTTAATTTATCTACTCCACTTTCTATGGCTTTGAGTGCTATTTTATAGTCGAAGTGTATATCTGCAACTATTGGTATATGTATTCTTTTCTTTATTTCTTTTATTGCCTCTGCATCTTTTAAATCTAGACACGCAACCCTTATTATTTCACAGCCTACTTTTTCTAGTTCTAGTATTTGTTTTACTGTTGCTTCTATATCTTTTGTTTTAGTGTTTGTCATCGACTGTATAACAACATTGTTATCTCCACCAATTGTCACATTCCCTACACTTATTTTTCTTGTCTCTTTTCTATTTATCATTTTTTACCTCCAATATTAGTTGCATAAGATATAATTAAATTTATGCAGTTTCACGTAGCATGGAAGCGAGTCTAGAAACTGTTAGAGCTTGCTCTATACAGTTTCTACGAGACGACCAACAAGAAACAAATAAATTTAATTATATCTTATGAAAACTAAATTTTAATTTTAATTAAGTTTCGTAAAGGGGATTAATTAATAATTTTTCGATAGACGTTGGGGGACCTTTTTAGAAAATGTATGAACGAAGTGAATTACATTTTCTTAAATGGGGACGCAAGAAAAATTATTAATAATCACCATTTACGAAACTTTTTAATTTAACTAGCACTTTCCTTTAGTTTTACAAGAATATTCATTGCATCAATAGGTGTAAGTTCATTTACATTGATTTTATCTAGCTCATGTGCTATTTCAGCAATCTTATAGTTATACATATCTAGTTGCCCTGCTCCTTGCTTTTCTGCTTTTTCCATGTTCTTTTCTCCAAGCATGCTTTTTCTTTCTAGGCTTTTTAGTATTTCTCTTGCATTTTTTAGCACTTCTTTTGGAACTCCTGCAAGTCTTGCAACATGTATTCCATAGCTTTCGTCTGTTCCGCCTTTTACAATTTTTCTTAAGAAAATTATGTCTTCTCCTTTTTCTTTTACTGCTATTGAATAATTTTTTACTCCTTCTATTCTTTCTTCTAGTTTTGTTAATTCATGATAGTGTGTTGCAAATAATGTTTTTGCTCCACATTTTTCTTTATCTGCCATAAATGTTGCAACTGCCCATGCAATAGATAGTCCGTCATATGTTGATGTTCCTCTACCTATTTCGTCTAGTATTACTAAACTATTTTGGGTTGCTTCTTTTAATATATTTGCAACTTCCATCATTTCTACCATAAATGTGCTTTGTCCCATACTTAAGTCATCTGATGCTCCTACTCTTGTAAATATCTTGTCTACAACTCCGATTTTAGCGCTTCTTGCTGGTACGAAACTTCCGTATCTGTGCCATTAGTGTGATTAATGCCACTTGTCGCATATATGTTGATTTTCCGGCCATATTTGGTCCTGTAATTATTCCGAAGTCTATCACTATCTTTGTTCATATATGTGTCATTTGGTACAAAACTTCCTGATGTTATCATTTTTTCAATTACGGGATGTCTTCCTTCTTCTATATTTATTTCTCCGCTATTATCTACTACTGGCATTACATAGTTTAAGTCTTCTGCAACTTGTGCAAATGAGCAAAACACATCTAATGTTGAAATTACTTCTGCTGTTCTTTGTATTCTTGGTATTTCTTTAGATATTTTTTCTCTTATCTCTAGGAATAGCTTATATTCTAAGTCTACTAATTTTCCCTCTGAACCAAGTATTACATCTTCTAAGTTTTTTAATTCTTCTGTTATATATCTTTCTCCATTTGTTAGGGTTTGTTTCCTTACATATCTTTCTGGAACTAAACTTATATTTGATTTTGTAACTTCTATATAATACCCAAATACTTTGTTAAATCCTACTTTTAAGTTTTTTATTCCTGTTTCTTCTTTTTCTTTTGTTTCTAGCTCTACAAGCCATACTTTTCCATTTGTTGACGCTTCTTTTAGTTTGTCTACTTCTTCATTATATCCATTTTTTATAATATTTCCTTCTGTTATAGTTATTCCTGGTTCTTCTATTATCGCTTTTTCTATTAATTCATATATATCTTTTAATTCGTCTAAGTCTTGGTAAATTCCTTTTAACATTGAGGTTTTTGCATTTGATAAAATTTCTTTTAGTTCTGGAAGTTTTGCAACTGATGATTTTAATGATAACATATCTCTTGCATTTGCATTTCCATAGGCGATTTTCCCTGCTATTCTTTCTATATCAAATATCTTCTTTAGACTGTCTATTACGTCCCCTCTAAGCATCATATTTGATTTCAATTCTTTTACTGCATCTAGTCTTCCGATTTATTTCGTTTATATCTATAAGTGGATCACTTATCCACCTTCTAAGCATCCTTCCACCCATTGATGTTGATGTTTTATCTAATACCCAAAGTAAAGTTCCTCTTTTACTTTTGTCTTTCATTCTTTCTGTTAGTTCTAGGTTTCTTCTTGCACTTATATCTAATGCCATATATTTTGTTATATTATATATTTTTATGACATTTAAGTGCTCCATTTCTACTTTTTGTGTTTGCATTATATATTCAAGTAATCCGATTTGATGCTGCAAGTGCAAATTCTTTGTCTGTAAGTTCTTTTATTTCTTCTCCTTTGTCGTCTGTAATTTTATATCTTTCTTTTAGTTTTTCTATATCAAATTTGAATTTTGTATCTTCTACATTTGATATATAGCAGTCTATTCTTTCTTTTATTTTTCCTATTTCTTCTGATGAAGAATACATCATTTCATTTACTACTATTTCTGCTGGATAATATCTTGCAATTTCGTCTAGTAATTTTGCAAAATTATTTGTTTCTTTTATTTGTGATGATAAAAAGTCTCCTGTTGATATATCACACACAGCTATTCCAAAAAATATCCCTTGTTTATATATTGACATTATATAGTTATTTTTCTTTTCTTCTAGCAAATTATCTTCTACTAATGTTCCTGGTGTTACAACTCTTATTACGTCTCTTTTTACTATGCCCTTTGTCGCTTTTGGATCTTCTAATTGTTCACATATCGCTACTTTATATCCTTTTTCTATAAGTTTTGCTATATATATATTTGCTGCATGGTATGGTACTCCACACATAGGTGCTCTTTCTTCTTGTCCACAGTCTCTTCCTGTCAAAGTTATTTCAAGTTCTCTTGATGCTGTTTGAGCATCATCAAAAAACATTTCATAGAAATCTCCTAGTCTATAAAATAGTATGCAGTCTTTGTATTGTTCTTTTGTATCTAAATAATGTTGCATCATGGGTGAGAATTCTGCCATTTTATTATCTCCTTTCGTTAACAAATAATTGGATTTTAATGCAATTATTTGCTAACTTTGCTCTTTAATTTTTCCTTTTAAGTACCACAAACAATCTTGTTTTATTTTTACATCTACAATCTTGTTTATTAGTTCTTCTTTTCCTTCAAATATTACTACTTTATTTGTTTCTGTTCTTCCGAGTTAACAGTTCTTTATTTGTTTTGCTTTTTCCTTCAACTAATACTTTTTGTATAGTCCCTAAGTATTTACTATTATTTTCTTCTACTTGGCTTTCTACTAATTCTTTTAGTCTATCAAATCTTTTATGCTTTATTTCTTCTGGAATTTGTTTTTCCATTGTATCTGCTGGTGTTCCGCTTTCTATTTGAGTATATAAACATAAAAACTTGTTCATATTTCATTTTTCTAACTACATCTAAAGTATCTTCAAAGTCTTCTTCTGTTTCTCCTGGAAACCCTACTATAATATCTGTTGAGAACACAACATTTGGTATTTCTTCTTTTATTTTTTTTGCTAAGTTTAAATACTGTTCTTTTGTATATTTTCTATTCATTCTTTTTAGTACATTTGTACTTCCTGATTGAAGTGGTAAATGTAATATTTTACATACTTTATCAGAAGTTTTTATTGCTTCTATCACATCGTCTGTAAAGTCTTTTGGATGTGGCGATATAAATCTTATCAACTCTATTCCTTCTATTTTGTTTACATCTTTTAGAAGATTTGAGAACTTATATCCATTTCCACCATCATATGAGTTGACATTTTGCCCTAAAAGTGTTATTTCTTTATATCCTTCTTGTGCTAAGCTTTTTATTTCTCCTATTATATCTTCTGGTTTTCTGCTTCTTTCTCTTCCTCTTACATAAGGAACTATGCAATATGTACAAAAATTATTGCAACCATACATTATAGTTACCGATGCTTTTACTTTATTTTCTCTTTTTATTGGTATATTTTCATAGATTTCTCCGTCTATATCTATTATGTCTGTTATCTTTTTTTTGTCTAATATTATCTTATATAAGTCTTCTGGGAATTTGTTTAGAGTATGTGTTCCAAACATAATATCAAAATATGGATAACTTGTTTTTAATTTTTCTTGTATATGTTTTTCTTGCATCATACAACCACCGATAGCAATAATTGCTCCAGTGTCTTTTTTATATTTTTTTAATTCTCCTAGTTTTCCAAATAGCTTGTCTTCTGCATTTTCTCTAACGCAACATGTATTAAATACTATTAAATCTGATTTTTGGGCTTCTTCACACTTCTCATAACCCATTTCTTCTATCATACCACATAATTTTTCTGAGTCGTTTTCATTAAGCATGCATCCCATTGTTAGTATATTATATTTTAGTTTCTTTCCCTTATTTATTTCTTTTACTTTGTTTATATATTCATCTTCAAATTCTAATATTTTCATTTACTCAAGCATTACCTTTCTAGTTTCTCTTAAAGTAAAATTATTCTATCATAATTCGAGCTTTTTTTCAATAAATATATTTTAATGTTACAAAAAACTCAAGAATATAATAAAAATAATTTTTTGATAGACGTTGTGGGGACGCAAAAAAATTATTTTTATTATATCCTTGAGTTTCTAAAAATATTTTGATTTTAACCTCTATCTTTCTTCTAATAGCTTCATCTGTATCTGTTTTGTTTTAAGTCCATTCCTTTTCATTTCTTCTATCTTTTTTTGTAATGTTATTTGTGTTTCTAAAAATATCTTTATATTGTTTATCATAAGTAAATAAATACATTTTATATTCTCTGAATATAGATATTTAATAGTATCTTCTACAAATTCTTCATTTTCCTTTATAAAACCTATTATTCCTTTATTATATCTATCTTCTATTTTGCGTATTTGTTCTTCTGTAAATCCATATTTCTTTAAATACTCCATCTTCTATTTTACCTTTCTTCGTCATCTGCCACAAATTGGTATCCACCATCTGCTCTTACTGTAACTAATTTATTTTGAAGCATTTTTTGTCTAATTCTTTCCATAATTGCATATATTTCTTCTTCATCGATTATTACTATTTGGGCAACTTTTTTGGGCAAATTATCCGCTTCTCCGTTCTTCTACAAGCCTTACCATACACTGCATAACTTGTGTTTCTATTTCGCTAAATTTTGCTTTTTTATAATCAATACTACTTGCTAGTCCTTCATCTTCAAATGTTTGAACATTATCTGCTACTGGAATATCTATTTGTCCAATATAATTGTCTACATTTCCATAATTAGTTAATGAATTTATGTCTCTTTTTTCTATTGCTGAATATAGATACCTTATTGTTTTATTAATCATCGCCGCTCTTAAGCTCTCTATATCATGTGATAAATTATAAGTTAAATTTCCACATTTTGTTAGTATAATTTCTAATGCCATACTTTGAAGTTCTGCACAATCATTATATGCTGTTATTCGTGCAAATCTACTTGCTATTCTCATAGATTTTTCCTATATTTTTCCTTTTCTCTTATTGCCTTTTTTCTTCTTGATACATATGCTTCTGTTATACCTAGCTTTCTTGCAATTTCTGCTCCTGAAACTTCTGCCTTAGTTAGTTTAATTATTTCTTTATCATATGGTCCTTCGTAATCTTCTTCTCTTTCTTTTGCTTTTATTTTATCTGCTAATTCTCTTTGCTCTTTTATTTCTTGTTCTGTTATTTTTCCGTTCTTGTATTAATCTACTTCTACAATTTCTATATTGCTCTTCATATAGTCCAATGGTTTTATCTAATTCTACTGTTTCTTTAAAGGTTAAACCTAGTTTTAGTCCTATCAGAACCATTTCTAATCTTCTTTTTTCTGTTCTTTCAAATTTGGCTTGTTCTATTTGTTTGTCAGTTATTCCTCCCTCTTTTTTTAATTTTTCTACTGTTCTTGTTATATATCTTTCGTCAGTATATGGTATATTATCTGAAATCTCTTTGTGAGTATATCCTCTTAATAATAATTTTCGTGTAATTTCTCTATTTTGTTGTTCCCAATTATGAGTCGCTTCTTTTATTCCTTCTCTTGTTACTTTTCCGTTTTTGTATTAACTGATTTCTAATTGTTTCTAATGATTTAAAATCTATATTTAATATTCCTGTTATTCTCTGCTCTCTAACACCTATTATGAGTAAATCTGATACTTTATCTTTAAGTTCTTCTGTTATTTCTGTTTCTTGTTTTGGTGCTTTCTTTTTATTACTTTTTAAAGCTTCTCTTTGTTTTTTATCTTGCTCAGTTTTCTCTTTTTCTCTTTCTCTTCTCTTTTCTGCTTCTATTTGAATTGTTTCTTCTGTTATACTTCCGTTCATCTGTAAGCATCTTTTTTAAACGCCTCACTGTTGGAGTCGAAATGCCTAAAATTTTAGATAAGCGTAAATTTCTATCTTCTCCGCCCTCTAATAATTTTAATAATTCTTGTAAAATTCTTTTTCTTTCTTCACTGGTAAGTGCTTTATTGTTTAAACTTCCCATACATTTTACCTCAAATTTTCCAATATCTATTTAATTATACCATAAATTTACATAATATTCAAATTGTATCCAGAAAAACAGAGAGCTAACTTTTTATCGTCAGCTCCCTGTTTTTTTGCCAAAAGTTATCCTCTCAGCATTTGGATTAATACTATTTAAAAATTCTCTGAATATGTTTTTCAAGCAAAGTACTTATTCGAAGGTCTTTGGGAAATTTCTTATTTTGCCAAGCACCTCCAAGGTTTTATTTGATTAACATATTTTAGTTTCCTTAAATAAATTCCCCCTTTTGTCTTACCAAAAATTAGTTTTGACATTTTAAGATTTTTTGCCTATATATTATATCTCTTTTTTATGTTATGAGGCAGGTGGGTTTACCAATTCCCTCTGCTGAGATAATCTCAATTGCTGTCAGTTCTTCACTCTGAAGTTTATTTTTTATTTGCTGCTTTTCTATCCACCGAAGCTCTTTGCCATCTTTTCGCCTAATATAGAAATATGCCACCTTGCCAAATTTATTCTTGGTTGTTCTTACAATGTACTCGATATCCAGTCCTGCTACCTTCTCACTCTCCCATTCTTTGTTTTCAGGAATTTCTGTTGTCTCCAAGATTCCAAAGGGGAATTTGCTCTTTTGAGCAATCCAGATATGATACATGTCTGCTTGGTCTACAATATGAGTAATATTTCCAAAACACTTGCTAGTACATCTAACTAGCTGAAAAATAAAGATATCAATAGTTTCAGAGCTTATTTATTATATCTTAGCTTTGATTTTTTCCACCTCTATAAATTTCTAGTAATTCTTCTAAACAATCTATCTGAGCTCTTATATCTTTACCTTTATCTGTATCCCCTACTCTTTTTCTTTTAACTAACTTATCATCTACAACTATTTCTGTCGCTACTTCATCTTCTGTTTCTATTACCTTTTGTATAGTTTCAAAGGTTTTATTTGCAATTAATACTAGACCATAGGAATTATATGAAAGTACATATCCTGCTTCTCCTGTCTTTTCCCTATAACTTTTTGCAAATCCTCCGATCAATTACCAAAAGTTTTCCATTAGCTTTTACAGGGCTTTCACCATCTTTTGCTTTTACTGGTACATGCCCATTTATTATGTGTGAATATTCTTCATTAATTCCAAAGTCTTTAAGTACTTTCTTACAAAATTTTTCATCTGTAATGTATTTATAATATGGTATTTTGTGTTCTTTATGTATTTCTTTATCATCTATAAAATACTGTTCAAATGTTGTCATTCTATCTTTTCCAAAAAATGGAGAATCTTTTCCACACCATAAATACCACATATAGTCTTTTGCTATCTCATTTTTTTCAAAATATGCCTTCCTTATAACCTCATCTAGATGGTCTAAATATTCTTTTCCTTCTAATGTTTTTCCAAGTAAAGTAACTTTTGTGTAACTTCCATCTTGTTCTATTGGTATACATGCATGCATTAATAGATTTGAATTGAATATTTTATATGTTGAACCTTTTGTATATAAATATCTAATATGCTCATTTAATTTTGTACTTTCCATAAAAGATTCTTTTAATCTTTGTATAAGCTCTTGCTCTTTATCTGTAAGTTTATATGGATTATTTATATCTATTGTTGGAAAACTTTTATCATTTAAAACATATTCTTTCCCATTTAGTATGATTGTTCCTTTTTCGTAGTTTATTTTATCTAATAATAATCTTTCTTGCATTTTATACTCTGGGTGTTTTGTTATTAATTCTCCTTCTATCTTAAATTGTATAATTGCTATTGCTTTTTGTATTTTAGCAAGTACTATTTTATCACTTTCTCCATATTTATTATAGTCAAATTCTTTTGGAAGAAGTCTTTTAGGTGGTGTTTCTTTATATGTATCAATAGCAAATATTGAAAGTGGTCTCATATTTATTCCATATGCATCTTCTAGTATTTTAATGTTTCCATATCTAGCACATATTCTAATTACATTCGCAATACAAGCTAAGTTTCCACAAGTTGCTCCCATCCATAATATATCATGGTTTCCCCATTCTATATCTACACTATGGAATTTCATTAATCTTTCTATAATGTAGTCTGGGTGTATTCCTCTATCAAATATATCTCCTACTATATGTAAATGGTCTATTGACATTTGCTTTATTGCATACGTAAGTGTTATTATAAACTCTTCTGCAATTCCATGTTCAATAATAGAATCTATTATTGAATCATAATATTCTTCTTTGTTATCAATTTCTTCTGATACATGTAATAACTCATCTACTATATATCTAAATTTAGGGAATGCTTTTCTTACTTTAGATCTTGTATATTTTCCTCCTGACTTCCTACATATTTCAATAAGTTTTGTAATTGAGTCTTTGTACCATATCTTTAAATCTTCTTTATTTTCTTTTACTTGTTTTATCTTTTCTTCTGGATAATATATTAGTGTTGCAAGTTTGTTTTTTTCACTAAGTGATAATGTGCTTCCAAATGACATTTCTATCTTATTTCTAATTCTTCCGTGCTCCATTATTAAGAACATGTAAAAAAGGCTCATACTCACCATGTATATCACTTAAAAACACTTCTGTGCCTTTAGGTAATGCGAGTATAGCCTTTAAATTAGTTATTTCTTCTAAAACTTCATCTTCATTTTTAAATATTTTGCTAAGTATCTGCGTATAACCTTCTTTATTAGTTTGCATAAAATACCTCCTATAATTATATTATTAATTGTATATTGTGATTATATCATATAACTTAAGTATTTTGTCATGCAAATTAATATGAATTTTATTTATTTTTTTGATGCAATAAATGCATAGACAAATAGTATTATTGTTTCTAGTATTAATAATCCTAATAATACTATACTTACTACTGGTTTAAACAATATACTTATTATAGAAAATATTCCATTTAGTATAAGAATATATCCAGACATTCTAAGCATCTTCTTTTCTATCTTTTCATCTTTTATCTTTGGGAATTTATGGCTACCTATTGTTTTTGGAAGATAATTTCCCATTACTATAAACATTATTCCTAATATACACATAATTATTTTTCTAATATCTATTGCTTTTCCAGTAGAATACATAATTGTTACACAATATATAATAATAGACAATATTGGTATTATCCATTTATATACTGTTATTGCTTTTTTATTTGCTTCTGGATTTTTATCTGATAAATCACTTATTATGCAACAAAATACTTGCATTATTAACATTATTACTGGCATTCCAAACACAAATATTGCTTTTGGAAAGTAATTATCAGGATTATTATTTATATTAAAGTGGATTGCAATATTTTCTGGTAAAGTATTATAAAATGCTAATCCTATAATGATTGGTAGTATACAAAATATACTTGTTATTATTAAAACCTTTTTATTAATTTTTTTCATTTATATTACCTCCTAATCTTTTTATCCATATTAGTACTTCTTCAAATACAGAAATGTTCAGTTCATAGAAAATATATTTTTTATACTTCGTCTCTGCTATTAAGCCTGCTTTTTTTAGTGTTGATAAATGGTATGATACTGTTGCTCCTGTTAGATTAAATTTGCTTGCAATTTCTCCTGCTGTCTTTTTTCCTTCTTTTAACATTTCTAATATTTCTCTTCTTACTGGATCTGAAATTGCTTTTAATACCTCTGACATTCCCATATATGTACCTCCTTTATCTCATTTAGATAATTATCTAAATATAGTATACTATTTTCTATTAAAATTGTCAATAGACATTTAGAAGTTTTTCTAAATGTCTATTGATTTTTTTAAATTATTTCTTTATATACTTTTTCTATAAAGTCATTATCATTCATTTTTTGCTCTACACAGTTTGTAAATTCTTCTTTATTTATCTTTTTGTTTTCTACTATTTTAGAATAGTTTGGATACTTTTCTTCTACCTCTCTTCTAGTTACTTTATAAGAATTACCACTAAAATTATATTTTATATATTCTACATTTTCTATTAAACTAAATATTGAAACAGTATTATATACTAAACTTTTTTGTATATATAGATTTTCATTATTATACCAATCTGTTGTATTATAGTTTATAATTAATCCAAGATTTTCTGAATCAATCTGAAACACATAACTATATTCTGAAAGTGGTAATTTTTCTATTAAATTTCCAATGTTACTATTGTTTCCTATATATTTATTTTGATATTTTATTATACTGTCTATTCCGCTTCTCTCTTTATTAAACGGAAATCTTGGCACTGTCTCTGAATTATATTCTTTTTTTGTATCTATTATGTAGTATTCATTTTTTGTATTTGGATTTATTCTATATACATTATAGAATAAATTATAGTATGTGATAATATTCTCTGTTTTTGTTGCATATCTATATATTGGTGGTCTTTTATATTCTACTACTCCTATATAGTCTGTTGCATAAAATACTGCTAGTATTCCAGTAAAGGTAATTATAGATATTAGTATTTTCTTCCATAGTTTTTTTATTTTTAATTCTCTATATAGTCCTATAATAAATATTAAAATACCTAATATTGAATATATAGAACCCCAACTGCTTTCTACATCAAATATTGTAAATGCCGAAAAACTTATTGTTATACCTATTATCATTAGTCCAATTGATATTTTTTTATGTTCGTCGCTTATCTTCTTTTTAGTATAATCTATTGTATTTATTAAACTTTTTTCTGTGATTTTCTCTATATTTTCTTTTTCTATTTTCTCTCCACTTAATAGTTCATTTAATGTAATTCCTAACTCTTCACTTAATGGTTTCAAGAGCGATAAATCTGGCATATAATTTCCATTTTCCCAGCGAGATATTGTTTTGTTGCTAACACCTAGCCTTTCTCCTAACTGTTCTTGTGTCAGTCCTTTTAGTTTACGGTTTTTAGCTATAAATTCTCCTATTTTTTTAACATCCATTTTTTCTCTCCTTTCTTAACTTAAATTATACCAATTTATACTTTAAAATAAACACCCCATAAATAGCGAATTAAGTTTTTTAGCAAAAAAGCACTCATTTTTGATTGTAATGAGCGCTTTTAATTTTCTTATATTTATTCTGCTCTATCTAATACTTGAAGCAATAACGCCATACGTACATATAGTCCATTATGTGCTTGTTCAAAATAGCACGCTCTTGGATCATCATCTACATCTGTTGCTATTTCTATTACTCTTGGTAGTGGATGCATTAATATTGTATGATCTGAAAATGTATCTAATACTTTTTTATCTATTATATATTCTTCTTTTCCGAAGTCCCCTTCAAATCTTTCTGCTTGTATTCTTGTATGATAAATTACATCTAAATCTCTTGGTAATTCATCAAAACTATTGCATTTTTTATACTCTATTCCTCTTTCTTTTAGCATATCTATATATTCTTGTGGTAATGCAAAAGCTTCTTTGCTTAAACCATATATTTCAATATTATCATATAAAGATAGTAATCTTATAAGAGAGTGTATTGTTCTTCCATGTAATAAGTCACCTAATATTGCAACTTTTGCTCCATCTATTTTTCCTCTTTTATTCTTAATCGTGTAAAGGTCTAATAATGCTTGTGTTGGGTGTTCTCCTTTTCCTGCTCCTCCATTTAGTATTGGTAATTTTTCTACACTTGCAGCATCTATTGCTGATGTTTCTGATTTGTGTCTTATTACTAAAGCATCTGCATATCCTGCTATAACTTTAACTGTGTCTTGTATTGTTTCTCCTTTAGCTGCTGATGAAAATTCTCCTGCATTTTCTGTTGTTATTATTTTTGCTCCTAATTTTAATGCTGCTGTTTCAAATGATAATCTTGTTCTTGTACTTGGTTCATAGAATATTACTGCTATAATTTTATCATCTAGTTTATGTGCATAATCTTTTGGATTGTCTTTGATTTTTTGTGTCAATTCAAAAATTTCTTCTAGCTCTTCTCTTGTGTATTGTTCACTACTTAATACATGTTTCATTATTTTACCTCCATGGATTGTTTTTCTCATTATATATTACCTAAGATTTTATTTCAACATTTTTTTATTAAATTCTATTTTTTTATGTCATTTTTCTATTTTTTTCATAATATATATTAAGCTTGAAACAAGCTTAAATTTATGAAAGGAATGAATTTTTATGGAATACGAAAATGATAAAGATAAATGCCCAATAGTTGAAGTTGACGGTTTTATGGAAGCTGGTAAACAATATGATATAGAGGTTAACTTACCAGAAGATAACCGTAATGTTATATATGGTGTTATAAAGGATTGTTACCATGAACCTGTAAGAGATGCTGTTGTAAAACTTGTTGAAGTTGACTGTGAAAAAGGCGAAGAAATCAGAAAACCTGTATCTCATACTTTTACTGATGAATATGGAGAATTTGTTTTTGGACCTCTTTGTCCAGATAAAAAATATGCTATTACTGTTTGGGTAAACAAAGTTAGAACATTTAAGATTTGTGCTAAAGGTAGCAGAAAAGGTAAATGTTTAAAGGGTGTTAAAATGGATCAATGCGATAAATATATGGAAAAAAATCCTTGTGATTGCAGAAGTTCTGAAGACTCAAGCGATTGTCAAAGTTGCTAATTAAGCAAATATCTCTCAGTTATATCAATATAACTGAGAGATATTCCATTTTTTATTGTGTAGGAAAAATCGCAGATTTTTCTGAAACAACAAGGTTAAGTTACCTTGGGCTGTGCATATTTGCGAAGCAAAATGCACATGTGGCGAAGCCACTTTTCTTATAAAGTTTTTGCTGAAATGAGCAAAACTTCTGATTTTCAGATATTTTTTGCTCAATTTCTCTAATTTGCTGATCTAACATATAGTAAGCTTGATAGTTTTGATATAGGCATTGTTTGTAACCATACTTTTCCTGGTCCTTCTAATGTTGTTAAGAATAGTCCTTCTCCTCCAAAAACAATGTTTTTCATACCTTTTACTGTTTCGATATTTAACTGTACATCTTTTGTCATAGCTGCTACATATCCATTATCTACTTTTAATTTTTCTCCTGCTTGTAATTCTCTTTCTACTACTGAACCATCTATTTCTAAGAACACTTTTCCTGGTCCTGTTATTTTTTGCATTATAAATCCTTCTCCTCCAAAGAATCCTGCTCCTAATTTTTTACGGAATTGCATTGAGATATCTACTGTATTTTCTGAACATAAAAATGCTCTTTTTTGTGCAATAATTGTTTCTCCTTCTTTTAAATCAAATTCTAAAATTTTTCCTGGAAAACATGATGAAAATCCAATTTCTACATCATCTTTTTCTGCTGTGTATACATTCATGAATAGTGATTCTCCTGCGAATGCTCTTCCAATCCCTTTCATTATTCCGCCATTTGTTGTTGTCTTCATTTCTATTCCGCTATCCATCCAACTCATTCCACCATTTTCTGTTAAAATTGATTCTCCTTTTTTTAGTTTACAAACAACTGCTGGTAAATTGTCTCCTATAATTTTTGTTTCCATTTTTTAAATCATTCCTTTCTCCTTCTAATATTTTTTACTTGATTTATTATACATCATTTTTATTTATATTTCAATATTTTTTTCTTCATAGAATTTTCAGTAATTGTCCTTACATACAAATATTTAGAATACTACATCTAAGTTTTATTTAAATAAAACTTCATACCTTAATCATTTTATATTATTTAAAACATTCCGTGGCCTAAATATTGGAGGTCTTCCTCCTGGCATTGGTGGTCTTCCTGGTCCATGCCCTGGTCCTGGATTAGGTCCTGGTCTTGGTGGAAATCCTGGTCTTCCTCCTTGTAATAATTCTCTTAATATTAGTATTCTTATTAAATCTCGTAATGTATTATTGTTTGGCCTAGTTCTTCTTGTTTCTTTTGCTCTTGGATTTTTTACGTCTCCATTTTTTAATACTTCTCTTGTATCTTCTACTTCCTCTCTTGGTTCAACTACATCATATACTTCATCTACCATTTGATTTATTTGTTCTTTTGAAATATTATATGTATTTACTCTACTACATACTTTTTGAACTACTGGATATACAATACCATATATTTCTGGATAAAACTCATTTACATTTTGTAAATTTGAATTTGCTCCTAATGTATCATAGTAATACCCTTCTGTTTCTCTATATATATTATCGGGTGTATTATATCCTAAAACACTTTGCATGTATTCTTCATAGCTATTATACATAAAAAAAACCTCCTTCTATATATATTTATATATATGCATAAGGAGATTTTATTGTTAAATATTATTTACTATTTCTTTAAACTTTTTTCCTCTTTCTTCAAAGTTTTTGAACATGTCAAAACTTGCACTAGCAGGAGAAAATAGAACCACATCACCTGGATTTGCAAATTTCTTTGCAAGCTTTACTGTTTCTTCTAAAGTATCACACATATATGTATCTACTTGCTTCTTTTCTTTTTCCCCTTCTTCTTTTACAGCTAAGAATATCTTGTCTGCCGTTTGCCCCATAAGTATCAAGGTTCTTACATTATCTAAAATAGGTTTTGCAATAGGTGCGTAGTCTAAATGCTTGTCATATCCTCCTGCTATTAATACTATCTTTTCGTCAAATGAGTTTAGCCCTGCGATTGTTCTTGTTGGACTTGTTCCTATTGAGTCATTATACCATTTTACTCCATCTATTTCTCTTATAAATTCTATCCTGTGTTCTACCCCTTTAAATTTTTTTATTGCTTCTATTTGTGTGTCTATATCTACTAATGTTTTTGTTGCGGCTATTGCTGCACAAACATTTTCATAATTATGTCTTCCTCTTAAATGGATTTCTTTTGTATTTATGGCATGCCTTCTTATTCTATCGTTACATTCTTTTATAATGTCTTCATCTAGGATAATGCCATCATCTAATTTTGTTTTACTACTAAAGAATATTACTCTTCCTTCTGCTTCTTTTGCACATTCTCTTGTTATTTCATTATCATGATTTAAAACAACAATTCCATCTCTTGATTGGTATTTGAAGATATTCTTCTTAGCTTCTATATATTCTTCGTAAGATGAGTGTATATTTAAGTGGTTTGGAGATATATTGGTTATTACTGATATTTTAGGACTTATTTTCATATTCATAAGTTGGAAACTACTAAGTTCTAATACGACAAAGTCTTCTTCTTTCATTTCTTTAAGTTTTGTAAATAGTGGTATTCCAATGTTTCCTCCCAAGTAACAATTATATCCTTTTTGTTTTAATATTTCGTATATGAGTGAGGTCGTTGTAGTTTTGCCGTCACTTCCTGTAACCCCTACTACTGTTCCTGGACACATTTCCATAAGCATTTCTATTTCTGAGGTAACTATTGCCCCTTGTTTTTCAGCTTCAACTAGTTCTTTTTTTGTAGGCATACAACTTGGTGATCTAAATATTATATCAAATCCTTTTAATGAAGCTAAGCATGCTTTTCCTAATACATATTTTATATCATATTTTACTACTTCTTCCATTATTTCTTTTGGAATATCGCTTACTTCTCTTTCGTCAAATACTGTTGTATTTGCTCCTCTTTCATACATATATCTAAGAAGTGGAACATTGCTTACTCCTAAGCCTATTATTGCAACTTTTCTATTGTCTAGATAGGCTTCAAATTCTTCTAATTTTTTGTTCATTATTTTTTCACATCCTATAAATTTTTTAACATTCAAAGAACATAATTAAATTATTTTTTCTTATGTCCCCATTCAAGAAAATGTATTTCGCTATCGCTTAAAAATTTTCTAAAACGGTCCCCTAACGTCTATCGAAAAAATAATTTAATCACATTCTTTGAACTAAAGTACATTTTATTTTCAAAATAATTAATATTTCTCTAGTATTTTTCCCAAATCCTTTGAAAAATCCTTTAGCATAACTAATTTTATACTATTGTCTTTTCCTGTTGTATAATCGTCTATCACTTGTTTTAGTTGCCTTATATTTTTCATTTCTGGTTCTATTTCTTTTGTATATAAATCTGCTCTATTTAGCAATTTTTCTTTTATTGTTACTATGTCTTCATTACTTGCACAAGATAGTCTTTGGAATGTTTGATATACATCGTAGTATTTAAATATTGGTATATTCATACATTCTTTATCAAATCTTTCGTAAAATTCTTCCATTTTCATTGGTATGCACTTAAATATTGAGTCTGCTCTTTCAATGTACATTCTGTCTTTTAATTTAGAATTTAATGTATGAAAATGCTTTAGAATATCTTCTACATCCTGTGAAGGTTCTCCAATACCAATAGTATCTAGTTCATCTTCAACATTGTCACAATATGCTGATACTAATGATGATATATTCATTCCGTTTGTGAAAGTATTTTTTACAACCTTTATATCATATTTTATTAATCCTTTTCTAATAAGGTAATCAAAATATATAAATAATTTTACATTTTCTATTAGGCTTGTTTTTCCTGTTTTTACGTCTTCTAGTATTTCATCTACAACTCTGTCAAAGTCTTCGTCACTGATTTTCCAATATTCTTCTGTAAGAAGTCTTTTATATCCTGGAAGGTTTGATGTATCTACTGTACTGATTATCATTTCCATATCTTTCTTAAATGTCTTCATGTCAAATATTCTTGTTCTTACATATATTTCAATAAATTTGAAAAATCTGTATTCTGATTTAAAGTTATAGTAGTATGTGTTATCAAATTCTTTTATATAAAATTGTCTATTGTCCATTAATACTCTTGAAGAAACAAGTATTGCCTTATATTCTTCATTATTTGATATATTTACAAATTTGTCTTTTGTAATTTTTCCGAGCTTTTATTTCAAATGAAACTGCTATTGTGAATATTAACATTGTTTGTAATACTCTATGATTTGTGTTTGGATAATTTTTGTTAACCATTTCGAATACTTTTTTAAAGTCATTTAGTGCATGTTTTAATATTCTTAGGTTCCTTGTACCACTTTTATTGAAGGTTGTTATAATTAAACCTGTACATTCTCTTAAGAATCTTATTAAGTCTGGATTTGATTCATATCTCATTAAAAGTCCGATTTATTATATAATCAAATTTTGGTTGATATTCAAATGTCTCTCCTATTAATTTTTCTTTTATTCTTTCATAATCATTTGCTTTGTCAAATACATATTCTATTTTATCTTGTATTTTTTCTACCATAGGCTTGTCTGTAACTTTTGTTAAGTCATCTTCTTTGTCAAGGATATATGTTGCAATGAATGTCTTCATTTCAAGGTTTGTGCTTTTTAGTTTTGTTGAAAGTTCTTTTTCGTTACATATTATTATTGTTTTTATGTGATCATGTTCTACGAAGTTATTTATATATCCTAGTATATCTATAACGTCTACATTTGCTCTCTCTAAGTCATCAAAACATAAGACTTTGTCATCTGTTGAGAAAAAGTCTGAATAATTTACTCTGTCTCCATTTTGTGTAACACCAAAAAGGTTTGCCATGTCTATTCCTGTTTTTGCATATTCTGGTATTTTTGTTACACCATTTCCTTCCATAAATTTCTTTAAGTTTTTATCCATTAATTGTGTTGTTTCTATGAAGATTTTCTTACTTATTTCTTCTAGGTTTGATATTCCGATATAGTGACATATATATTGTTGTAAATGATTTTCCGATTTAATGTCATTGATTCTATTTTATTTCTTACTTTATTATTCCAAAAGTAAGTTTTTCCTGAACCCCATTCTCCATTTATCATAACTGCATAATCTGTATAATCTGCTCTTACATAATCTAATATACTTTCAACTAATTCTTCCATTGGTTCCTCCATTTCTTCATTATCTGTTGTTTATTGCGAGTTTCTTATTACGAACGCCTTCGCAACAAGGTTCTCGGACCCCACCCACAGCTTTAGCTGTGCTGGTGGGTGAGGTTCTTATTTTGCAAGTGTTAAAACTAATATATCTCTTGCATTATTTTCTTTTAATATTTTTGCACATTCATCTGCTGTGCTTCCTGTTGTATATATATCGTCAAATAAAATAATTCTGTTATCTTGTATTATTTGTGCTTTTTGGATTTCATATACATTTTTAACATTTTGCTTTCTTTCGTCTTTTTTTAGTTCACTTTGTCTTTCATTGTTTTTTGTCTTTTTTAAAGGATTTTGATAATTAATTTCTTTTACATTCTTAGCTATTTCCTTTGCTATTAGTTCACTTTGGTTATATCCTCTTTCATTTTTTCTTTTTTTATGTATTGGAACTGGTATTATTATATCATAAGATTTTATAATTCTACATATTTTTTCATTTTTTAATATTAATTTTGCAAAGGTTTTATACATATATGATTTATCTGAAAATTTATATGCTAAAATATCTTCTCTAAATTCTTTTTCATACTTTCCTAAGTATATATGCTTTTCAAAGTTTTTGCCTATTATCTCTTCTACCTTATATTCTAAGTTTTTGTTTATCTTTTCAAAACATTCTTCACATAGTGAATTTTGGTTTATCTTGCCACAAAATCCACATATATTTGGATATATTATGTCTAGTAAAAAGTCTAATATATTAGTTCACCCTCTTTTATTAAATTCCTTCTAGTTTTTGCTGAAGTCCGTGTATTTCTTACTTTTGCATCTGTATTTTTTATCATAAATTGTATTACTTCTTTACTTCCAACTATTATAAGTAGTTTTTTTGCTCTTGTTATTGCTGTATATAAAAGGTTTCTAGTTAGTAGCATTGGTGCTGTTCTAACTATTGGAAGGATTACTACATCAAATTCACTTCCTTGTGATTTATGTACTGTTATTGCATAGGAATGTTCTATTTGGTCAATATCTGAAAATTGATATTCTACTATTTTTCCTTCATAGTCTACTTCTATTGTTTCTGATATTGTACTTATATTTGTTATAGTTCCCATTTCTCCATTGAAGATACCTGTACCTATGTTTTCTCCTTGCTCCCACTCTATATCATAGTTGTTTTTCATCTGCATTACTGTATCACCTTCTCTAAATGAAACTGCTCCGCAAAACTCTTTCTTGCTTTTTTATATCTTTTGGATTTATTAGCTCTTGTACCTTTTTATTTAGTTCTCTTGTTCCTACTTCTCCTTTTTTGGTAGGAGTTATTATTTGTACACTTTTGAAATTATCATAGTCTTCAAACTTTTTTAGTCCATTTTTGTATAGTGATAATACAAAGTTTAGTATTCTTTCTTGACTATTTTCTTGAACAAAGAAAAAGTCCTTTTTTAGTTCATCACTGTTGTCTTCTGTAAAATAGTTTCCTGAGTTTACTCTGTGTGCATTAAGTACTATTTTGCTTCTTGCGGCTTGCCTAAAAATCTTATCAAGTACTATTACTTGTATTTTTTTAGATGCTATTATGTCTTTTAATATACTTCCTGGTCCTACTGAAGGTAATTGGTCTACATCTCCAACAAGTACAAGTTTTGTTCCTTCATATACTGCCATAAGTAGATATTTCATAAGTGCTAAGTCTATCATTGATGTTTCATCAACAATAATCACGTCTGCATCTATTGGCTCTATTTTCATTTCTTCGTTTATATAGTTTGTATCATTTACTTTTGTTATTTGTAGTAATCTATGCAAAGTTTTTGCATCTTCACCTGTTGTTTCTGTCATTTTCTTTGCTGCTCTACCTGTTGGTGCACAAAGTACTACTTTCTTTTGTTCTTTTTTATATAATTCTATTATGCTTTTTATTATCGTGGTTTTTCCTGTTCCTGGTCCTCCTGTTATTACACATACATTATTTTTGTTTACTGCATATATTGCTTCTTTTTGCTTGTCTGATAATTCTATTTTGTTTACTGTTTCTACCTTTTCTAGTTTTTCTTCAATATTTGTAATATGTTTTCTGTTTTTTACATTATCTAATCTTACTAGTTTTCCTGCTATAAATACTTCTGCTTCGTAATATTCTGCTAGATACACCCATTCTTCTTCGTCTCTTTCTTCTATTACAACCGTTCCTTTTACTTTCATTTGTTTTAAGAATTCGTTTATTGTGCTTTCTGTTATTTGAAGTAAAGTACTTACAAAATCGAGTAAATTGGATTTTATAACACAGGTATGTCCGATTATATGTTGCAAGTAATAGCCCATATTTTATACCATATATAATTCTTTGTTCATCATCATTGTTTATTCCAATTTTTAGTGCTGCTTCGTCTATTGTTTTGAAACTTATTCCTCTAACCACGTCAATTAATCTATATGGATCTGCCTTTATTTCTTCTATTGCATCTATTCCATATAAATCATATACTTTTTTTGCATAACTTGAACTTATTCCTATTTCTTCTAAGAAGCTTACTATCTTCCAAAGTTCTCTACTTTGTATAAAACTGTCTGATATTTCCATGGCTTTTTCATGTGTTATTCCTTTTATTACTTCAAGCTTTTCTGGTTCGTGTTCTATTGTATAGATTGTGTTATCTCCAAATTCGTTTATAATTTTCTTTGCTGTTTTTGGACCTACCCATTTAACATTTTCACTTGCTAAATATCTTTCTAAGGCTTCTAGTGTTTCTGGCATATTTTTTTTGAAAGTACTTACCTTAAATTGTTTTCCATAATCTCTATGTGTAACATATTCTCCATAAACTGTTACATTATCTCCAACATTAATAAATGGCAGAAATCCTACTATTGTCATTTCTCCTACAGTCTCTGTCATTAATTTTGCTATCGTATATGAATTTATTTCGTTATAATATATGATTGCTTCTACTTGTCCTTCTAATTCCAAAGCTTCTTCCTTTCTAATTTCTTAAATATCCTATTGCTTCTTCATAATTTTCTTTATTAACTATTGCTGAACCTGCAACAAATATATTTGCTCCTGCATTCTTTGCACTTTCTATTGTTTCTCCATTTATGCCACCATCCACTTCTATGTCTATATCTATATTATTCTTGTCTATATATTCTTTTAAAGTTTTTACTTTTTCTAAAGTTTCTGGTATTAGTTTTTGTCCTCCAAGTCCTGGCTCCACTGTCATTACTAGACACATATGTATATATGGAAGATATTCATATATTTCTTCTATCTTTGTATTTGGCTTAACTGATATTCCGAACTTTAATACCATTTTCTTTAATATATTCTATCATTTGCATTACTTCTTCTTTTGAGTTTAAGCTCTCTAAATGAAATGTTATTATATTTGGTTTTAATCCTATATATTCGTCTACAAATTCTTTTACATTTTCTACCATTAGGTGTACATCTAATGGTATATTTGTCATTTGTTTTAGAGTATTTGAATACTCTTTCATTATTTCTACTGTGTTTTTTGGTACGAATTTTCCGTCCATTACGTCTATATGAAAATAGTCTGTATGTGCTACCTCCAATCCATAAAATACTTTGCTTGCGTTTTCTTTTTCTACATTTAATATTGATGTTGAAATTTCTACCATTTGTGCTCCTCCTTATCTTTTAAATCATTATATATTTTTATGTAATTTGTATATCTGTCACTACTAATTTTGCCTTCTTCTAATGCTTTTTTTATACCACAGTTTTCTTCTTTTATATGTGTGCATCCTACAAATTCACATTTTTCTATATATGGTTTAAATTCTATAAAGTAATTTTCTAAGTCTTTACTTTCTATTTCATATATATCCATTGTTTGGAATCCTGGGGTATCTAATAGGTATGTGTCTTTTCCTATTTTGTATAATGTAACTTCTGTTGTTGTATTTTTTCCTCTTTTATTTTTTTTACTTATTTCTCCTTCGTATGCTTGTCTTTCTCCTAGTAATTTATTTGTTAAGGTGGATTTTCCGTACTCCTGATTGTCCGAGCAAATACACTTGTATTGTTTATTAAGTATTTTTTCAGCTCTTCTATACCTATATTTTCTAATGTGCTAGTTTTAACTACTTGATATCCGTGTTTTTGTATATATTTCTTCTATTTTTTCTGTTTCTTTTTTATCTAAATCAATTTTGTTTATAACTATGATTGGTTTTATTTTTGAGAATTCTGCATATGCTAGCCATTTATCTAACATAAGCAAATTAGGTTTTGGCATTTTACTTGATATAGCAAATATTATTTGAGAAATATTAGAAACTTTAGGTCTTTTTATAAATGATTTTCTTTCTAATATTTTGTTAATTACTTTTTGATTTTCGTCAAATTCTACATTATCTCCGTACAACTGGTTTTATTTCTTCTGTTTTTAGTTTTCCTCTTGCAGAACAGTCGTATGTAGTATTTTGTACAGTTACGAAATATGTATTTGAGATGATTTTTGTTATCTTTCCTACCATTTTTTCTCCTAATTTTAACTTTTTATTTTATAGATATAAATTTCAAGTTAATATCTAAATAAATATATGTAAATATGAAATTCAAGCGGACGGAGAGTGAACAAGCTTAGAAATTCTTAATAATTTTTTTGGAAAGAGTTCACGCTTGCCGTGGAAGGGTGCCAAAAAAATTATTTAGAATTTGTGCGATGTTCAGCTTGACAGGAGCTTGATTGAATATTTATATATATTTATTTAGGTACTATTCTATCTTAGCTAATTT
This sequence comes from uncultured Clostridium sp., assembly GCA_947575745.1. Classification (GTDB taxonomy): domain Bacteria; phylum Bacillota; class Clostridia; order TANB77; family CAG-508; genus JAAWPK01. Next base: position 28,938 of record CANPOS010000003.1, read on the forward strand.
AAAGTCTAAATAATCAGCACTTACAAGTCTTAGATTTATTCCACCGTACTATTCCTTCTACCTTTTCGTTATGTCCTTCTTCTCCATGAAGATGCCCATATATACATTTTGTTACATTGTATTTTTGCATTAGTTTTATAAAGTCTGATTCTTCTAGTAATTGTTTATTTGTTGGTGGATAATGCATACATACTATTATTTCTTTATTTTTACCAAAGTTTTTTATTCCTTGATTTATTGATAATTCTAGTCTTATTAATTCTCTATCTATTATCTTTTTATCTTCGTCTTCTTTTGAGCTTAAATTCCATCCTCTTGTCCCTGCAACTATCTTTCCTTCTATCTCATATGCATTGTTATATAAAAATGAAATATTTTGAAAACTGTTTTCTTCTATAAATTCATTTAGTTTTTTAAAACTGTTCCACCAATAGTCATGATTTCCTTTTAACATTATCTTTTTACCTGGTAAATTATTTAAGTATTCAAAATCCTTTAATGTATCTTGTAATGCCATAGCCCATGAAAAATCACCTGGCAATAAGACTGTATCGTCTTCTTTTATCCTTTCTTGCCAGTCCTTTTGTATTTTTAGTTCGTGATTTTCCCAATTTTCTCCAAATATATCCATTGGTTTTGGATTATTATTGGATAAATGCAAATCGGCTATACTATATATCACTTTTTTATCCCCCTATTTTTAGGTTTGGTATTGCATTTAATGTTAACTCTGAAATATCTCCATTTAAGTATCTATAATATCCAGCTGATGCTATCATTGCTGCATTATCTGTACATAGGCTAAGGTCTGGGAAATATACTTTAACGCCTAGTTCTTCTCCTAACTTCAAAAATTTTTCTCTTATGTATGTATTTGCTGATACTCCGTCCGAGCAAGTGCTATTTTTTTTATTCTAGTCTCTTGTAATGCTTTTTTGGTATTTTGTATTAACATATCTGTTACTGTATATTCAAAACTTGCACATAAGTCTTCTTTTTTTATGTCTTTTCTGTTATGGTTTAAGTTTAATACTGCTGTTTTTATTCCACTAAAACTAAAATCCAAACCTTCTATATGTGTTTCTGGAAGTTCTATATTTGGCTTTCCGCATTTTGGCTAATTTATCAACTTTCGGTCCGTCCTGGATAACTTAAGTTCATTACTCTTGCTACTTTATCAAATGCTTCTCCTATTGCGTCATCTCTTGTTTTTCCTAATATCTCAAATTTTGTATATTCTTCTATCTTTACTAAATGTGTGTGTCCTCCTGAAATTACTAGACATAAAAACTCAGGTTCAAGTTCTTTGAAAGTTATATAGTTTGCTGCAATATGTCCCTCTATATGATTTACTCCGCACAAGTGGCTTTGAGGTTGCATAACTTAAGGCTTTGGCATATCCGTACTCCAACAAGCAATGCTCCAACAAGTCCTGGTCCATATGTTGGACAGATTACATCTATATCTTCTAATTTCATTTTTGCTTTTTTCAAGGCTTCTTCTACAACTATTGAAATTGCTTCAATATGTTTTCTTGATGCAATTTCTGGTACTACTCCTCCAAACTTTTCATGTATTGGAATTTGTGTATTTATTACATTAGAAAGGACCTCTCGTCCATTTTTTACAATGGCAGCAGAGGTTTCATCACAGCTTGTCTCAATTCCTAAAACTATTATGTCTTTTTCTTTCATATTCTCTCTTTCTAAATATTAATCAGAATTAGTATAGTACTAGGCATTTAAAATCAAAAAAGCGGAGGCGTACTATTTGTACGTTGAGCATTTTTTGTATTTTAAATAACGGCGCAATATGCTGATTATGGTTAATATTTTATATTCCAAAGATTTTTAGTCCTAATTGTATAAGTCCACTATACATTAGATTTAATGCTGGAGATATTATATGTCCTGCAATTCCTGTTATCCATATTACTAAAAATACAATATAAAATATTTGCTCATGCTCATAAACCCATTGTCTTCCTCTATATGGTAAGAAGTTAACAAGTATTTTTGATCCATCAAGTGGTGGTAATGGTATTAGATTAAATATTCCAAGTCCTATATTCATTACAATTGTATATTGTATCATTGAAAATATTATACTTCCAACTTGTGATATAACAAATCCATATGCAAATTTATATAATGCACAATATATTAGTGTAAATACTATTGCAAGGATAAAATTCATGATTGGTCCTGCTGCTGCAACTATTGCTTCTCCTGCTGTTTGTGAATATTTCCTATTAAAGTTTCTAGGATTTATTTCAACTGGTCTTCCCCAACCAAATCCAACAAATAGTAGCATTACAAACCCTATCGGATCTATATGTGTAAATGGATTTAAGTTTAATCTTCCTTGTGCCCCTGGTGTATCATCTCCAAGTTTTGTTGCAGCAAATGCATGTGCAAATTCATGGAAACTTATTGCAATTAATACTCCTGGCACTGTTAATATTAATGCTAACCATTCTAATTGGTTCATTGACATTAAGTTCATTATAACTATTACTATAAGCAATAAATATATAAATCTTTTATCTGCATAAAACATATTTTTCTTCTCCTTTATTTTAATTATCCTCTTATATTTCTCATTTTGATATATACATTACATCTATATCAACTGCACCTTCTATTCCATTTACTCTACCGGTTTCACATAACTGCCACATAGAATATTCTCCCTCATAATCTGTTTTATCTGTATAATGTGCAAGCCAAGTTTCATGATCAGTTGGATACCATATTTTTGTTAAATAGTTTTTACTACTATATAGCATTCCTTTATATCCATATTCTGCTAGTTTATCTAAGAAAGTATTTGCTACTTTATTTATTGTATAAAAACTCATACCTGTCTTATTAAATGAATTCCAGCTTTCCCAATCAAATGCTATTGGTAGTGTTATATCATATTTTGATATTTGTTCTTTTACCCATTCTGCTTGTTCTATTGCTTGATTAGGATTTTTTGCATAAGAGTGGAAATATATTCCGAACTGGTATTCCGATTAGAAATTGCACTTTCTATATTTTCTACAAAGTATGGGTCTACTGCATAGTCTGCATCATAATCTTTTTGATATCCAAGTCTTATCATTGCAAATTCTACACCAGAATTTTTTACTTCTTCCCAATTAATTTTTCCTTGCCACTTAGATACATCTATTCCTATCTTTGTACTATCTGTTTTGTGGTTATTTATTACATCATTTATATAAACTGTTTTACCTATACTAGGCTCAGTATTGTTTGTTTTTTCTACTACTTTTAACACAATATCTTTACTTGCTTTATTACCACTTGAATCAGTTACTATATATGTTAAATTATAGTTTCCAATGGTATTAAAATCATATTCTCCTATTATTTCTCTTTTTGGATTATCATCAATGTCATCTCCACTTAGTAATACATCAGTTAAGTTTTTATCATACCCTACCTTTACAGTGTAAGATGCTCCACAATATATCTTAGGTGCATTAACATCTTTTGTGTGTATTTCAAATGTGTAATTTCTTTTTTTGTTTTTTATATTTATATATTCAAATGATACTTCTATATCCCCTAGGTGTTCTGTATCTATTTCATAATCGTTAACATAGCTACCATTTAGATTTTCTATAAAGTCAGATACCTTAGCTTTTTGTCCAAATTCAATAGTTAAGTCTTGTTTTAAAGTAACTGCTTCTCTATCAATTCTTTCATTTTCTTTGATTTCTCTAACTACATATATACCTGCTACAATAGCTATAATAATAACTATTATTGCTGATATAATTATTATTGGTAGTTTTTTACTCATACTCTCTCCTTATCTCTAATTTTGTAGTTATTAATTGTTTTGTATTCTATAACTCTTCTGTCTTAAATGAAAAATAGCCTTCATATAAATAGCTATTATCTATTCCTTTCATATACATTTCTCTATCATTTATCTTATTAGTTAAACTTTGTTTTAATAATTCTTTAATCTCTGTATCTTTTATTGGACTACGTTCCATTGCAAGCAAATAATCTGTTTTATCAACTTTACTCCAATCTACTACTAAATTTAGTTCCTTTTTTAAAATTAAATCTAGCCAAATTCTTGTACTTCTTCCATTACCTTCTCTAAATGGATGTGCAATATTCATTTCTACATATTTTTCAATTATCTCTTCATATGTAGATTGTGGCATTTTTTCGATATTTTTAATAAATTCCTCTAAATAAGCAAGAGGTGTGAATCTAAAATTTCCTTTTGCAATATTTACTTTCCTCAATTCTCCTGCAAATTCATATATTTCTTCAAATAAAAATTTATGGATTTTCTTTAAAGTTTCAAATGTTCCTGGTTCTAATGTATTTAGATATCCTGTTTCAAACATTTTCTTTGCATGTATTTTGCTAATTCTTTCTTCTTCTCTGGCTAATTCTGCTTGATCAGTAATATTTAATTTATTTTCTAAAATCACTTTTACCTCCTAGCTTTTATAATATGTCCACTTGCATATCAATTTTTTCTTGTTTAACATATATCATTTAGATTATATCATATTTTTAAAATTTATCAATGTTTTGTGCTTATAAAAATTTTTTTAGTGATATTGTAAATTCAAGTCTAATTGACTTATACCCATTTTCATGATATATTGTTATTTATAAATGACACAAGTGTCATGGCTCAAACTAGCCAATTTTGAAGTACAATAAGGAGTGACATTATGAACAATGATTTTGCTGGAGTCCAAAGAATGGATGAGGAAATCAAACATGAACAAATTATCCCCATAGAACCGTTTCCGTCTAAGCCTCCGACGCACGTCTATAGCCCTTACCCTCCAACCAGAGGTTTCAAAAGCAAAAAAGAAGAGACCTGCGACAAGCAAAAGTAACATGAAAATCCCCATAAACGGCTATTTAGTTGTTTATGGGGATTATTTTTTTGTGCTCTAAAATTTATTAATTAAGTGGTTTCATTGTTGGGAATAATAATACATCTCTTATTGATGCTGAATCTGTAAGTAACATGACAAGTCTATCTATTCCTATTCCTATTCCACCTGTTGGAGGAAGTCCATATTCTAGTGCATTAACATAGTCTTCGTCCATCATACCTGCTTCGTCATCTCCATTTTCTCTTGCTGCAATTTCCTCTTTAAATCTTTCATATTGATCAATTGGATCATTTAACTCTGAAAATGCATTTCCATATTCTCTACCATCTATAAATATTTCAAATCTTTCTACATATCTTGGATCCTTTTTGCTCTTTTTTGCAAGTGGAGATATTTCTATCGGATATTCATATATAAAAGTTGGTTGTATCAATGTTTTTTCAACAAATTCATCAAAGAATAAGCTTATTATGTGTCCTCTATCTTCTTTTCCTTTTGGAATCTCGATATTCTTTTCCTTTGCAATAGCTATCGCTTCTTCGTCAGTATTTATCTTGTTAAAGTCAACTCCACACACTTCTTTTATACTATCTATCATTGTAATTCTTTTCCATTTTGTTCCTAGGTCAATTTCTGTTCCCTGATATGTTATTTTTGTTGTTCCACATACCCTCATAGCACATTTCGTGAATATTTCCTCTGTTATATTCATCATATCGTTATAGTCTTCATAAGCTGAATAGAATTCTATTGAAGTAAATTCTGGATTATGTCTTATATCCATTCCTTCGTTTCTGAAAATTCTTCCTATTTCATAAACTTTATCATATCCACCTACTATTAATCTCTTTAAGTTAAGTTCTGTTGCTATTCTTAAATACATGTCTAAGTCTAAAGTATTATGATGTGTTATAAATGGTCTTGCTGTTGCTCCTCCTGATATTGTATTTAATATTGGAGTTTCAACTTCTAAGTATCCCTTTTCGTCTAGTATTTTCCTTATTTCACTTATTATTTTACTTCTTTTTATAAAAGTTTCTTTTACTTCTGGATTCATTATTAAATCAACATATCTTTGTCTATATCTTAAATCTGTATCTTTTAAGCCATGAAATTTCTCAGGAAGTGGTCTTAATGATTTTGATAACAATACTACTTCTTTAGCATGTACAGAAATTTCTTCTGTTCTTGTTTTAAACACAAATCCTGTTATTCCTATAATATCTCCAACATCATATGTTTTAAATTCTTTATAGTTTTCTTCTCCTAAATCGTTTGTACTAACATAACTTTGGATCTTTCCTTCACTATCTTGTATAGTACAAAAAGATGCTTTTCCCATAATTCTTTTTGACATAATTCTTCCTGCAACACTAACATCTTTTCCTTCTAATTCTTCATAATTATCTTTTACATTTTTACTTGTATGTGTTCTATTATATTTAGTTATTTCAAATGGATTTTTGCCATTTTTGATAAGTTCCTCTAACTTCTCTCTTCTAATCTGCATAAGATGGTTTAAGTCCTGCTCTACTTCATTATTTTCATTCTCGTTCATACCCCTTCAATTCCTTTCCGTTCAAATATGTTTTATTATATATCAAAGTAACATAAAAATCAAGAAAAAAATGGTAGCCAGACTACCATTTCGAAATTTTTTAAAATATATTTGATATAGACAACCTATACCTATCTTTTATATGCTCTATTATAAAATTACATGTATCTAATGCTTCTATTGCTCTACTATACTCTTTTATTTCTATATTTGTGTTTACATTTGTTATATACATTTCTACTTTTTCTAACTCATTATGTTCTATATATAAACTCAATGTATTTTTCTTTTTATCCCAAATTTCCTTTACTTTTTCTATATTTTCCTTCATTTGCTCTTCTGCTTGTACTTCTATTCCTTCTCTTACCTGTCCCAAATATGCTGTTATTTCATCCATAACACAATTCGTGTTTTTTGATGTAATTATATTTAAAATAATAATACAAATAACTACAATAGAAACAATTGCTATTTCTCTTCTCATTGTATGTTCTTCCTCTCTTATTTTTCAAATTTGGATTTTTTTTGACAAAATATCTGTCCCTTTCCATCAAATGTAACTACTAATGCTTGATTAGGGTTTATTCCAAACTTTGAAACTTCTTTTTTGAGCCAAGTATAATCTCTTCCTATGGCTTTTAAGTTATCCTCCATTATTATTCCGTCAATTACTAAGTCATATGGTATGCCTTCATATTCTGGTTCAATTCCAAAGTCCTCTGGAATTGTATTTCTTTTGTTTGGTTTTGGAATTACTGTAAGTCCCCCACTTGTTTCAAGTATTGCATATTCCACATCTCCTAAATTACTTATATTGTTTCCTCTTAATCTCTCCTCTAATTCACTTATTGTAAACCTCTCTTGTCTAAGAGCTTCTTCATTTATTTTACCTCTATATATGAGAATACTTGGCTTTCCGCAAATGATACCTCTTGCAGTTATGCTTTTCATATTTATAACTGATATAACTAAATGCATAACTAATAATCCAAGTATTGGTATTATTCCATTTTGTATAGGAATTCCAGTTTCTGTCATTGGGATTGATGCTAAATCTGCTATCATTATTGCTATTACAAGTTCAAATGGTTGGAGTTGTCCTATTTCTCTCTTTCCCATAAATCTCATTACTATTAGTATAATTATATAAAGAAAAATTGATCGTAAAAATGTTATCAACATATTTTTCACCTTTAAATTTACTTTTTTAATATATTTTTAACATTTTATTTAAAAATATTCTATTTTTGAATAAAAATATTTTTTTCGTTCATAATATATTCGAAAGATTTTTTCTTTCTTAGAATTGTATTTTAAAATTTAAGGGGGACAAAAAGCAATGGACAATAATCAAGCAAGTTCAAGAAGTAATACTGGAAGTACAGCTTGGCAAATCATTGGTAGACTTGTTGTCGCTGCAATAGTTCTAGGAGTAACTGCATTTTTTACACCTGGATTTTCTATAAATAATATTTGGTCTTTAGGTTTAGCTGCAATAGTTTTAACTGTTATGGACTATTTAATAACAAAGTTTACAGGTTTACATGCAAGTCCTTTTGGTAAAGGTTTTGTAGGTTTCGTACTAGCTGTTATTACTTTATATGTAACTCAATACTTTGTTGCTGGTTATTCAATTTCTTGGATGGCTGCAATAATTGGTGCTCTTATCTATGGTGTAATTGATTACTTTATACCTGGCGAACAAGAAATGTAGTTTTTCTTAGTGGAATAAGAGTTTTATAAATCTTAAGATAATTTCTAAGAACTTTCTAATTTTTAGAAATTATCTTTTTTTAATTTTTAATTGATTTTTTTTATTTTTTTATGTATGATATATAATGAAATGAAATTAATTTAATTTTGCATTATCTCCTTATGGTTAGAAGCTAAAATAGTAAAAGTCAAAACCAAACAAGACATTTATTTGTAGCTTCCAAACATAAGGAGATAATGTTTTTTGTCTAATTTCTAAATACAATTTTCTTATGTTACATTTTTAATGATATTTTATCATTTTACATATATGGTATTTTTATACTTTTCATTAGTAAAATAGTTTTAAAATATTATGTTATAAATTGAAATTAGGAGGCCTTATGAAAAATTTAAATCAAAATGATATTAATTGTATTATTGGTAAAAATATCAAATATTTCAGACAAGTATATAATTTAAAACATGAAAAAATGACACAAGAAAATTTAGCAGAACTTATAGATGTTTCTACTGCTCTTATTGGAAATCTTGAAAGTGAAAAGATTTCTCAAGGATTAAGTGTATATACTTTATATAAAATAAGTAAAGTTTTAAATGTACCTATTGAAAAATTTTTTGATGAAAGTCAAAATGATGAAAATGAAAATAATATGAAAGTAGGATAATTTAATTTAGGTTTTTGATTTTTTTCAAGTTTACTATTGCATTTATATTGATTTTGTGTTATTATATTATCCGATATAGTTTAGTAAATAAAAGATCGGAGGTGCAACAAGAGTTTATGCCAAACATTAAATCAGCTATTAAAAGAACAAAAATTATTGAAAAGAAAACTTTAGAAAACAACATGATTAAATCTAGTTATAAAACAGCTATTAAAAAGTTCGAAAGCGCTGTTGAAGCTAAAGATACATCTACTGCTGAAACTTTATTTGTAGAAGCTACAAAGAAGATTGATCAAGCTTGCAGTAAAGGTGTTATTGTAAAGAATACTGCTGCTAGAAAAAAATCTAATTTAGCAAAAAAATTAAATAACTTAAAAGCTTAAGTTTTAAGAACCTTTGAATTTCTTCATTGGTTCTTTTTTGTATTCTAGGAAAGTATACGTATAGCGTATACTTGACGTAGAAGACAATTATGCGAAAATTAGATTTTCTTACAAAGTTTCTTGCTAGAAAATCTTAGTTCCGTTTTTTGTTTGCTTATTTTTGAAAAAAGTGCTATAATATAGTTATAATAACTTTAAGGAGGGTCTTACCTTGGAAAAAGAAACGTTCTTTTTTGATGTGGCACAAGCCAATAATATTGCTTGTGATTATCTCTGTACTCCTGGGAAAGATAAGCAATTCGCTATTGTTTCGCAAGTTATCGATTTTGCGGGCACATCGTGGCTGAAAAGGGACACTCCCTATGTGTTCACAACCAGACTGCTCAAAGGACAGTTTCTTGACGTTCTTTCCAATATTGGGCTTGAGCCCAAAGAGTGTCAAGTGAGCCAAACGAGCGTGTTTACCAGAACGATTACTGTGAGGTTTTAACAGATCCTCAAGAGGGAGAGCAAATTCACGTATTGCTCTCCCCCTTTTTATTATAAAAAATATTATTTACCATTAAACTTGTGTTGCTTTTACTACTATTCTTTTTTTACCATTACTATTACATGTTATTAATGTAACTTCCGTTTTACCATCTGTAAGTTGAGATGTACATGATACATCATATGGATCTATTTCATACTTATCATATACTTGATAAGTTCTTTTTCTACCTTTAATATCTTTTAGCTCAAATGTATCTCCTATCTCTATTTTAGGAAGTTTTCCAAACATTGAGCCATTTTTATAGTTATGTCCTATTATTACATAATTTCCTACTTCATTTGGGTTTGGTCCCCATAATTTATTTATTGATATTTTTAGTAACTCATCTGTTGAATCTGAAAGTACTGGATACTCTATACCTAAACTTTCAATCGTAAGTGTTGCTTCTACATAATATTTTGTTCCATCATTTGCTGTATATTCTTCTACTTTAGATAATTTTTCTGCTTCTTTTTCTGCCTCCATATTTGATATATTCACTTCACTTTTCACTCCTGAAAGCTTTACAACTAATTTATCTTCATCTACTGATACTAAATCTTCTGGTTTCATTTCTTGACTTTCATTTTCCATGCCTAATAATATCTCTTGAGAAACTTGTTCACTCTTAGTTCTATCATACTCAGCATATATATAACAAGAAAATAATGTGCATACTAAAAAAACAGATAAAAAGAAGTTCAATTTATATATCTTCTTTTTTCTTCTAAATTCTGGCGTAACTATTACTTTCTCATGTATTAATATCTGATTCATTAGTTTCTCCTTATAGATTATATTATACACTATGTGTATTTAGCTTTCAAGATAATTTTTTAAATTTTAATATTTTGATTATAAATATATGGATATTCCTCTACTATATCCTTTACATTATTTACTAATTTTGCACCTTCCTTTATTAAATTATTTGTTCCCTTAGATGTCTGTGAATTTACATTTCCTGGAACTGCAAATACATCTTTTCCTTCTTCTAAAGCGAGCTCTGCTGTAATTAAACTTCCACTTCTACTTTCTGCTTCTACTACAACTATACCTTGACTAAGGCTACTAATTATTCTATTTCTTTTTGGAAAATTTTCTGCAAGTGGTAACATATCCTCTTCATATTCTGTAATAACTGCTCCTCCATTTTTTACTATTTCTTCAAGTAATTGCTTATTTTCTTCAGGGTATATATGTTTAAATCCGCTTCCAAGTACAGCTACTGTTTTTCCTTTTCCCATAATCGCTCCTATATGAGCTGCTGTATCTATTCCTCTTGCCATACCACTTATCACATTTACTCCATATTTAGATAAATTGTATGCTAATGATTTAGCTATATTTTCTCCATATTTTGTACATTTTCTTGCTCCAACTATACCAATAGAAAATTCGTTTAATATTTTTTCATCTCCCATTACATATAGTTTTTCTGGCGGATTAAATAACCCTAAAAGTAACTTTGGATAATCTTTATCTTCTTTTTTTATAATTTTCATATAATTCTCCTTTCTTTTAGCACAAAAGGGAAATATACCTTGATTTTCGGTATATTTCCCTCCTAAATATTTATATATCTAACTTTTTTATTTCTTTGCACTTTTTACTACATTATTCATTAACATAGCTACTGTCATTGGGCCAACTCCTCCTGGAACTGGAGTAATAAATGATGTTTTTTCTTTTACATTTTCAAAGTCTACATCCCCAAATAAACCATCTTCTGTTCTATTTATTCCAACATCTATTACGACAGCTCCATCTTTTACCATGTTTTCTGTTACAAAATGTTTTCTTCCTATTGCTGCAACAAGTATGTCTGCCTGTTTAGTTATTTGTTCTAAATTTTTTGTTTGTGAATGACATATTGTAACTGTTGCATCTTTATTTAAAAGGCATAATGACATTGGCTTTCCAACTATATTACTTCTTCCAAGTATTACTGCATGCTTTCCTTTTATATCAATGTTATATGCTTCAAACATTTTCATAATACCATAAGGAGTACATGATACAAATGTGTCTTGATTTAAGCAAAGTTTACCTATGCTTACAGGATTAAATCCATCTACATCTTTTTCTGGTGCTATCCTTCTAAAGGCTTCATTTATATCTAAATGTTCTGGTATTGGACTTTGAAGTAATATTCCTGAGATATCTTTTCTTTCATTTAATCTATCTATTATATCTAACAGTTCTTGCATTTTAGTGTCTTCTCCGAAGTAATATCTCCTCATATTCTATGCCAAGTTCTGTGCAAGCTTTGTTTTTACTTCTTACATATATTTGTGATGCCTTGTCATTTCCAACCAGTATTACTGCAAGCTTTGGTATTATTCCTTCTTGTTTCAACTTTTCTACATCATTTTTTAAATTTTCTCTTATGCTTTTTGCAAGCATTTTTCCATCAATTATTTCCATATTTACTCCTTGTTTAGTACTGGCGTCCCCATATAACTAAGCATTTTGCTTCTTTTCCACAACATACACAAGTGTCTGCTATATGTTCTTGCTCAAATGGTATACACCTTGAAGGTGCCCCTGTTAATTCTTTTATCTTGTCCTCACATTCTCTGTTTCCACACCACATTGCTTTTATATATCCTTGATTCTCGTTTATTTTCTTTTCAAATTCTTCTAAGCTAGTTGCAACTTGTGTTTTTTCCTCAAGTCTTTTTTCACACATTTTATACATGTTTTTTTGTATATCTTCTAATACTTCTTCTAGCTTTTTGTCTAATTCTTGTAAATTTACTGTAATTTTTTCCAAAGTATCACGTCTAACTAGAATACACTCTCCATTTTCTATATCTCTTGGTCCCATTTCTATTCTTACAGGTATTCCTTTAAGTTCACAATCGTTAAATTTAAATCCTGGTGAAACTTGGTCTCTCGCATCTACTTCTACTCTAAATTTATTTTCTAAAGTTTTCTTAATTTCTTCTACCTTTTCTAGTACACCTTCTTTATGCATTGCAATTGGTATTATTCTAACTTGTATTGGTGCAACTTTTGGTGGAAGTTTTAATCCTCTATTATCTCCATGTGCCATAATTACTGCTCCCATTAGTCTTGTACTAATTCCCCAAGATGTTTGGTAAGCATATTCTTCTTTTCCTTCTCTGTTTTGGAATTTTACTTCAAAAGGTTTGGTAAAGTTTTGCCCAAAGTAGTGTGAAGTTCCTGATTGTAATGCTCTTCCGTCTCTTGTTAATGTCTCTATTGTATATGTTTCTTCTGCTCCTGCAAATTTTTCCTTTTCTGTTTTTCTTCCTTTTAATACTGGAATTGCAAGTAATTCTTCTACAACTTTTGCATATATTTCTAGCATCTGCTTAGTTCTATCTATTGCTTCTTCTGCTGTCTCATGTATTGTATGTCCTTCTTGCCATAGAAATTCACGTGAACGTAAAAATGGTCTTGTTTCTTTTTCCCACCTTAATACATTACACCATTGATTGTATACAAATGGCAAGTCTCTCCATGATTTTAGCCATTTTGAGTAAAGTGTTGAAAATATAGTTTCTGATGTAGGTCTTATACATAGTTTTTCGTCTAGCTTTTCTCCACCTGCTTCTGTAACAAATGCTACTTCTGGTGCAAATCCTTCTACATGGTCTTTTTCTTTTTGTAATAAACTTTCTGGTATAAGTAGTGGAAAATATACATTTTTTACTCCTGATTCTTTAAATAATTTATCAGCATAACTTTGTATATTTTCCCATATTGCATATCCATATGGTTTTATTGCTATACATCCTTTTGTATCTGCATAATCTGCTAATTCTGATTTTATAACTATATCTGTATACCATTTTGCAAAGTCTTCGTCTATGTTTGCAATTTCTTTAACAAATTCTTCTTTTTTAGCCATTGCCATCTATCCTTTCTTCTTCTATTTCTTCAATATCCTCATTTAGCATCTTTAATACATTGGGATATATTACCATTGAATTTCTTTCCCAGTTTTTCACTATTCTTATTGCTTGTTCTCTTGATGTTGCAAAAGATTGTATTTCAAATATTACTATATTATTTTCTATTATTTTACATTTTACTATAAATTCTGTTTCACTAAGTGGAATAAATTCTGCTCTAATTGCATTTTCATTTTGTATCTCTTTAAGCTCTCCTTTAAATGATTCGTCTACTCTTCTTTTGATAATACCTGGTAAAATATCTATTGTTAAATCTAAAGTGCTTTTGCCACTTTCTGTAAGTTCATATACCTCTTCTTCCTCATTTTTATAGTTTACTATGTATTTATTATTTTCTAAGTCTAGCAAAAATTGTTGAAAATAAAAATAATTCATATCTTGAACTGATAGAACAAGCCTATATAATCCATCATTATTTATAGGTTTGTCTATTACCGATAATAAATATAGAATTAGTATTTTATTTTCTGCTAATGTCTCGCTATCTGCATCTAATTTCACTTAAATCTCACTCCACTTATTTATTTTATTCCAAGTATCTTCTATATATATCTTTCTTTCTGAAGAAAATGGAAGTATTAATTCTTCTTTTAGGTTTAATTCATTTTTTATATCATTTAAAGCTTCATTAACCTTTGTTATTGCTATTTTATCAGCTTTATTTGCAACTATCAAATATGGTTTATTTGTACTCTTTATATATTCATACATAAGTTTATCATTTTCTGTTGGTTTATGCCTTATATCTAATATTAATATGATTAAACTTATATTGTCTCTAGAAAATAAATACTCTTCTATAAATTTTCCGTACTTTTTCTTGTTCTACTTTTGACATTTTACTATAACCATATCCGTGGCAAATCTACAAAATAAAATTTCTCGTCCATATTATAGAAATTTATCTGTCTTGTTTTTCCGTGGCTCACCACTTGTTCTAGCTAACTTTTTTCTATTTATTAGTGTATTTACAAATGAAGATTTTCCGAACATTAGATTTGCCTGCAAGTACTATTTCAGGTAAACCCTTTGTTGGGTATTGCTTTTTACTTACTGCTGATATTTCAAATTTTGGATTTTTTATTATCATTTTTACCTCAATTATTCTGATTTTGGAGTTAATTTCTCTGTATTTCCCATGTATGGTCTAAGAACCTCTGGAATATTTATACTTCCATCTTGGTTATAATTATTTTCTAAGAAGGCAATTAGCATACGTGGAGGAGCAATTACTGTATTGTTTAAAGTATGTGCAAAATAAGTTTGCTTTTCTCCTTTTTTCTTTACTCTAATTCCTAATCTTCTACTTTGTGCATCTGTTAAATTAGAACAGCTTCCTACTTCAAAATATTTTTGTTGTCTAGGACTCCAAGCTTCTACATCTACACTTTTTGCTTTTAAATCTGCTAAGTCTCCTGAGCAACACTCAAGTGTACGTACTGGTATATCTAGACTTCTAAATAATTCTACTGTGTATGACCACATTTTTTCATACCATTTATAACTGTCTTCTGGCTCACATACAACTATCATTTCTTGTTTCTCAAATTGGTGTATTCTATATACTCCTCTTTCCTCTATTCCATGTGCTCCTTTTTCTTTTCTAAAACATGGTGAATATGATGTCATTGTATATGGTAGCTTTTCACTTTCTAGGATTTTTCCTTTGAATTTTCCTATCATTGAGTGTTCACTTGTTCCTATTAGATACAAGTCTTCTCCCTCAATTTTATACATCATTGCATCCATTTCTTCAAAGCTCATAACTCCTGTTACAACATCACTTCTAATCATAAATGGTGGTATTGCATAAGTAAATCCTTTGTTTATCATAAAGTCTCTTGCGTAACTTATAAGTGATGAATGTAGTCTTGCTATATCTCCTGTTAAATAATAAAAACCATTTCCTGCAACTTCTCTTGCTGAGTCTAAATCTATTCCTGATAAACTTTCCATTATTTCTGTATGATATGGAATTTCATATTCTGGAACTACTGGATCACCATACTTTTGCACTTCTACATTTTCGCTATCGTCTTTTCCTATTGGTACTGATTCGTGCATTATATTTGGAATTTTCATCATTATTTCTTTTATTTCAGTTTTATATTCTTCTTCTAGTTTTTCATTATTAGATAGTTCTTCATTTATAGCTACAACCTCTTGTTTTACCTTTTCTGCTTCTTCTTTTTGTCCTGCACACATAAGTGAACCTATTTGCTCACTTAATTTATTACGGCTCATCCTTAAAGTATCACCTTTTAATGATGTTTCTCTGCTCTTTTTATCTAATTCTAAAACTTTATCAACTAATTCTAGTTTATGTTCCTGAAATTTTTTCTTGATATTTTCCTTTACTAATTCTGGATTTTCTCTTATAAGTTTTATGTCTATCATAATGTCTCCCCTTTTCTCATTAATATATAGGACAAGTCTATCACGTTTTACTACATTTTGCAAGTATTTATTGACATTAAAAATACACTTCAAATATTATCTCTTATATAACATTTGAAGTGTGTATTTTTTATTCTTATAATAATATTACTATTGCAGAAATTACAGCTATAAGTATTGCTCCTACTCCTGATACGCTAAATACCATACCGACTGTCTTTGGTAAAGTTTCTCCTACAATATAATATTCATTATGGTCTTCTGGATTATAATATATTTCTACCTTTTGTCCTACTGCATATTTTGAGCGAGAGCTTCCATAAGAAGCTTCTTTTATATAAGTTTCTTCTCCGACTTTATATTCAAATACAGGATTCCACCTCGTAGTATATACGTTATCATAATCACAATCGTTACGTTTAGATATATCTTTAACTATTCCATTAGTCATAACTGTACAATCTTCTTCTTTTCTTTTCCTATTATTAATTATAAATATACCTACTACTAAAAGAATTATTCCAATTAAGCCCCACAATCCTGAAAACATAATTACAAATTTTAATGTATCTTCTAACATTTTTTCCTCCGTTTAATATCCTAACTCATTTAAAATTGATTTAACCATATCTCTATAAGCATCCTCTACTTTAACAAATATAACTGTATTATCTATTCTTGAAACTACCATGTATTGTCCATTAGAAGATAATGTATATTTTGCATGATTCTTTCCTTCAACATTGTTTTCCGCTGAAGAATTCCCTTTTGAGTTCTCAAAAATAGCTTTGTTGTTTTTATAAAAGCTTACTGCATAAGAAGCATCTTCAAGTTCATAAAATTCTACTTGATATGTATTATCATTATTTAAAGCTATATATACTTGTTTTACATAATCATAATCTGCAAATTGGCTTTTTGCATCTTGTACAATATATCCTTTTTCTTGCATTCTATTATAAAATTCAGAAACAGTTATAGAGTCCTTTTCCTTAGTTAAAGTAGAAAATAAAATTCCTCCTATTACACCTATTACAGCTATTATTGCAAGAACTATTAGAATTATTATCATTGGTTTTTTCATATGATTTTCCCCTTTGATTTATTATATATTTTTTATATCATTAATATTATATAATGTCAATTGTCATAAGTTAGTATTTTTTGTATTATTAATAATTTTGTTTTTCTGGTATAATTCCTCTTACTCCACCTCTAGGATTTTTTACATCTCCTACATATCTTGGAATTAGGTGAATATGAACATGCATAACACTCTGTCCTGCTGCCTCTCCACAGTTCATGCCAATATTATATCCATCTGGACTATATTTTTTGTCTAATATTTCTTTGGCTTTTTCTATTAATTCAAAAATAGCATTTTTCTCCTCTGTTGTAGTTCCGAAAAAATCTTTAACATGTCTTTTTGTCATAAAAAGCATATGTCCTTTATTTACTGGAAATTCGTCAAACATAACAAATGCATACTCGTTTTCTAAAACTATTTTTTCTTTGTCTTCTTTCCCTTTACAAAACAAACAATCTTCCATAAATTCTATTTCCTTCTATTATTTTAAAATTCCCTGCATTTGCTCTTCTACTTTGTCTTCACTTTCTCTCATTGCTAGAATTGTTTTTTCAAATAATTCTTCTAAGTTCCAACCTAATTCCTCTGCTCCTTTTTGTATTGTTTCTCTTGAGCATCCTGCTGCAAATTTTTTATCTTTGAATTTCTTTTTTAAGCTAGATACTTCCATATCTTTTGTGCTTTTTGATGGTCTCATTTTTGCAGCAGCCCATATTAATCCTGTAAGTTCATCAACTGCAAATAGGATTTTTTCCATCTGCTTTTCTGGCTTAACTTCTGAGCAAATTCCATATCCATGGCTACATATAGCATGTACTAGTTCTTCACTTGCATTTATTTCTTTCAATAATTCTGGTGCTTTTTTGCAATGCTCTTCTGGATATTTTTCAAAGTCCACATCATGTAATAATCCGAACTATTCCCCAAAATTCTTCATCTTCTCCATTTTCTTTTGCAAAATATCTCATTACGTTTTCAACTGTAAGTGCATGTATTATATGAAATTCTTCTTGATTATATTTTAATAATAATTCTATCCCTTGTTTTCTTTCCATGTTATCCTCCAAATTTTCTTTAAATATTTATAATATCGTATCATATATCCTAATAATAGTCTATAATTAAAAAAACTTTGTTAAAATTTTAAATAAAGTGTTGACATTTTAAAATAAAATATAGTATAATAATCGTTGTCAGTTAAATATATGCAGATGTGGCGAAACTGGCAGACGCACAGGACTTAAAATCCTGCGGGACTTAAACTCCCGTATCGGTTCGATTCCGATCATCTGCACCAGTAATAAAAAAGCCTACAAGTAGCTTAAATGCTATATTGTAGACTTTTTATTTTTACGTTTTACTGCAATTTTACTGCAACAGATATTTTTTATAGTCCTTGTGCTTCTAAATACTCTGTAACTTTTTCTAATTCATTTTCGCTAAATTCTTTGAAAACTGATGTATATGTATCAAGTGTAGTTTGTATCTTTTTATGTCCTAAAATCTTTTGTAATGCTTTTGCCTGCATACCACTTTCAATACATCTAGTTGCATATGTATGTCTTAACATATGTGTATGTAATTTATTTGCTATATTGTATTTGTGATTTAATCTTTTCAAGTAACAATTTACTTCTAAAGGTGTAATAAATGTGTTTTTAATGTTATCGTAAAATAGTAGTCCATTTATATTTGCTATTCTGCTGTTTTGTATCTGTTCCAATAATTCTTTTACTTTTGGTGTCATTAGTATTGTTCTTTTTGAATTTTCTGTTTTTGGTGTATCTCCCATAATTGTTTTATTGTTTTTATCTCTAGTAAGTGTTTTACTTATAGTTATTGTATTCGATTTATAATCAATGTCATTTGTAGTTAATGCTAATACTTCGCCTATTCTCATACCAGTATATAGTTGTAAAAGAATAGCATTTTTATATTTGTGTTCTTGCTTTTCTAATACTGATAATAGTTTTTTATGTTCTTCTAGTGTTAATGCTTCCACTTGTTTGTCTGCTATATTTGATTTTGGTTTACTTATGCTTTCATTTTCCATAGGGTCAAAAGGTATTATTCTGTCTGATAATGCTATTTTAAAAGACTTTCTAATTAGTCTATAAATCTTATCAATACTATTATTGCTATACACTGTTAGATTAGGTAATACCTGTCTAATATGATTTACAGTTATTTTTTGTATAGGCATATTTACTATATCGCTACAAATATTTTCTATTTGCTTAACTGTTTCTAAATCTCTTATATGTGTTCTAGCACTTACTTTGTTTGTATCATATTTGCCTTGTACATATTCTTTTAATATTTCTATAAAGGTTTTACTATTCTTTTCAATATATGTACCCTGGTTGATGTCATTTATAGTTTTAGTAAATCGCTTTTTAAATTCTGTTAAACTTTCGTTCTTTCTTTGGTATATCGTTTTTCGTTGTCCTTCTGATGTTGTATATTGTGCCATATATCTATTGCTAGCCTTATGGAATGTGATACTTCCTTCGCCATTTCCTCTTTTTTTATTCATAATTTATAAATTCCTTTCGTTATTATTCTAATATAATTGTTTTGTTTAATATGATATTGCTATCTTTAAAACCTGTTAAATATGCTTGTTTTAGTTGCATATAATATAGGTCTGCTTCAAGTTCTTCATATTTTTCTAATAAACTTGTATTGTTTTTTAACTCATCTTTTAATGTTGCAAACACTTCAAAATGATTATTTGATATTTCCTTATATTCTTTTGTTTGTGCTATATTTGTATAGCTTTCGTTTAATCTTTCTTCTATAAAGTCTTGTAGATTTTCTTTTAAATTTGAATTATTTTTCATTATCTCCGCTTCCTTTCATTCTTTTTATAAAATATATATTTTATTTATCAATTGCACATTTTAATTATACAATACATGTTTAAACTTGTCAATAAAATTTTAAAATATTTCTATAAAATTTCAAATGTACATTTGACAAATATTAAACTATCATTTATAATAGAATTAGTTTAATAGAAAAGAGGTACACATATGAGTATTAAAGAACAAATAAAAATTGCACTAATTCAAAGGAATATGACTTTGACTGAGTTATATAACCAATTAAAAGATAAATATAACAAAGATTATAGTTTGCAAAATTTAAGTTCTAAAATAAACAGGAATACTTTAAAATACACAGAAGTACAAGAAATTGCGGACATCTTGCAGTATGACATTATATGGCAAGACAATACTAACAAATAAGTTTGTATCTTCTATGCTAATTTTACTTTTTAACTTTTGTTACTTGAAATATTGGTATATAATGCTCGTTTAATACAATTAATTGATGTGGATTATTATAGGGTTGTATAAAATAAAGTCCTGTATATTGATGTGATTTATCTATAATAATGCCTTTGTTTTTTGTATTGTTTCTAACAAATTCTACTATATCACCAACATATAGCATATTTCCTTTTACATCTCTTAAGTTTATATCTTTTGACATTTTCTGCACCACCTTTATAATTTTATTTTAATAGCATACCCCACCCCTATAATACAAGTAGAAGCGGGGGATATATTACTTCCTTAAAAATTCCTATTTCATAAAAAGGGTTTTAAGGCTTTTTTATTTTTAGACATATAATTACTTGTCTTTTGCATATAAATTTACTATACACTAATCTGTGCTATGCTAAATGTAGTTAAAATCAATTTTAGTATTGACCTATAACAGCTGTTTTTGAGAATACTACATTCATTCTTTTTTTGTCTGCAAATGGTATGTCTCAATATGCACCACTTATTTGTCCTTGTATATAATATGTATGTGTTGGTTCTCCTAGTTTAGCTTTTAATCTGTTATATACTGGAAACCTACTTGTATAGCACCTTACACTTTTTTCAAAGTAGTCTATATTTATTATTGCTTCTTGTTCTTCTAATAGTGTTTTATAAAATTTTTTCATATTATTTTCTCCAATCTTCTTTATTTTAGGTTACCTTGTTTTATATAAATCTATATATTAAAAGTAACATTGTCTTATATAATTATTTTTATTAAAAATTTATCGTATGTTAAATCACACATATCATATATGTAAAATCACATATATTGACTTTCGTTTTGTTTTGTTAATATGTGTTAAATCACACAACAGTCTTTTTCGTTATAACTCTTGTTATTCTAATATTAAAATAACATTTTTTTATTTTTAGTTTTTATCTATTAATATGTGTGAAATAACATATCCTTTATATTCTTACCATCAACTATGAACTTTTTTTAGGTTTTCTTTTATATCTTTTATATGTATCAGGTATATAAAATTTATCAGTGCCATAATATTTCCAGTTATCTACAAAACCATATATACTAACAGTCATTGTTGGAACTCCACTTACTACTTGTCGAATAAAGCCACAGTCAATTAGTTTGTCTATATCAGCCCTAAAAGTTCGTGTATCTCCATATTTTGTTTTAACTTCTGTTGTAGGAATAGATATATTGTCCTTATTAGTTTCAAGTGTTCTTGAATTTACTGTAAACTTTGATTTTAAGTGTAAATATAAACCGCTGTTGTCTAAAACTTAATTGTTGCCAAGCAAGTGATTTTTGCATATCTCTACATATTTTTGTAAAGTCATACTTTTGATTAGCACTTTCAAAATCATAGTTTGTTGGAGGCTTTGGTCTATTACTTTTCCTTTATTTCACCGCCTTTACTATACTTGTATTGTTGTATAGAATGTAGTAAAATAAATATAAATAAACTTATACATATTTAATTGAATAGTTTATATTTGTTGGAGCAACATTTTAATGGAGAGAGGGAAAAGCCTTAAAATATTGCTCTTTTATTTATATAAATTTTACTTATTTCTATTATTCATCTTTGTTAGTTCTTCTTTTACTTAAATACTGCTTGAATGCGTTTAGTTCTACTTGATTTTTCTTACCTATTTTCAATACTGGCAGTTCTTTGTCGTATGCAAATAATCTTTTAACTACATTGTCTGACCAGCCCGTGTACTTCATTACATCTTTCATATCAAGTAATATTAGTTCTTTTTCTACTATTGTTTCTTGTGCTTTTGTCCTTAAAATCAACTCCTATTTTCTTTCTTTTATAATTTCTTTAATACCGTTTAATGCTTTTTCTTTATCTTCTTTTGATAGTTCGTGTCTTAACTTTCTGCATAAACTAAATTCTGTTATTCCCAATTTTTCTGCTAATTGCCATTGTTTTATATTATGTTTAAGCATTTCGGCTCGTATTTCATAATTACTCATTTGCATTTCCTCCTTTCACAGTTAATATAAGTTTATAAACGACAAATAGAAGCCCAAATACAGGCGAATATAATTCACCTATACTTGAACTTCTATTTAATTTATAACATTTATTTAATTCTATTTTATTTGTGTTATTTAGCCTTCGACATTGCTCCTTTTTACTTATATTCCTTATGCTAACAACATATAATTGTCCTTACAAGTATATTTATACCATAAATGATTAGCTAAAGTCAAGTGTATTTGCTAATTTTTTATATGAAAATTTTATGAAATTTTTAATATTTAGCTAAATAAGTATAGAATGTAAGTATAATATCACATTTTTTGTAAATAATAATATTATATATTATAAAGATATTGTATTGACATTGTATTTATAAAATGTTATAATTTTATTATAGAAAGAGGTGATATTTATGGCTCAAACATTAGTTAATTTTAGAATAGACGAAGCTACAAAAAAACAAATGGAACAAATATGTAGTGAATTAGGAATAACAATGTCTACAGCATTTAATATATTTGCTAAAAAAGTAATTCGTGAAAAGAGAATACCTTTTGATGTTTCTATTGACCCATTTTATTCTGAAAGTAATATGAAAGCATTATCTAAATCAATAGAGGAATTAGAACAAGGCAAAGTAGTTATAAAATCAATGGAAGAATTAGAGGCGATGGCAGATGAATAATTTATCATTCACAAATAGTGCTTGGGAAGAATATTGCTATTGGCAAATGCAAGATAAAAAAACATTAAAAAGAATAAATCTATTACTAGCAGATATACAAAGAAACAGTTTTGAACGGACTAGGAAAGCCAGAGCCTTTAAAAGAAAATTTAAGTGGCTATTGGAGCAGAAGAATTGATGAAGCCAATAGATTAGTTTATAGAATAGTAAATAGTCAAATAGAAATAATACAATGTAAAGGGCATTATAATGACTAACATATTTTATACTGCAATAAATACTGCAACGCAAAAACACTATGAAAATATTTCAAATATATTATCAATATACTAGCAATATATTATATTGAATTTATTGTTATTAAAAGTACTGTGAACATATTACGAAAATACATTGAAAATACTAGCAAAAAGCGATATTTGCTCATCTGCACCATGGGTGAGTAAGGAAATAGCGTTTTTCCTTACTCGTATTTTTTTACCTTTATTGGAAATTTTCTAATCTTTTGCTAATCTAGCAATTACCATGTTTTTAAAAATATATCAAAAGTACGTATTCCTGATGAATAAGGTGCTATATCATATTGCTGAAAATAAATAACTATACTATTGGGAGTTAAATAAAAATTTTCAGGATTAAAAGTCTCTAATACTAAATTGCAAGTATTATCAAAATAAATTTCTGGTTCTTTTGCTATTTGTAAATTTATTTCTTTTAATATATCAATCATAAAATAAGGATTATTTGGAAATAAGTCTGCAAGTTGTATCATAGTTCCTTGAAATAAATTCCAATTCTGCGATGTTCTTATTGTATTTCCATGTGCTCCTCCTGTAAAAGTATATTCGTCAATATATAAACTAACAAGATTATCTCTATTCATTGTTATATAAATTTTTCTGTATACTTCATATACCATTATAGGATAACCATTTTCTTTATTATATTTATAAATTTCAACCGCCTCATTATACAACTCGTCTTCAACCCTATTTTTTATATCAAATGCTAATTTTTTATTATAATTATTAAATTGCATTTTTCCAAATTCAAATCTAGTTTCAATAATGCTCGGGTATTCTATATGATACTTAAGTACAACTTCCCCATTATATAACATTTCTTTTTCTATTACATTTGTTTTAATATAATTCATAAGCCCTCCTTAATTTATTTTATGAATTGCATTAAAGTTTTGTTATATATCCAAATTTTAGAGTAGCAAAAGTGCTACTCTTTTTATTGAATAGGAAAAATCTACTTTTATCTTGGCTTAATATAGGATTTTTCCGTATTCAACAAGGTTAATTTACCTTGGACTGTGCATATTTGCGAATCAAAATGCACATGTGTGTGTCGGAAGCTTTGCTTCCGCTAACGCACAATTTTCTTATATTGTGAATGCGACAATTTTCTACGTCCCCAATGTTGCAAAAAAATTCCATCATAATGTCTAGACTATTTTAATATTTTGTGATAGAATAATATATAAATATTTTGCGGGTATAATTTAGTGGTAGAATGTCATGCTTCCGACCTGATAGCGCGGGTTCGATTCCCGCTACCCGCTCCAAAAAAGCTAAAAAGCAGCATGTAAGATAAAATATCTTATGTGTTTTTTCTTATTAAAAAGGAGTACACCCTCAATGCAAGAATACATCTCTAAAAATGAAACTGATACAATAGCTTTTGCTAAAAATTTTGCTAAAAATCTCTCAAAAGATGATATTATCGTCTTAAGTGGAGATTTAGGCTCTGGTAAAACAAAATTTACTCAAGGCATACTTGAGCTCTTTGGACTTGAAAATGAAATTTCTAGCCCTACTTTTACTATTGTTAATGAATATAAAAATGAAAGTATCTCTATATATCATTTTGATGTTTATCGTTTAAATAATGAAGATGATTTCTTAGATATTGGCGGAGATGAATACTTTGGAAAAGGTATTTGCATTATTGAATGGGGCGAAATTATAAAGCCTATCCTTCCCCCTAATACTATCTGGATTGATTTTAAAAAAGACGAAAATGACGAAAATGCTAGAATTATAAATATTAAGTTTGAAAAATAATCTGTGCATTAAGAAAGGAATTTATTGTAATTATGAAAATACTTGCTATTGAAACTTCTTGCGATATAGCTTCTGTATCAATATTAGAAGATAATAATTTAATATTAGAATTAAAAGAAACTGCTGCTAAAACTCATTCTGAAGCTTTAATGCCATTAATTGATAGAGTCTTAAAAGAAACTAGTCTTTCTTTAGATAATATTGACTTATTTGCAGTAGATAATGGCCCCCGGCTCTTTTACAGGTATTAGAATTGGACTTTCTACAATAAAGGCTTTTTGTGATGCAAAGAATAAGCCTTGTATTGCTGTTTCTGCATTAGAGGCTTTGGCATATACAGTAAATACAGATAACTCTTATATCTGCTCTATGATTGATGCAAAACATTCTAATGTTTATTATTCAATTTTTGAAAAAAATGGTAATAATTATATAAAAATTAATGATTTCACATTTGATAATATAGATAATCTATTGTTAGTTTTAGGTAGTTTGAAAAAAAAGATATTTTTTGCAGGAAATTGTGGAATACTTTATAAAGATGTGATAAAATCATATTTGAAAAATGATATTTTTTTCGAGGAAGATACTCTTGTATCCTCTAAATACGTTGGGCTTGTTGCTTTTGGCAAATTTAGTTATGGAGATATTTTATCTTCAAATACATTAAATGCACTTTACCTAAAAAAGTCTAATGCTGAAGAAACTTTGGAGGCAAAGTCTTAATATGGATATATTTTTAGAGGAAATGAAACTTGCTGATTTAGAGAACATTGATTTAGAAAAATTTGACGATTTTTGGAACAAAAATATTTTAAGAGAAGAACTTTTGAGTCCCTCTTCTTATTATATTATTGCTAAATCTGACAATGATATTATAGGTTTTGCTGGAATTAAATTTCTCTTAGACGAAGCTCATATAACTAATATTGTAACTAGAATTGATAAAAGAAATAATGGAATTCGGTTCAACTCTTTTAGAAGCTTTAATTGACAAAGCAAGAGAAACTTCTATTTTAATTACTTTAGAGGTAAATGAAATAAATCTTCCAGCTATTCATCTTTATGAAAAATATGATTTTAAAAAAGTTGGCATAAGAAAAAAATATTATGATAATAAATTTGATGCATACATTATGACAAAATATTTTAATTAATTTACATACGAAAAAAGCAAAATTATTTGTTTTAGAAAGGAACTTAAGATGCAAAAGAAACATGAATTAAGTTATAAGAATTTAAAGGACTATTGTTCTACTTCAAAATTCAATTTTGAAACAACTGCTGAATTGGAAGCAACTGATAAAGGTATTGGCCAAGAAAGAGGAATTGTGGCTCTTGAATTTGGTTTAAATGTAGATGTAAATGGTTACAACCTTTATGTTGAAGGTCCAAGTGGCGTTGGAAAAACTATGTATACTAAAAACTATTTAAACAAAATCTCTAAAAAGAAAAAAGTACCTTGTGATTGGTGCTATTTATATAATTTTGATAATCCAAATGAGCCTATTGCCCTTTCCCTTCCTGCTGGTCAAGGAATTGAATTTCAAGAAACTATGGAAAGTTTTATAAAAGATGTTAAAGCAGACATTAATAAAACTTTTAATAATGAAGACTTTGAAAAGGAAAAAGCTCTTATTAAACAAGAATATGAGCAAAAAAGAAGTATTCTTTTAGAAAAATTAAATAAAGAATCTATGAAGTATGGATTTGAAGTAAAACCTGCACAAAATGGTATTTATATGATGCCTATTTATGAAGGTAGAACTTTACAAGAGGAAGAATTTAATAAACTTGATGATAGTATCAAACAACAATATGAGGATAAATCTGGTATTGTTCAAGAACAAATTATGAGTACTATATCTGAAATAAAATTAATAGAAAAACAATCTGAAAAGAAGATTCAAGAATGGCAATCTAATATCTCTCTTCTTACTGTTAATGTTCATATTAACTATATAAAATCTAAATATAAGAGAAATAAAAAGATATCTCAATTCTTAGATAATATCAAAAAGGACATAATGAAGAATGTTCCTCTATTTTTGGAACCTAATTCTAATAATCAAGCTACTCCCCAACCACAAATGCAACAAGGCTCTCATCGTGAACCACCTAAACCTTGGTTAAATTACAGAGTTAATCTTTTTGTTGATAATAGTAAACTTGAAGGTGCTCCTGTTATAATGGATTCTAACTATACTTTCCAAAATATTTTTGGAAAATTGGAATATGAAAATTATATGGGTAGTTTAAAAACTGACTATACTATGTTAAAATCTGGATTACTTCAAAAAGCTAATGGTGGGTATATTATTTTCCAAGCAGAGGATTTGCTTTCAAACCCTGTTTGTTATGAAAATTTAAAAAGGGTTCTTCGTGTTAAAGAATTAGCTATTGACAATACTTTAGAGCAAAGGGCTGCAATGGTAATGGTTTCTTTAAAACCTGAACCTATTCCTCTTAACTTAAAAGTTATTTTAATTGGTAATGCTAATATTTATCATACACTATTAAGTATGGATCCTGATTTTAGAAAATTATTTAAAATCAAGGTTGAATTTGCTGATGATGCTCCAAGAACTGATGAAAATATATTGAAATTAGCAAGATTCGTTCATTCTTTTTGTGAGCAAGAAGGATTACCTCATTTAGACAAAAATGCTGTTGCAAGAATGATAGAATATGCTTCTCGCCTTGCAAATGATAAAACTAAACTTTCTACCAGATTTAATGATTTATCTCAAATTGTCGCAGAGGCTGCAACATGGGCTACTCTTGCTCATTCAAAAGTTGTAACAGAAGATTTTATTAATAAAGCTATTAATGAAAAAATTCAAAGGGTTAAAAAATATGATGATAGATATTCTGAAATGATAAAAGATAATACTCTTTTAATTAATACAACTGGTGCTGAAGTTGGACAAATAAATGGCTTAACTATTATGAGTGTCGGAGATTATAGTTTTGGAAAGCCTTCTAAGATTACTGTAAATACTTTTACAGGAAAGTCTGGAATTATAAATATTGAACGTGAAGTTGAACTTTCTGGTTCTTCTCATTCTAAGGGTGTACTTATACTTAGTGGATATATTGGAGAATTATTTGCTCAAGATATTCCTCTTTCCCTTTCTGCTAGTATTTGTTTTGAACAATTATATAATGGTGTTGATGGAGATAGCGCCTCAAGTACTGAACTTTATGCCCTACTTTCGAGCCTTTCAGAGGTTCCAATAAATCAAGCTATTGCTGTTACTGGTTCTGTTAATCAAAAAGGCGAAATTCAACCAATTGGTGGCGTAAATGAGAAAATAGAAGGATTTTATCAAGTCTGCAAAATGAGAGGATTAGACGGAAGTCATGGAGTGTTAATGCCTATACAAAATGTTAAGAACTTAAATCTTAGTAATGAAATTGTTGAAGCTGTTAAGTCTGGCATGTTTCATATTTATGCTGTTTCAACTATCGAAGAAGGTATTGAAGTTTTAACAGGAGTTCCTGCAGGTAAAAAAGATAAATCTGGAAACTTCCCTGCTGGTTCTATTAATTATCTAGCTTATGAAAAATTGAAAAAATATGCAAAAGTAAGTAAAAATTCTATATAATAAATTATAAAAGGCTGACGGGAGTGGTAAAATGCACCACTCCCGTCAAACCTTTTATTCCCTTAATCGTACTCTGAAACAGGAGAATACATATATATAAAAGGAATTTTTGAAAATTAAAAGGAAATATTTCTAATAGATTATTTATATAAAAAATGAGATGTTTAAAATATATAAATAATAGTTGAAAAAATAAAGTGACTATGATAATATAGAAATGATTAAAATATGTGCATACATAAAAATCAAACTGAAGCAAAATCAGTAGAAGATCCAGAACTATTAACTTGCTATCACTATGGCAGAAGCTATTTGAATACCCAAGATGACATACTAGCATATTTGAATTTCAAATGTGCTAGTATAGCATAGAAGAATTAAAGCAAGTAAGAATAAATTAAAGGAGGAACTAAAAATGTTTTGTAAAAAATGTGGGAATGAAATTAAAGACGGAGATGAAAAATGTAACAAATGTGGCAACACTGTAAAAAATAAAAAGTGGAAAATACTTTTATTATTAGTAATTGCAATTATTATAATAGTCACTACTATTTTTGCAGTTACTTTATTATTAAAAAATAATAGTAATCAAAGTGTAGAAACTTCAACTAATGCAGAGAAAAATAAAGATGATAATGAGAATAAAAATACAGAATTTAATTCTTCTAGTGCTAACGCTAGTGCAAATGGGACTTCATCAATAAGTTTTGCAACCTTAAAAGCAGATGACAAAAGTTTTGACAAAACCCAAAAAACTCTTATAGACTATTTTGACAATAATTATTTTGAATTTGGAATTGCATTATCTCAACAATATCCACAAATATTTAAAGGTGCAAAAATTAAAACAAATGCTTCGATTGTTAAAGTATTAAAATCAACAGATACAGAATTTGAAGTAGTTGCTGTCCAAGAAGGAGACCTTTTAGCAGCTGATATATATACTGGTGAACAGACAATATTAAGTAATGGAAATGTAAAAAATGTTGATGAATATAGTGAGAATGAGTTGATGATAATAAAAGGTCCTCAATTAAATAAACGCTTGACAAAAGGAGATGCAATTACTTTATATGGTAGATATAATAATGTAGAAACTTTTGAAATAGACGGAAAAAGTTACATTTTACCAGTTATTGATACTATAAATATTATACAATTAAGTAATGGAAATAAAGATGGAAATTATAGATTTAATTTAGATACTGCTAAAACAGTTGCTGAATATATATTTGGAAAAGATATAAAAATAAGTTCACCAGCTAAAGGAGAGGACTATAATTTTGAGGCCTATTATACATTAGACCCTTTTTATAAAATTACTTTAGATAACCAATCAAATGCAAATTTTAGTACCTTTAATATATATAGAACTTATGGATTAATTAGTTATAATGAAGTATCAAAAAATACAGTAAAAAACCTATTTATAGGTGCTGATTTCCAACATTATATTGTAAGTACTTATGATAAAAATCTGAAACATGTTTATATAGACTATTTTGATAAAGATTTAAAAAAATTATGGAGCAGAGAGTTTGATTATAATTCTAGTGAAGTTATAAGTCCTATAGATTACACTTCAACTCAACTAGCAATAGTAATAGACAATGACCTACACTTAATTAATTTGGAAACAGGAGAAGATATATTTGAGCCTGTTTTAGTTGGAACAAAAATAAAACTACATATGATGACAGATGGAATTATATTAATTGGAAATGACAATAAAGATACAATAATGAAAGTAGGTTTAGATGGTAATATAATATTTAGAACAAATGGTAATACTAGGATGAGTGATATTGGCTATGCACAAACACAAATAGTTAATGGTAAAATGGTTATCTATCTTGAGGGAACAGATAAAGAAGGATTACCATATGATAAACATTTAGTGCTAAATAGTGATGGCTCAATTGAAACTTCAACAAATGAATAATTTAAGCAATAAACTAAAGTTCCAAGCACAACTTAAATGCAAGGAACTTTTCTTTTTGTTATAAGAATAAGCTACAAAAGTAGTCTGAAATAATAAATTATAAAAGGCTGACGGGAGTGGTAAAATACACCACTCCCGTCAAACCTTTTATCCCTTAATCGCCTCCTTAAGCAGGGTATCGACCTTCAAGTTATCGGACATCGCCAGCAGATCCATAGCCTCATGGGAACTTCTGCCAGTTGATCAGTTTGGCGGTCTTAATCGCCTTATTGACCTCTTCCCGAAGAGTCTGGTCGACTTTCCATCTGTGAGTCAACCACCTTCCCGTTTCTGCCATGCGATCATAGAGAATGTTTGCCATAATCTGACACTCCTTTTTGTTTTTGCAAAGCAATATTTAGCTTTACATAAGTTAATTATAACACAAAAGATTACATAAATCAATTATGTAATCTTTTTTTATATGTATATCCTAAAATTTCTCTATTGATTGTCCATGTTACTTAAATTTTCTACTTGTTGTTTCCATTGTTCTACTGTTACATCATTTTCTTCCATTAGCTTTTTTCCTTCATCCATAAGTTGTTGTACAGTTTTATTATAGATATTTTTATACATTATACTTTCGTCTTGTGAATTCATATATTCTTCACTAAATCCATCTGTCATCATATAATACATACAAGCATATGCATAGTAATAAAGGTCATCTGCTTCTCCAAGTTGTCTTTCTAAGTCTTCTGTTACTTTTTCGTAATTTTCTGCTGTGATAACTTCTTCTCTAATCTTAGAAGCTTTTCCACTATTTATTAAGAAAAATGCTCCTACTGCTAATATCACTACTAAAACTACTGCTAATACAATGTAAATTATCTTTTTGTTCTTTCCTTCATTCATGAAAATTTCCTCCTTCTATTTAATATAAATGAAGTATATTACAATTTATGACATAAGTCAACCTATTATTTCCATTATTTTATATTCTCTAGAACTTCAAAAAATGTTTTTTCTACTCCTCTTGCTATACTCTCTGCATCAAGCTCATACTTTTTCTCTATTTCAGATACACTTCCATGTTTTACAAACTCATCTGGATATCCAAACTTTTTTAATTTTATATTATTATTAGCATTTGCGTCATTTATCACTTCCTCTACTGCATCTCCGAAGTCCACCTTGTAAAATATTATCTTCTATTGTAATTACTTTCTTAGTTTTTGCAATAGAATTAAATATTACATCTTTATCTATTGGTTTTAAGAATCTTGCATTTATTACTTCTACACTTTTTCCTTTTTCTTCTAAAATATTTGCAACCTCTACTGCTCTTTCTACCATTTTTCCTATAGCTATTATACTTAAGTCACTTCCAGTTTTTAATATCTCTGCTTGTCCTAATCTAATATCCTGACATGTATCAAATTTTATCTTTCCCTCTCCTCCTCTTGGGTACCTAATAACTACTGGTCTATTAAGTTTTACTGCAAATTCCAACATTTCTTCTAATTCTTTAAAATCTTTTGGTGCCATTACTGTAATATTTGGTATCATAGAGAAAAATGATAAATCGAATACTCCTTGATGTGTTTCTCCGTCATTTCCAACTATTCCAGCTCTGTCAACACACATTACTACTCCAAGGTTTTGTATACATATATCATGTATTACTTGATCAAATGCTCTTTGATAAAATGAAGAATAAATTGGTACTACTGGTATCATTCCATTTTTTGCAAGTCCTGCTGCAAAACCTATCGCATGTTGCTCTGCAATTCCCACATCAAAGGTTCTTTCTGGTAATTCTCTTGCAAATGCTGTAAGTCCAGTTCCATCCTTCATTGCTGCTGTTATTGCAACTATTTTGTCATTCATTCTTGCCATTTTTAATAATTTATCTCCAAATACCTTTGAATAATCTGTTGATTTCTCTTTTTTGCTTTCTCCTGTTTTTATATCAAAATTTGATGCACTGTGAAATTTGTCTGGATTTTCTTCTGCTGGTTTGTATCCTTTTCCCTTTTTTGTTACTACATGTATCAATACTGGTCCTTCTAAGTCTTTACTTATTCTTAAAATGTTTTCTAACTTATCAATGTCATGTCCAGCTACTGGGCCTAAATACTTAAATCCTATATCTTCAAAAAGCATATTAGGTAATAATAATTGTTTTATACTATACTTTATTTTTCTTATAAATCGTATAATTCTATTTCCACCCTTAGGTAGCATTGTGACTATCCTCTTTACACAGTCACTTGACTTTTTGTAAAATTTCCTAGTTCTTGCTTTGCTTAAGAACATTGATATTCCTCCAACATTCTTAGATATACTCATTTCATTATCATTTAATATTACTATTAAATTTGTTTTCATAGCTCCTGCATGATTTAATGCTTCTAATGCCATTCCTCCTGTTAACGCTCCGGTCTCCTATTACTGCTATTATATGTTCTTTTTTTTCTTCTCCTTTCAAGTCTCTTGCAATTGCCATTCCAAGTGCTGCTGAAATAGATGTACTACTATGTCCTGTGTCAAAACTATCGTATTCTGATTCTATTTGCTTTGGAAAACCTGCCATTCCTTCAAATTGTCTTAATGTTGGCATTTTATCTTTTCTTCCTGTTAAAATTTTATGTACATAACTTTGGTGGCCTACATCCCAAACTATTTTATCAAATGGTGTATCAAAAACACTATGTAGTGCTATTGTTAGTTCTACTACTCCCAGATTAGAAGCTAAATGCCCTCCTGTTTTTGATACTGTATTTATTATTAATTCCCTAATATCTCCTGCAAGTTCTTTTTTTTCTTTTATTGTTAATTTCTTTAAATCTTTTGTACCGGTTAACTTTGTCTAAAATTTTTGCCATTTTATCTTATCCCTTCCTTAAGATGTAAATCATTTTTATAACAATATCATACCATAAAAATAAGGCGTATGCAACGCCCTATTATATATCTAACTTTACATTTTTCTAAATACACCAGCTACTTTTCCAAGTATCTTACAGTCTGGTACAATTATCGGATCCATTGTAGAATTTTCTGGTTGAAGTCTAATATGATCTTTTTCTTTGTAGAATGTTTTTACTGTTGCCTCGTCTTCTATCAAAGCTACAACAATTTCTCCATTATTTGCTGTATTTTGTTTTTTTATTAATATGTAGTCTCCGTCTAGTATTCCAGCCTCTATCATGCTTTCCCCTCTTACTGTAAGCATGAAACTTTCTGAATTACCAACAAAATCTATTGGTATTGGGAAAGTATCTGTAACATTTTCTACTGCAAGTATTGGTGCTCCTGCTGTTATTTTTCCAATTACAGGTACTTCTACTAATTCCTTTGAAGTATAAAAATCTTTTTTATTGTCTAGTTCTTTCTTTCCTTCTCCGCCTTTTAATAGTCTTAAAGTTCTTCCCTTTTGATTTTCTTTTTTAATATATCCTTTTTGCTCTAATTTTGCTAAATATCCATGTACTGTTGCAGTAGATTTAAGTCCTACTGATTTTCCTATTTCCCTTACAGAAGGTGCATATCCGTACTTCTGCTATTTGTTTTTCAATGCATTTTAAAATTGCTTTTTCTCTTTTATTTAATTCAACTGTGCTTTTTTTTCTCCCCACTTTTATCACTCCTCATATTATTTGTTAAAATAATATCACAAAAACAAATAGTTGTCAAACAAATTTTTGATATTTTACTTATATTTTTATGACATATTATTTTTTACTTTTAATAAATTTATATTATGAGTAGGATAAAACTTTTTTTATTTAACACAATAATTTTAACTGCTACCTCTCTTTTTATGAGCTGTATTAATATTTTCTTTGATATATATATTGCTAATAAGCTTGGAAGTGAAGGTGCACGGTATCTTTGAGCTAATTATGTCTGTTTATACTTTTGCAATTACTTTTGCAAATTCAGGCATAAGTCTTGCTGCAACTAGAATTGTTGGAGAGGAACTTGACGGAAATAGTGGAAGACGGTATAAAAGTTGCAATGAGAAAATGTATAGTGTATAGCCTTTCTTTTGGTGTTATTGCCTGCATTTTCTTTATTTTGTGCGCTCCTTACCTTTCTTCTGTATTATTGCATGGTAAAATTACTTCTATGCCAATTTATGTTATGGCTATGGGACTTCCTTTTACTTCCCTTACGACTTCTTTAAGTCGGATATTTTACTGGTGTTAGAAGGGTTTCTAAAACATCTTTAAGTAGGATTTTAACTATGACTATTCAAGTTGCTTTAACTTGCTTTTTCTTATATGCCATGCCTTCTTCTGACTTGAATGTTGTCTGTACATATTTAATGCTTGCAAGTGCTGTTTCTTCATTATTTGAGTTTATATTTACATATATTTTATACTTATTAGACAGGAGAAAGATTTCTGGAATTAGTTCTAATTCCTCTAATAATTTCTTAAAAAAAATCTTAAGAATTGCTTTTCCTGTTGCTATTACTTCATATATACGTTCTGGCCTTTCGACATTAAAACAGCTTTTAATTCCTTTTAGCTTAGAAAGGCATTCTTCTAATTGTGATGAAGCTTTATCACAATATGGACTTATTAATGGAATGACTATGCCAATTATCATGTTTCCTTGTATTATAATTACTTCATGTGCTAATCTTTTGATTCCTGAATTTGCAAGGTATAATATAAAAAAAGATTTTAAAAGAATGAATCAAGTAATTGTTTTTATTTTTAAGTTTACCGCTTTTTTTAGCATTTGTGTAATTGGAATATTTTTAACTTTCACAGAAGAAATCTGTTATCTGGTATATAATAATCTTGAAATTTCAGAATTTTTACTTATTCTTTCTCCTTTGATTATTTTAATATATCTAGATAAGATTATTGATGCTATGCTTAGAGGGCTCGATAAGCAAGTTGGAGTTATGTTTTGCAATATTTTTGATTTGTTTATGACTATTGTACTGATTTATACTCTTGTTCCAATATATGGAATATATGGTTATTTAGCAATTATTGCTATTAGTGAAATACTAAATTTTACAATAAGTCTTATTCAATTATATAAAGTTACTAAGTTTAAATTTGATTATATTTCTTATGTAATTGTTCCGACATTATTAGTTTTTGCGACTAAGTTTTTATTTGATAGTATTGATAATTATATTGAATATGATACTGGATTTGTGGTTTTTAAGATTTTGATTTTTGTTGCAATTTATGTGGTACTTCTTGCAAGCTTTAATATATTTAAGTTTATAAGAAATAAAAGAATTGTTGTTTTTAAATAAATAAGAGAATATATAAAATTTATTTGTTCCTTGTTGGTCGTCTCGCAGAAATTGTAATAGCAAAGCTATAACAATTTCTAAGCTCGCTCCCATGCTACGCGGAACTGCATAAATTTATATATTCTCTTATTTTATATTAAAAAATATTTTTTATATTTTTGCTTTAATTTCTTCTAATGCTTTTGCTAGCTGATCTGGGCAAGATGTTCCTCTAACTCCACATGGAATCCCTTTTAGTAAATTTATAACTTCGTCTATTTTTTTACCTTCAACAAGTTTGCTAACTCCTACTGTATTTCCTGGGCATCCTCTTACTATTTTAACGCTTTTTATTATATCTCCGTCTACGTTTATTATCATTTCACTAGAACATACACCTTGTGGTTTAAATCTGTATTCCATTTATGTTTTCCTCCTTATTTAAACTTCACGAGCAAGTATAATAATTCTTGCACTATTATCATTATCTGTACATGTAGAAAGTGTAATTTCTCTCTTTCCTGCTGTATCTCTATTATAAAATGTTGTATCTGATGCTTTCGCTGTAAAGTTTCTATAAACTTCATAAGTTATTTCTGTTCCACTTGTGTCCTTTATATAAATTTTATCTCCATTAGATAGCTTATTCAAATTTGAGAAAAATAAACCATTTTTATAGTTGTGTCCTTGTATAACTGTATTTCCTACTTGATTTATTCCAGGTCCACAAAGATATGCTAATGCAATTTTTAATGATTTAACAGTAACTTTTTCAAGTATTGGATATTGTATATTTATTGCTGGAATAGACATTGTTCCAACAACTTTATATCCTCCATATTCTAAAGTTGTTCCTGTTTGATTATCATATATAGAATTTCCATTGTTTCCATCTCCAAGTGTTACATTGCTACCTGTATCATCTGGTTTTGGATTAGTTACATTTCCTGTATTCTGTTCAAAATTCTTTATCACTTCACCTGCACTTGCATCTATGTAATATTTATTATATATTGAATATCCAAAATATCCAATTATTCCAATTATCGCAATTATTGCTACTACTAAAATTACTGTAAGTAGTGTATTAAATTTACTATTAAACATATTAAATCCCTTCTTTCTTAATTTGGGTTGTTTTTATCCATATATGTTTATTATAGCACATTTTTTAGGTTTTGTACATGCTATTTTGCATTAGAAATTATAAAATTTTCTCACTTAATTTTTTCCCTGCAAGTATATGGAAATGTAAGTGATTAACTGTTTGTCCTCCATCTTCTCCACAATTTGTTATTACTCTAAATCCTTTTTCATCAACACCTTGCTCTTTTGCAATTTCTTGTATAGCATTTATTAAGTCTCCTGATATTTCTCTATCCGCTTCCATAACTGATTTCACATGTTTTTTTGGAACTACAATTATATGAACTGGTGCTTGTGGATTTATGTCATTAAATGCTAAAACTTTATCATTTTCATATACTATACTTCCTGGTATTTCTTTATTTATTATTTTACAAAATATACAGTCTTCCATATATTCCCTCCAAACTTATTTTATTAATATAGCCTTAATACGTCTAACTCCAGCTGAAGATGCTTCTTCTTTTTTTATTTTAAATGTTCCTAAAACTCCAGTATTTGTGACATGTGGTCCTCCACATATTTCTTTACTAAAGTCTCCTATTGTATATACTTTAACTTTATCTCCATATTTATTTTCAAATAGTCCCATTGCTCCTGATTTTTTTGCTTCATCATAACTCATTTCTTCACATGTAACTGGTAAGTCTTTTTGTATTTGTTCATTTACTATTTTTTCTACTTCTTCTAGTTCTTCTTTTGTTACTTTTTGTGGATGTGCAAAGTCAAATCTTAGTCTTTCTTGTGTTATATTTGAACCTTTTTGTGTCGCATGTTCTCCTAAAACTATTTGAAGTGCTTTGTGTAATAGATGTGTTGCTGTATGATAAGCAATTGTTTCTTCTGTTTGGTCTGCTAATCCTCCTTTAAATTTTTGCTCTGAACCTATTCTTGACTTTTCTTGGTGCTCTTTAAATAGTTTATCAAATGTTTCTAAATCTACTTTAAAGCTATTTTCACTTGCAATCTCTTTTGTAACTTCTGGAGGAAATCCATAAGTTTCATATAGTCTAAATACAGTTTCTGCTGAAAGTGTACTTGAATTCTTTTCTCTTAGTTTATTTAATTCTTTTTGTAGTTCTCTTTCTCCGTTTTCTAGAGTTTTTGCAAATTTATTTTTTTCTTCTATGATTGTATTTACTATATTTTCTTTATTTTGATTAAGTTCTGGGTACATTTCTTTTAGTACTTCCATGTTTAGGTTTATTAATTCTGGTAATAAATTCAAATCTATTTGTAGTTTATTTAAGTGTCTTATCATTCTTCTTATTAATCTTCTTAAAATGTATCCTCTATCTATATTGCTTGGTTTTCCACCGTCTGCAATTATCATCATACTTGATCTTAAATGTTCTGCAACTATTCTTCTACTTTCTATACTATCATTTTTTGCAAGTTTTGCAAGTTCATCCATTACTGGTTTAAATATTTCTGTGTCAAATGGTGTTTCTTTTCCTTGCAAAAGCATATTCATTCTTTCTAGTCCAAGCCCTGTGTCTACATTTCTTTGTTTTAACTTTGTATATGTTCCATTAGGATTTTTATAATATTCCATAAATACATTGTTCCAAATTTCTACATACTTTCCACAACTACATGAAGGATTACATTTATCAGAACATGCTGGTTTTCCTGTATCATAAAAGATCTCTGTATCTGGTCCACATGGTCCTTCGTCCCCTGCTATCCACCAGTTATCATCTTTTCCAAAATAGTATATTCTTTCTTCTGGCATTCCTACTTCTTTCCAAATTCTTGCTGTTTCTTCGTCTCTTGGTGCATCATTGTCTCCTGCAAAGCATGTTACTGATAGTTTTTCTATTGGAATATTAAGTTCTTTTGTTAAGAATTCCATACTATATCTTATAGATTCATTTTTAAAATAGTCTCCTAAAGACCAATTACCAAGCATTTCGAAAAATGTTAAGTGTCTATTGTCTCCAACTTCGTCTATATCTACTGTTCTTAAGCATTTTTGATAGTCTGCAAGTCTTGTTCCTTCTGGATGTTTTTCTCCTAATAAGTAAGGCACAAGTGGATGCATTCCAGCTGTTGTAAATAATACTGATGGATCGTTTTCTGGTATTAATGGAGCACTTGGTATGATTTTGTGTCCTTTTTCTTTAAAATAGTTTAAAAATTTATTTCTAATTTCTATTGCAGTCATTGTTTTTTTATCCTTTCTATTTAGTTAGTAGAGCCGAAGCCACCTACACGTTCTCCCTCTGCTGTATCATTATCTGCTACTAAAAATTTCTCAAATATAGCTTGTCCTATGCAGTCGCCTTTCTTTATTTCTACGTCTTCTTCTTTTATATTATAAAATGCAAACATAATGTGTCCGTCATTATCAGGATTTCCATAGTAATCTGCATCTACTACTCCAATACTATTTGAAAGTATTAGTCCTTTCTTTTTTGGGTTTGAACTTCTGTTACATAATTTTAAATATTCGTCATCTTGCATATATGCTTTTAATCCTGTTTTTACAAGTGTTGGGTTCATTCCCTTTTTAAATGTTGGTATTATTATATCTTCTGCCGCTTCTATATCATAACCTGCTGAATACTTTGTTTTACGTATTGGCATGTTTATTCCTTTATCTTCAAATCCTTTTGCTACTTCAAATCCTCTTTTTCTTTCCATTTATTCTTACCTCTTTTTCTATAATTTTTTTTAAAATTATATCATACGATGCTTATAAAATCCAGTATTTTAAATAAATAATTACCATTTTATACATATTTATTATTTTTTTTGAAATAATACCTAATACTATGAAAATTATAAATAATTTGATTAATTTAATAAAATACAAAGAGGCTCCTGATTATAATTTTATTTTACCTGATGCTGATGCTGATCAAGATAGTCAGGTAATAAATAATTCTCCTGAACTAGAGCCTTTAGAAAATGTAAGTGAAAATGTTTATCCTTCTATTGATGTTAATTTAGAGTATGTTAAAGTAAAATATAATACTTTAATTAATAGTGATATAAAAATCAGAAGCTTTTATATCAATGCTAAAAATAAGCAATACAAAGCATTTTTATTATATATTGATGGTATGATTGATAGTAACTCTATTAACAAGTTTGTTATAGAGCCTCTTATGCTTAAAAATAGTTCTAATACAAGTAATAGCGAGCAAAATATAATAAGTACCGCTGTAACTAATAATGCTATTGTAAGGCGTGTCAAAAGATTTAATCTTATTGATTATATATCTGAGTGCCTTGTACCACAAAATGATGTTTCTACCTCTAATAAATTTAAAGACATTTTTCAGAAAGTAAATGCTGGGATGTCGGCTCTTTTCGTTGATACTATTGATACAGTCTTTACTATTGATGCTAAGGGATTTGAAAAGCGTAGTGTTTCTCCTCCGCAAAATGAAATTATTATTCGTGGCCCTCAAGAGAGCTTTGTTGAGTCTATAAGGACTAATACAAGTCTTTTAAGAAGACTTGTTAATAATGAAAATTTAATTATTGAGGATATGAGCGTTGGGACTGTAAGTTCTACAAAAATTCGGTGTATGCTATTTAAAAAATATAGCTAATGATGATTTAGTTGCAGAAGTTAAATACAGAATAAATAATTTAGGTATTGATTATTTAACTTCTTCTGGACAATTAGAACATTTAATAGAAGATACAAATTACAGTCTTCCTCAAATTATAGCTTCTGAAAGGCCTGATAGAGTTTCTTCCTATATAATGGAGGGACGTGTTGCTATTTTAGTTAATGGAACTCCTTATGCTCTAGTTGCGCCTGGAATCCTTATTGATTACCTTTCTTCTCCAGAAGATAGAAATATAAAATATCAATTTTCAGATTTACTAAAAGGTATTAGGTTTTTCGCTTTGTTTTTGACTCTACTACTTCCTGGACTTTACGTTGCGACTACTACATTTCATCAAGAGTTAATTCCTACTGAATTTCTTTTTGCAATAATTGCATCAAGAAATAATGTACCTTTTCCTGTTATTCTTGAGATTTTGATAATGGAAATTTCTCTTGAGCTTATACGAGAGTCTGGTGTGAGAGTTCCTGGTCCTTTGGGGCAAACTATAGGTATTGTACGGTGCCTTAATTTTAGGAGATGCGGCAGTTACAGCAAATATTGTTAGCCCTATTCTTGTAATTGTTGTTGCGATTACTGGTATTACAGCTTTTGCTGTGCCTGATTATTCTTTAAGTTTTCATGTGCGTTTGATGAGATTTGCATATATTATTCTTGGGTATTTTGCTGGATTTTTAGGTATAGCTTTTGTATTTGTACTACATTTAGCAATGCTATCTAGTATAAATTCATTTGGAGTTTCTTATTTAAGCCCATTTACTCCTGCTGCAAATTCTGAAGGATATGACTACTTTTTACCTCCTGCTTGGAAAAGAGAAAATAGGAGAACTTTTTTAAATACTAAAAGACAAAAAAGGCAAGATGAGATTAGTAGAAAATGGAAAAAAGGTGCTAAATAGCTATATAATTTTAGGAA
The DNA here is from genome assembly GCA_947575745.1 of uncultured Clostridium sp. Taxonomy (GTDB): domain Bacteria; phylum Bacillota; class Clostridia; order TANB77; family CAG-508; genus JAAWPK01. The sequence goes on from CANPOS010000003.1 coordinate 70,611, forward strand.
AGGAAGATTTTAATTATGAAAGAAAGAAAGCTTGGGACTTTTCAAGCAATTGCAATTGCTGTTACTGTTATGATTTCGCATATAATATTAAATTTACCTAATCACCTAATAAATGAAACTGGTCCTGCAACTATTCTAAATCTTATTTATGTGTTTATAATTTCTCTTATTGTATTTGGGCTTGGTTTAAAGGTTTTTAAGCTTTTCCCTAATAATGATATTATAGATATATGTGAATATGCTGCTGGAAAAAAAATCAAAAATGTATTTAGTGCTCTACTTACTTTATATCTTCTAATACTTTCTGCTTTTGTAATTAGAATTTTCTCGGAAAGTTTAGTGCTTATTTATTTTCCAAATATAGATTTAGAAATTGTAATATTAATTTTTATAGTTATCACTGCTATGCTTAACTTATTTGGTTTTAAAGTAATTGCAAGAACAACTACTATGATTCTTCCTATTATATTAATCGCTATGGTAGTTATCTTTGTATCTTCTGCCTCTAAATTTATGCCTGAAAGAGCTTTACCAATACTTGGATATGGAGTTTCTAAAACTTTTCTTACAGGACTTCGGAAATATTTTTGCATTTAGTAGCACTCTAATATTAGGATTAATAGCTCCTTTAATTGGTAATCGGTGAGAGATTAAAGAAGGTTCGGAATTATTTCATTAATTGTTTATGCAATTTATTTAATACTTGGAATTATTGCCCTTTTATTTTTAATACCTTCTATTACAGAAATTAATAATACTTTGTCTATATATATTTTAGCCAGAAATGTTAGTTTGGGAGATTTTATACAAAGCATTGATGCAATATTTATACTTATTTGGATAATGTCTATATTTAGTTACTTAGCTATTATAATGCACTTTATATTAAGTTTCTTCAAGAAGATAACTAATATTAAAAGTGACTCTTCAATGGTTTATTGCTTTTCAGCATTTTTATTTATAATTGCTATGCTACCTAAAAATATATCAGATACTACTTTCTTTGAAAATACATTTTATAAATATGTTTCTATCATATTTGTTTTCTTTGTATGTTCTGTAATTTTACTATTTGCTTATATAAAGAAAAAACGTGAATTAAAGAAAGGAGAAAATAGTCTTGAAAAAACGTCTTAGTATGCTTATCGTGGCATTAGTCCTTATTTCTTTTACAATAAGTGGCTATTCAACTAAACAAGATATAAATGATATGGCTTATGTAATTGCTATACGGTGTAGATGTGCGGAGAAACTAGTGATTTAAAGGTAAGCTTTCAGTTTTCTATTCCTTCTAAGAATGGTGCTGGCGAATCTTCTAGTGGCTCTTCTGATTCCTCTGATACTGTTATAGATACAATAGAAGCACCTTCAATTGAAGCTGCAATAAATCTAGCTAATGGCTTTATTAGTAAGAAATTGAATCTTTCCCATTGTAAGGTTTTAGTAATTTCTGAAGAAGTTGCTACCTTAGGAATTTCAGATATTATTTATACTTTAATAAACAATGTAGAAGTTAGACCTGATTGTAATGTAATAGTTTCTCGTTCTGAAGCCTATGCATTTTTATCAGAATCTCAATCCAAACTTGAAAGTATAACTGCTAAATATTATGAAATAATTGCAGCTTCTAGTAAAAATACTGGCTATACAGCTAATCTTACTATTTCTGATATTTTCAATAGAATTTCAGATACTTATGGAGAACCTTGTGCAATTCTTGGATCTGTCACTTCTTCTAATAGCTCTTCAGCATCTCTTTCGATTGATTCTGATACTATTGCAGGAGAAACAACATCCAATTCGGATGATAATTCACGTTCTTCTACAAATATAGATGTTGTAGGTTTAGCTGTTTTCAAAGGTGATGCATTGGTTCGGAGAACTTACTGCCATAGAAACTATTTGTCATTTAATTGTGACTAATCAATTAGAAGAATGTATATTTTCTATCCCTAGTCCTTTTAATGAAGATTTTTCTATTGATTTATTTATAACTCCAGATAAAAGCACAAAGAATACTGTAAAAATTGTAAATGGTTCTCCATATATTTCAACTGATGTCAAATTAAATGCTAGAATAATGTCTGTTACTAAAAATTCTAATTATTTTGAGGGAAATAATTTAGAAACAATAGAAGAATATGCTGTTTCTTATGTGAAATCTGAGTTAGAAAACTATCTATATAAAACTTCTAAAAACTATAAATCTGATATTGCATTATTTGGCAGATATGCTGTTGGGAATTTTAAAACATGGGATGAGTGGATGGAATATGATTGGCTTGATAATTATTCAAATTCATTTTTTAATATAAAGGTTGATGTAGATGTTATTTCAAGTTATTTAATATCTTAAGGAGGCTAATATGGTTATTGTGGTTTCGATTTTAAGTATTTTTGCATTTGCTAAAACTATTCGGATATGCAATTTATGAATATAAAGATAATGGAAATAAATTAAATGCAATCATTTGTACTGTCCTTGCTTTTATCGCTTTAATTGGTTCTATTGTAATGGCTATAATTAGATAGAGTTCTTTCAAAAGGAATAGCATATATATAATTTTTCTTGCGTCCCATTCTTAAGAAAATGTAATTCGCTCACGCTCATAACATTTTCTAAAGTGGTCACCCCAACGTCTATCGAAAAATTATATATATGCTATTCCTTTATTAACTTTGATATTTAATTTTGAAAAGAATGAGTATATTGCAAGGCAGACAAGATAGAAAACAATGAAGCGTACGAGTGTACGTTGATTTGTTTTCTATCGCAGTCTAACGCTGCAAGATGCTGATTCTTTGCAAAATTTACTCTTTTTTTGTATCTCTGTGCATATCAAACACAATTGCATCTTCATTGTTAAATAAGAATTTTTCATCTAATTCATCTGTTTGTATTGGATTTACTTCCTCATCGTCAGTATATGAGTCAAAGTCTACTCTTCTTGGATCGAATCCTGATCTTTTCTTTGATGTTTCCATTGCACTTTCATTTAAAATTCCACTTTGGAATTTTGCAAAATCAAATTTCTTTGATTTATGTGGTTCTTTATATTTCGAAGGCATAAAGTCAAGTTTTGCAAGTCCCGTAAATCCTTTTCCCTTATCATCTTTATATTTAAATGCACACCATTTAAATGTAAGTTGATTTTGAAGTTTTGCAGGCTCAAACCAATTTTTATATGCGTATTTAACTCCTTTGTAGTTTCCATAAGATATATCTTTGGCACTTGAATTTCCTCCAAGGAACTGATTTCCTTTTCCCTCTGCTTTTATGTCCATATCTTGAGAATATACCCACATTCTTCTAGCTCCAAATTCATCAACCCAGAATTGTAATTCTTCTGGTGCAATATTTCCTACTACTATTTTAGCTGTACAATTTGCAATTATAGTTCTTTGTGAAGTATCTGTTGCATTTAATTGTGCTAAGTTTTGTGCTGTTATATGTGTTCCAACTTTATATTTTCTATATAAAGTTACTAGTCCAAGTGTGTCTTCACATAAGAAGTCTGGGAATTCGTCTATATATAACATGTGTGGAATTCTAGAGTTTTCATTTCCTGGTCTTTTTAATACTGAACGTTGCATTGAAAGTAAGAAAAATAGTCCAAATGCTTTTTGCAATACTGGTCCTAAATCTCCTCTTCTTGTACATACTATTGTAATTTCTCCTTCTGCTAATGCTTTATCAAAGTTTATATTATTTGTTCTATTGCAAAGTATATTTTTAACTCCTTGTATTCTAAGTAGTGCATCTAACTGTGTAATTGCTGTATGTACAAATTTTTCTGTATCTTTTCTCATTACTCCATCTGCATAGAAATGTTTTCTAAAATATCCAAGTTGTAATTTTAATTTTCTTGTTAGTTCTTCATCTTCCTCAACTTTCTTACACATTTCTGCAACTAAATCAAAGTCATTTAACATATCTAACATATCTTCAAGATTTGGAAGATCACCATTATTTAATCTTGGATACATTTCAACAAGTAATATTGTTAAATTTTCTACTGCTTGTGCCGCTGAATTCTGGAAATATACTTCATCTTCTGCTGGTCTTGTAGATTTATATGTTACAGAAAGAATTGAAGATATTACTGACGCTATCTCACTTGGTTCTCCATATGAGAATGGATTTATTCCAATAGAATTCATGTTATTTGGATCTACAATATTTAACTTTAAGTTAAAATTTTTCACAACATCTATCATTCTAGTTGTTGATTCATAATCTGGTGAAAGCATTGTTATTCCTAAATCTTTATATATTATTTTTGGTCCTTCACAATATATTATTTTGTTAAGATATGCCTTATATAATTTTTCTTTTCCTTCTATTGGTTCTAGCATATCTAAGCTAAAATTTTCGTTTAAGTAGTCATTTGTATATGGGCAAGTTAAATTTGCAAGTCCAGTTTTTAGTGCTGTAAATCCCATTTCCTTTGCTGCTTCTTTAAAGAAATATTTTTTCTCTATATCACGTCCCATAATAGGCTCTAATACTAAAGCTGTTTTTCCCATTCCAGAAGAACCAGCAATTAACATTGGTTCTGCTCTTCTATTATCATATAATTTAACTGTTTTTCCTGTTTCTTTGTCTATTGATATGACATTTTCAAAACTGTAAGCTCCTGATTTAGCTGTTTTCTTTGATAAATCAATCCCTTTATAATCCCAAATAGATTCTTGAATTAATCTTGTATCTGCAACTCCACAGTAACACCACCAAAATACTGAGTAAAAAGTTACGAGTGGAATATATATTGATATTGCTTGGAAGGCTGGTTTTATAACACTTGTAAATTTTGTTACTACTTCTAAATAATTTGGCATTGAGAATAAAAATAGCCATAATCCAGCATTTATCCATTGTGATACCATTGAAATTCCAATTATGTAAAGTGCTATTGCATAAGCATATATTATTGCTAATTTAATCTTTCCCGAATCTGCATATTTTGAACAGCCTGAAAACAAGAATGCACAGACTGGACATGCAAGTGCAAAAGTATATGCAATTGGTCCCCAATATGAAACAGAAACACCTGTAAATATCATGAATAACATTTCTACTACTCTATCAACTGCTATATAAGCTGTAAGTAGTGTAAATATATAGGTAAAAAACGTGTTCCTATCTGTTTTTAGTATCTTTAGTAATTTATCGATATATTTCAAAAGACTCACCGACCTTTTATTTTTAATTACATTTTATTACATAATTATACATATATATTATGCCATAAATTAAGCAAAAAAGCAAGCCTTTACTTAATTTTTGCTTAATTTTAATGCAAAAGGATTAATAATATTTTTTCTTGTGTCCCCATTTAAGAAAATGTACTTCACTTTGTTCATACATTTTCTAAAAAGATCCCCCAACATCTACTGAAAAAATGATTATTAATCCTTTTGTGTCAAATTTAGAATAATCCACTTCTAATCCAATAATTTTAATTCGACTTCTTCTACTTTGTATTTTTTTGTTTCCTCATCTAGTTTAAATTCTATTAAAGTTTTTGTTAAATTATCCTTTATTTGTCTTAAATCTGTTGTAAAGTATAGTTTTATTTTCGTCATTTCTATTCTGTTTAGTGTAATCTCCTTAAAGCATTCTGCTGCATGTCTTTCATCTTCACATACAATTATTAATTGTGGAATTGTACTAAATCCACAGTCCATTGTTACAAAGTTATCATAAAAGTCCTGATACATCTTCATTTTATCTATAAATTTTCTTTGCCATTCATCTTCTCTTCTTACTACTTCAAATAAAAATGTAATTGATTTAGAATTCTTTGTAAGTGTTACAGAGCCTCCTGTTGACTTGAAAACTTTCCCAAGTGTTTTTGCTTGTAAAGTTGGCTTAACTACATATTTATCAAAAGCTTTAACTTTTTTTAAATATGCAATTATTACTTGGTTTCCTGCAAGTCTTTTCTTTATCATAGCAACTGGCTTAGTATTGTCTGACTGTTGCCATTTACACTCTATTCCTCTTGAATTTAAAAGATATTTTCCCATTTTTTCTAAGCAATAAATTCTATATATACCTTTTCCGTCTTCTGATGTAAAATAGTATCTTGTTAATATCTTTGATTTTACAAGTTGTTCTAATTTGTTATTTAATTTATCTTGTGATTTATATTCAATTCCTTTATGTTCTAACATCTGACATAACTGTCTTGAGGTTATAAATTCAAATTCGTTTACTAAGTCAAGTATTGCAAAGTGTAAATCATTGATATGTCCTAAATTAATTTTATGTACTATTTGGTTCATTGAAACATATCCATCTTTTCCATCAAATGTTTTTATTTCTCCTTTTCTTAAAGCAAATGGTGATTTCTCAGCTTCAATTTCTTTATCTTCTATCATGGCTTTTCCTCCTTTATTCTTCATATATCAAGAGTTTTACTTTTTTCTTTTCTGGTATAATTTTTTTAATATATACATTTACATCTTGTCCATATTCTATATTATCTTTATATTCTGCAAGTCCTACTAAATTCGGTGTTAATTCTATAAATATTCCATTTTTTGCTTTTTCAGTTTCTCTTGCAATTCCTTTAACTACTGTTCCTTGTTTGAATTCTTTTATATTGTCTTCCCAAGTTCCTAGTAATTCTTTGTATGTAAAAGATACTCTATTATTTTCTTTATCTATATCCTTTACCATAACTTTTATATCTTGTCCCATTTCAAATCTATCAAATGGCGACTTTATCCTAGATACTGATATGTCTTCAATATATAAAAGTCCACTTATACCGATTTTCTAATTCTATGAAAGCACCATAAGGTTTTATTTGTTTTACCTTTCCTTCTACTATCATTCCCTTTTCTAGGTTACTTTCAGATATATTAAACTTTTGATACTTCATATATATCTCCTTTATCTTTTGTACAAATATATTATACTACATTTATTATTAGTTTTGCAAATTTTTTATCTCTTCTTCTTTTAAATATCTCCATTCTCCTATTTTTAGTGATTTTACTGAAAGGTTACCAATTTTAGTCCTATGCAAAGCTTTTACCTTTGCACCAACCCCTTCACACATTTTTCTTACTTCTCTATTTTTTCCTTCATGTATTGTAATTTCAAGTCTTGAGATATTTTTGTCTTTATCTATTTTTAGGATTTTTACTTGCGCTGGTCTACTTACATAGTCTTCAATTTCTACTCCATTTTTTAGTTTTTCTATTTGTTCTTCTTGTATTTCTCCGTCCTAAAGTTACTGTATAAGTTTTTGTTATTTCGTGCTTTGGGTGTGTTACTTTATATACAAAATCTCCGATCATCTGTTAAAATTAATGCTCCTGATGTATACATATCAAGTCTTCCAACTGGCACTATTCTTTTGCTTATTTTTACTAAGTCTAAAACTGTATCTCTTCCAAATTGATCTTTTGCTGTTGTTACATAGCCTATTGGTTTGTTCAGTAAAATATATATATGTGTTTCGTCTACTTTTCTTATTTGCTTTTCTTTAAACATTACTGTGTCTTTTTCAGGATTTATTTTTGTTCCTAGTTCTGTTACTATATTTCCATTTACTTTAATAATTCCTTCTTGTATATATTCCTCACATTTTCTTCTTGAAGCTACTCCACAGTTTGCCAAATATTTTTGTAGCCTTACTTCTTCCATATATTATTCTATCTCCTCTAATTTATCTATTATTTCTTCGAAATATTTAGGCAATGGTGCTTCTATTTTCATTTTTTCTTTTGTAGTTGGGTGCATAAATTCTATCCTTTTTGCATGTAGCATTTGTCCTTCTACATTAAATGGATTTTTACCATTTGAATATAACATATCTCCTACTACTGGATAACCAATTTCTGCCATATGTACTCTTATCTGATGCGTCCTTCCTGTATCTATTTTTACTTCAAGCAAAGTAAATCCATCATATCTTTTTAAAACTTTAAAATGTGTTATTGCTTCTTTTCCGTTTTTTGGTAACTGCCATCTTTTTTCTATCTTTTTCTGATCTTCCAATTGGCATATCTATTGTTGCTTCATTTTCTTTGACATTTCCTCTAACTAGTGCTATATATGTTTTTTTTACTTCTCTTTTTCTTATTTGCTCGCTTATGTCTATATGTGCCTTGTCATTTTTTGCAATTATTATAACTCCACTTGTATCTTTGTCTAATCTATGCACTATTCCGTGGTCTTATTTCTCCTCCTATACCAGATAAGCTATCTTTACATATATTCATTACTGCATTTACTAAAGTTCCGTCTGGATTGCCATTTGCTGGGTGTACTACCATGCCTTTTTGTTTATTTATGGCTATTATATCACAGTCTTCATAAAGTATTTCTAGTGGTATATCTTCTGCTTTAAGTTCTATTTTTTTTGCTTCTGGCTTTTCTATACAAATCTTGTCTCCTATATTTACTTTATATGATGCTTTTTCTTTCTTTCCATTTACAAGTATCTCTTCTTCTTCGATTAATCTTTGTACAGCAACTCTAGATATTTCCTTATCTAGAGCTACTATACATTTATCTAATCTTACATTTGCTAAGTTTTCGTCTATAATATATTCTTTTTTATTCTTCATTTTCTGTTTTTACATTCAACCTTTCAAAAAATACAAAATGGTCATCTTTATATAACATTTTATAGTTGTCAGTATCTTTAGTAAGTAGCATGGTTAATTTAGAATTTCTATATGACATTACATGTGTTACTCCATATTTATTAAATCCATCCTCATAATACATTGCAATTCCTGATATGCTTAAATAGTCACTAAAAATATTACAATCTTCATTAAATTCTGGAGAATAAAGATCTGCACGTGAGTCAATGAATACTGGTATTCCTCTAAATAATAGATAACTTCCATAATTATAGTCATTAAACATCTTCATTTTACTTAAGTCTAAGTCTCCATTTTCTACTTCATTTAAGATATAATCAGCTGTTTCAACTGGATATGAGCTCTTGCTTATGTAATCATTATCTATCTTTTTAGAATATAGAGTGTATGAACATAATACAACAAGTAATATTGTAACTACTTTACCTTTCCATGTTAGCATTAGCTCTGTAAATTCTTTTACCCCTTCTTTATCATATTTGTCTACAAAGCTACATATTAGTGATGTAAATGATATTCCGTCCTATCGTTATTAACATTGAAAATTGTCTTTTAGAAGTTATTGTTAATACTAATAGTCCTCCTATCATGAATAAATCTTTTAGAGATATTTTTGTGTCTGTAAAAACTAATATTATTACAAGTAGTACCGCTGTAATTGCTGCTCCTGTATGATTTGCAAGTACTAATGGTTGGTGTTCTGATATATTGTCTGTTGTAGTTCCTGACATTAGTTTGAATATATGTGTATATGGTTCATCTCCTAAAGGTGTTAATAAGCCCATAAGTAAACACAATATACAAACTAATATTAACCACTTTGTCGCATCTCTTTTTACTAGTTTTACTCTATATGGATTTTCTTCTCTTCTCTTTAAATTTTCTTTATGTTTTTCGGATTTTTCTTCTGTTTCTGTTAATTTTTGTTGTAGTTTATCTATCTTTTCTTCTTTTCCTTCTTTTTTTGATAGCTTTTCTATTCTACTTTTTAATGCAAATATTCTATATCTATATACGAAATTTGAGTTTCTTAAAACAATTATTAGATATTCTGCTATATATGGCATAAGTAGTATAAAGAAGAAATAAAATACTGCTGCATGCATATTTGCTATTAATAATGCTATTAACATTAAAGCAAGTACGTATCTTTTTTTCTTTGTTTCTAAGAAGCATTCAACAAATAGTATTTCTAAAATAAATAATATAAATGTTACAAGCTGGGCTCTTGCCGCAATGAAGTCTCCCATTAAAAACATTATTCCTATTGTAAACACAAATGAGAATAATGGTTTTTTATTCACTTTTGTATTTGTTATATATAAAGCTACTCCTAAAAGTGCACTTAAGACAACTGTTGATATATAAATTCCTGTCATTCCTCCGAACTGAATATATTAAATAAATACATACATCATATAACCAGTGTGGGTATGTATATTTTAAATCATGCCAAGAAAATGGATCTACCCTATCTATTCCATTTTCCATTATATGTTCTCCTATACTTATTGTATAGAACGTATCATTTTGCAAAGTTTTTGGTGCCATCACTGCTGAAAATATTATTATACAAATTATTGCAAGTACATGAAATTTTGCAATTGTTTTTTTGTCCATTTTTTGTTCTTCCTTCTTTCTATAAATTAACTCTGTTTATTCTACATGTATTATATATAAAAAAAGAAAAAAGGACAAGTCCTTTTTTTCTTTTTTGTGTAAATAAGCAGTTACTTACAATATATAAATAAATTTGCTTATATTCTTGTAATTTTTGTCATAAAAGAAGCAATTATTTAGACCTTCATCTAAATAATTACTTCTTATTAATTTAATCATGTAGACTTGAAGAACCTCTATAACTCCCATGCCCTGCTTTATCACAATAGTAATGAGACCTCCCATATCCATAATTGTGCGTACAATTCGCATAAGTATAGTAGTAGCCGTGTCCCATTGCACTTACCACAGGTTGTAGTATTAGTAATGAGCTTATCACAAGCAACCAAGTTCTTTCTGCAACCTTTACACACGAAGTTTACTTTTATTTCGCCACAAACAGGACATTCAAAGTTTGATCGAATAGGATAGTTATTTGCTTTGCAAATGTCACAACGTTGCGACGAAACCACAAAGTCCTCCACAAAATAGCCTTGTCCAGAACATTGTTCTGTAGTAGTTACAGTTTTTGGACACGAAACTTGTGAACGAACCCCCCCGCTACAAGGACTTGCCCCACAATATGTCCTTACCTGTGCTTGTACATCTCCTTCTGTTGTTGCTTTTCCATCTGATACATCTACTCTCCAATAGTAGTATGTATATTGGCTTAAATTAGTCAGTGTTTGTATTGCTACTTGCACATTTTGTGTTTGGTTTGGTAAATCTGCCGACAAGTTTAAGTTACTTGAGCTTGTTCCATAGCATAACATATATGTTAATGTATCTCCATCTATATCTTCTGATTTTGCATTTACTTTTATGTAGTTTGTTCCTTTTGAATTAAATGAAACTACCGCTTTTGTGGGTGGTGTATTTGCTATCAACGTTGTTGCTGTTATTCCTGTTCCTACTTTGATGTTTCCTGCTTTGTCTACTGCTTCTGTAACTATGTTATATGTTGTTTCTCCTTCTAGTCCTGTTACTGTAAATCTTCCTTCTTCATTATTCTTTAATTCTTTTACAGTTGCGCTTCCTTGTTTTACATAGAAGTTATAGTGTGATATTTCTGATGTTTCATCTGTTGCTCCTGCTGTGACTGTAAATCCTTCTGCTGTTATACTTTCTTTTACTATACTTGGTAAAAAGTCTATTGGAGCTATACTATCTTTTTGTATTATTATTGTTTTTGTTCCTGTTGTTACATTGCCTGCTTTATCTTTTGCTTGTATTCCAATTGTCACTCTTCCTTCTTTTGTTATTTTTATTTGCCCTGTACTTCCTTTTACATATATCTTTTGTTCTTCTGTTATTTGGTCTGGATTTACTCCTTCTGGTATCTCATAGTAGTAATATCCATCTATTCCACTTTCTATTGGTTCATCTGTCATATTGTTTAGTTTTATTGTTACTTCTTCTGATGTGTACCACCCTGTTTCTGTTCCATCTATTGTTCCTTTTGCTCCTTCTACTTCTAGTTCTCCTACTTCTGGGTGTTTATTGTCGTATTTTATTTCTTTGTTTGCTTGTTCTGATTCGTTTCCTTGTTTGTCTGTTACATATGCATATATTATTGTTCTTCCTGGGTCTTGTATTGTTAATGTTGCTTCTTTTCCTTCTACATATGTATATTCTTCGTCTTTGTTTGTTTTGTAGTATACTCTTGTTACTGTTGGATTGTCTGTGCTTATTTTTACTTCTACTGGTTTATCGTCTTTTCCATACCATTCGTTTTCTTGTTCTCCGTCTGATATTACTTCTATTAGTGGGGCTATTACTGTACTTGATATTCTTATCCATGTACTTCTTGTTTTTCCATTATTGGCTACTGCTTTTATTTGATACCAGCCTGTCTTTTGTACATTGAAATTTGCTGTTTCTCCTGGCTGTGTTTGTACTATTTCTTTTTTATATATTAGCTGTATTTCTTTTATTCCTCCTTTGCAACTTGCATTTGCTGTTATTACTGCTTTTACTTTGTCGTAGCTTGCTGTTATTTCTGGTATTCCTTCTTCATCTTCTTTTCCTATATAGTCTATTTCTTTTTTTCCTGTTTCTTCGTCATAGTA
>CANPOS010000004.1 GCA_947575745.1 uncultured Clostridium sp.
AAATAATATAATAAATTTATAAAAAAGGGCTTGACAAAAATTAGATAGTCAATTTAGGAGTGAGATTATGGAATTAAATATAAATTCCCCAAGTTATTATAAAGAACATTATGGAATTGATGATGAAGTATATAGATTTTGTCAAAGAGCATACACATTTTTTAAGGATAAAGAATATAGCAATACTTTACAAATTATAGGAATAGTTCCTATTGTAGCACCACAAGAAATATACGACAGTGGAAAATATAAAGAAGAAATAAAATTTCTTAATAAAAAGAGTTTAGTTTCTATATTTATTAAAATAGACTTTAATAATTATCATAATGCTAGTAGTGTGAAAAAAATTGATTTAACTAAAGAAACAATTTTAAAAGCAGTAAAACTTATAAAAACAAAAGTAGATTTTGATTATGATAAATTTAAGGAAGATTTAATGGAGTTACAATAATAAATTTGAAAGTGAGGTGTAGAATATGAAGAAGAAAGTAATCATAATTTCAGTAGCAATAGTTTTATTAGTCTTATTGTTCCCAATTAGAAATCAGTTAAAAGATGGTGGTACAGTAGAATATAAAGCATTAGTTTATAAAGTATCAAAAGTTAAAAGACTAATTACTATCGAGGAAATGGAACAAGAAGGAAAAATAAAAGAATATGATCAAGGAATTGTCATAGAAATACTTGGATTTGAAGTGTATAATAGTGTTAAATAAATTACAATTAATCGAGATGATTATAAATAAAAAAATGTTTAGAGGTATTAAGAAATTAATATCTCTTTTTAAATAAAAAACTATGGAGGTGATATAAACTTGGCTGAAAGTTGGATAAAAATAAGAGCATCGGTAAATCAGATACATAAGCATCTTGAAGAATGTCCTTCTCAATTATTTAATATTAAATGCTATAAAAGTGAGTATGGTGGTACTCAACATTATAAAGGGAATGATGATGAAATTATAACTTTTGAGGTATCAATAAGGCATAATGAAATTGGTAATAGGACTATTGAAAGAAGTTCTCCATATACCCTTGATAGTCTTGAAAAAACAATAGTAGAAAAAGTAAAAGAATATGAAAAAGAGATTAACGAAAAAAGCATATATCCACAGTTTGAATCAGGAACATATAAAGGAATTTACTATTCTGTTAGTAATGATTGTGATGAAAATACTGGTGGATATTATATTGAATTTTACAAAGATTTAGAAAATGAATTTGGAGAAATAGATTTTAACAATAGATTAGATTATATGGTAATTCATATAGACATTGAAGATGAAATGAAAAATCCAAAAAAATATGTAGAAGAACATATAGATAATTTAATGAAAGAATTAAAAAATGATAGAGAAATAGAGATGAATTAGTGAAGTCATCTCTTTTAATTTTTGAAAAAGGAGGGATTTTTATAGCTTTAGAATTTAAAAGTTTTTATAAACAATCTACAGGAAATGAGTTGAGTAAGTGTAAATATCCTACAAGATTAGATACTTATGGATGTGGCTGTAGCCACAACTGTAGTTATTGTTATGCACGATCTTTATTAGACTTTAGGAATTTATGGAATCCACTAAATCCTAGAGTGGCAGATATAAATAAAATAGCAAGGCAAATTGATAAAATAGAACCTGGAACAGTTATTAGATTAGGAGGAATGACTGATTGCTTCCAAGCCTTTGAAAATGCTTATAGAGTAACTTATAAAACAATTCAATTATTGAATGAAAGAAGGATTCATTATCTAATTGTAACAAAATCAGATATGGTTGCAAGTGATAAATATTTGGAAATATTAGATAAGGAATTAGCTCATATTCAAATATCTATTACTTCTACAGATGACAAAACTGCTTTCCAATATGAAAAAGCACCTAGTACATCTAGGCGAATAGCTGCAATCGAAAAATTATATAAATTGGGGTATGATGTATCGTTACGTTTGTCCCCTTTTATTTTTGAATTTATTGATTTTGATGTTCTTAATAATATTAACTGTGATAAGGTTTTAGTTGAATTTTTAAGAGTAAATACATTTATTAAGAGATGGTTCAAAGAAATTGACTTTTCAAAATATACTCTAAAACAGAGTAATTATTTACATTTACCTTTGGAAACTAAGATTGAACAATTACAATCAATAATAGGATTTAAAGAACTAACTGTATGTGAAGATGTAACAGAACACTATGAATATTGGAAAAACAATGTTAATCCAAACAAGGAAGATTGTTGCAACTTAACATTTTTAGAGAAAGCAGATTCCTTAGAAAAGGTTGCATAGAAAGGAGAGTTAATGCAAGACATATATAGAATAGAAAAACAAAAGACAATTCCTATTAATCAAAAAGAAATTTATTTTCCTAAAAATGATGGAAACATTATATTCAATGAAGAAATAACATTATTAGGTGATAATGTTGATGGAATATATGACAATAATAGGCTTAGATTAATTATTCATAAAGATAAAGATCTAATTGATATTTTTGTAGCTTCTTATGAACAAGATTCAGGACTAGGCTATTGGTCTTTTTGTCTATCATCAGAAGAATATGCTAAATTTACAGATATGAATGATTTAATTAAACAGATATTTATAGAAGGAATCTATGTAGATAGAGGGGTTAGCATGGCAACTGGAATTAAAGAAAAAGAGGCAACTGACCTTTTAAAACAAAATGATGAATATTGCTTGGATATTTAGAAATTTAATGAAAGGAGAATTAAAAATATGAGAAAACAATATGATGATTTTACACAAATGAAGTTAAAAGATATGTGTAAAAGTATGAGTGATATGACATATACCTATATTAATCCAGATAGTGGTGAACCAACAAAAGTACCACCATCACACTATGAAAAAATACTAGAGGCTGTAAAAGAAAATTATATGGGAGAAATAACAAGTAGGCAATTTCTTACCATTATGTATAATCAACTAAATGCTTTAAAGAAAGAAGATGAAAAATATTTTAGGCAAGCTCTCCTATGTATTGATATGGGAATAAATCCAAAAGATTTAAGAGTAGATGAGCAAATTGCTATTTCATTTACTGATAACTATATGGATGATAGACAAAAACAAGAAAAAAAGAACTTTCATTTATTAAGTCAGGACATAGTAGATACTTATAATGAGTCAAAAGAAAATCCTATGATTCAAGTAAGGGCTATGGAAGTTACTGATGATATAGATAAAGAGCAAGATGATGATATTGATTATGATATATAGGAGGAACTATGGAAATACAAGATTTTGGAGAAAAAATTGGTGGTGCAAAAAAAGATTTATGGAAAGAGCGAGGTCTTTCTGTAGATGATTTATCCTATATGAATGATGCTGAAAGAATCCAATTAATAAAGAAAGATAATATATGGAAAAAGCCTAATTATCAAGAAATGGTTGAAAGTGGTTTACCTGTTAGAGTAGCATATTTTATAAAAACTATAAGAGATGCTACTCCTACAAAACCTATAATCTTACTAAGAAATAGTGATATAGAATTAAAACAAAAAGAATACATTGATTTCGTTAGTAAATTACGTAATTATGTAATGAATTTAAAACAAGAAGATGATATTTTAACATTTTATGAAAAATTTTTAAGCAATTATATTATAAGAGATAAGAGTTCATATTATGTAAGAGTTTCACCAGAAGTTTCAAGTGCCGTTGATAATAAATTATTACAAGCATCACAAATAAGTAACTTTTATAATATGGATAAAGAAATAAGAAAAAAACAATTTTGTTATACAGATGATGAAAAAGTATTATCTAATTTTGATATATTTGTGTATGATAATGATAATGTTAAATTGACAATAGATTATAATAATAGAACTGTTATTGAAGTAAAAGAAGGACTTGGAAAAAGGTTTATATATCCAAAAGAAGATTTTGCAGATATATTAACTTGGAAAGAAAACACTATATTTATAATGGATTTAACAACAAGAAATATAATCAAAAACAATTTAGAAAATATTGATGCAGCAGAAAAATTTATATTAGAAAACTATAAACAACAAAGCAATGAGAAAACAAATAATTCAAAAAATAGAAAGAAAAAATTTATTCCAGAACAACTAAAATATATTACTCGTGATGGTGAAGATTACAGAAATAATAGAAATATTACTGGTGAAGATATGCTAAAAACATTTCAATTTAAGGGTGGAGAATTTGGAAACTGGCTCAATGAAAATGACAGACAACAATCTCTAAATTATGGATATGATGCCTTGCTCGATCTGAGTAAGGCTCTTTCAATATCTCCTACAGATATTTCTTTAGATGGTAAATTATCTATTGCATTTGGTTCAAGAGGTAGTGGAGATGCTTTGGCTCATTATGAACCAACTAGAGAAGTAATCAATTTGACTAAGATGAGAGGTGCTGGCAGTTTGGCTCATGAATGGGGCCATGCTTTGGATGATATTATAGGTAAACAATTAGGATATAGTGGATTTCTAACAAATAATTTTAGATATTCAGATTCTACTTCTGAAACAATAAAAAATGTTGTAGATGCAATGAAATATAAGACTGTTTGCAATGAAGAAACAATGAAAAAACAAAATGAAGAATACTTAAAAAGAGTAACTAGAATGAAGAATCTTGTTAATAGTTTCTTTCCATCAGAACATCTAAACGAAAAACAAACTGAATTAAAAGATATTCTTATACAAAACTTAATACACAATGCTGAAACAGCATCTAATAATTTTTTAGAATATTTTACTAAAGGAACTGGAAATAAAGATATAGATGACCTATCCAATTTAAGAAAAGAAACTGTAGGTAGAGTTATTTCTAAAGAAGATAGAAAGCAAATTGCACAACTACAAAATTATGTGTGTTCGAGTAAAAAACAAATAGGAAAAGAACAAAGAGTAGAAACAGATTTTTATAAAAATTCTATTAAATTTGATGAGATATATGCTAAATCAGGGCATGATTATTGGTCTACTACAATAGAGATGTTTGCTCGTAGTTTTGCTTGTTATGTTAGTGATAAATTAGGATATAAAAGTGATTATTTATGTGGGCATGCTAACCTTGCTATAGGTTCTATTCAGAATAAAAATAATGAACCAGAAGTAATAAAAGCATTTCCAGAAGGCAAGGAACGACAACTAATAAATGAAAAAATAGATAAATTAATTGATTTTTTAAAAGAAAAAAATATTTTACATGATAACAAAACACAAGAAATAGAATCGGATTATGATTACGATTATGTTTAATAGAAGGAGGATTTTAAGCTGAATATTGATGAATTTTTAGATAATGATAAAACTGTTGCAAAAGTAGGAGAAGATAGTATCTTGAAGATAAAGTACAATGATAACATTGATTTTATTTACAAGCCTTCTTATGGCAATTTTGAATATGGAAAAGAATTGCAGTTTTTAGGATTCTTTGAAAAAATCACTAAAAAATTATATGGTTCTTCATTAGAATTTCATTCTGAATATATTAAAGAGATGTATAGCAATTATTATGAAAGTAGCATTGAATTAATAGAAAAAAATCTTAAAGATGGAGCCAATATATATTTGAATAAATATATAGAAGAAAATAAGTTACAACTAACAACTCTTGGTAAAGAAATATTTGATAAATATATAGCAACTGAATGGAATTACAATAATATTCAAAATAATGTTACACATGACTATATTCATAATGAGCAAAACGATAAATTATCTTTTTCAATTAATAGTAAGCAATATGAGAAAGATATTAAGGAACTTATATTAAGATATGTTCAAAATCCAATAGAAACTGCCAAAGAAATTTTTAATGAATATATAAACACTACAGAAAAAATTGAATCTATATACTATGATGATTCGTATCATAAAATATCAGTAAAAGAATATATAGGAGCTACTTTATTAGAAAACCAATTTAAAGATACTTTATTACAACAATTAAAAAATAATCCAAATAATGAATATAGAAAGAAACATGATATTGTTCAATCTATAAAAGATTTAGATGCACAAATGATAACTATAACATTAAAACATAATAACGAATTAATTAACTTGAAATATCCGAAATATCTATTAAACAATATGGAACTGTATGAATCACATATTCCAGATTTAAAAACTAGAGATAAAGTTGAACAATTATTTAAAGATATGTATGGAACAGATCGAGATAATTTATTTATGAAAGAAATTGTAAAAATAGAATATAAGAAGAAAGTTCTTTATGAGGATAAAGAACTTTTAAATTTAAAAGAAAGTGTTTCCAAAGTTACACTAGAAACTCACGATATTGTAGATGATATGTTTGAGTAAATACTAATAATAGGGAGGTAAGTAAAAGTGATTGAATTTATTGAAAAAGAGCCTCGCAAAAGTTATGACTATTGGAATATGAATGAGTGCCTTATGTACCCAAATTTTATGATAAAAGATGGAAAAGAATTCTTTATTATGAATCGACGTGTACCTCAACCAAAGTACAAAGATAATGAAATTCAAGAACACATTAAGCAACTAAAAGAAAATAATGGAACATATATTACATTTTATGGTGCTAATAAAATTCCGATAGATATGTTAAAAGATATAGTTGAAAGACAATTTTCATTTGTAGAACCTACAGAATTATTTAGAAAATCTGAATTAAATGATTTTGTGGATTTTCATGGCAACCTTAATGAACTTGCAGCTGCATTTAGGTATAGGATATATGATACTGAAATGTTAAAAGACATAAAGAAAATAGTATCATTAATAAATAATAAAGAATGGGAAAAAGCAAATGAATCAATAACTAATTTACAATCTAATAATAATAAAATTCAAAAAGATAATGAATATGATATAGATATTTAGGAAAAGAGGTGATTAAAAATTGAATAATATAACAATAAATATGAATGGAAAACCTATTACTTTATATGGAAGTAATAATATCATTCAAAATGAAAAAACAATAATCGAAAATTTAGAATTAACAGGTAATGAATCTAAAGATAGATTATTAATACAAGACTGTATTGATAAAAACAAATTAAAATCTGATATACTTTATGATGGAAATAGTGTATATCCTTTTGAGAAGATTGTAAAAGCATATAGAAAGTTACAAAAAAGTGGAACATTGGATGGTTTAACCAAAGAAATGTACCACTTTTTTATATATGCCTGTGAAGATATTGCTCACTATGACTTACAAGGTTTTAGAGCATATTATAATAATTCGTTTAGAGAATTGGAGAATGAGCTATTAAGCCATAGTGGTTTATGGACTAGATTTAGTGATAGAGATAACATTTTTAGAGAACTAAAAATAGGGAAATATTATAATGAAAGAGATTATATAAATATTGATAAAATACCTCTTAATAAATTGAAAGCAATTATTGAAAGTTGTGGATGGAAAGCACAAATAGATACAGATAACTATTTAAAATTATCTAAAAATATAAACTCTAATATAAGTTATTCTTTTAATATTGATGTTTTAAATTATGATGTATCAAGAATTATGAGGAATATGAATTATATATCCAATTCTTTTAATACAGAAAGCTACATTAATCAAATGGTAATGGAAAGGGAAAGACAAGAAAATCCACCAACCATTAGAGAAATAGTATCTGCTGCTGATATTATCAAACATAGTTTAAATGAACTTAACTCTGATGTACTTTATAAATGTAGATTGGAAATTGAATTAAATAAAGATACTTATAATGCAAATACTGTAACGAAAGATGATGAATATGATTTAGGAATTTGTGGTTAAAGGGGGATTATATGAATATTATACATGATAAAATTGAAACAGAAACCAAATATCCTTTAATAAAAAAATATATCATATCAGATAAGAATGTAGATGATTTTTTCACTCATTTTACCATTGAACAATTAGATTATTTTGAAAATTCATTACATCTATATTTTAATACACAAGACATTAAATATAACCAAGAATATGGTAGTTTAGAATCTACAGAAGATTATGATTTTAATAGAGGTATAATTAGATTGGCTTGTGGTTTAATAACATATCAAGATTTTATTGATGACTATGGAATAGATAAATCTAATTATTCAGAAGTTATCCTCTCTAAAGTTATAGATTATTTTAGAGAACATAAAATAAAAAATCTAATGGAATATGGTAATGATTATGATGAAGGATTATATCATTTATCTTCTCTATATAAAGAACTAATGGATAAATTAAATATAAAATATATGTATGTTTCTACAGAGGATATTTCAGATGGTAAGTATTTAACCACTATAACTTTTGAAGATAATTCAGAGATTAAGTTAGATACAGATGCCTTTAATGGAATAAAAGTAGTAAGCCAAAATGTAGATTCTATTTATGAGCATATAAATAGAAAATCAAAAGGAAATGAAAAAGAAAATGATATAGAATGTGAATATTGAGAGGTGAAAATTTGAAAACTTATGATTATAAATGGATTGATTTTTTATCTGGAAATAATACAATAAAAGTAACAAATGAAAATGAATTTAATAAGTTCAAAGACTTTCTAAAATACTTAGGTATAACAGATATTTTAAATGGAACAAATACATTTAGTGAGTTTCAAAGTCTTGCTCACATTAATAATTTAGATGAAAATATATTCTTATTTGAATATGTAAATCATAAAGGATTAACTTGGAGTGATGATATAAAAAAGTCAATAGAATGGTATGATAAAGAACCAATTAATGTATCAGAATTAGAAATTTTTAATATAAAAACAGAAGAAAAATCTTCAAAAAAGGATAGTGAAATTGACTATGATTATGAATAAAAATTTGAGATTAAGTGGAGCATTTTTGCTTCACTTTTTTCAAGAATCAACTCAAAAAATTTTCTCCCAGCGGGCTAAAAGGGTTTTAGGGAGTTTTCCCTAACAAGCAGTAGAGGTGTCAAAACACCATGCTTGCGAATGTTAGTCGGTAAAAAATACCTGACTCATTCGACGCAAAATGAGATTTTGCTCATCTCTTAATACTTCGCTTTGCTAGTATTAAGATTTTTAAATTTAAGGAAGGTGGTTTATACGGATATAAAAAAACAAATTGAAAGATTTAATAAAGATGAAATTGAAAAGGTCTTTAATAAATATACAGCGATTTATAAAGGCAAAATGTCTTTAGAAAAAAATAAAAAATATATTTTAACAATAAAGAAATTTGAAGTATTTTTTAGATTATATATTGATGAAAATATACAAGTATATATTAGAACAAATACTTTAAATAGTCATGAAGTAGCCAATTATGAATTTGTAAGTTTTAAAGAACTACAAATTGAGGATATGGACCAATACAAGAAATGTGTAAGACAATTTTTTAAAAACATAATTAAAGAGGTCGAGAATACTCTTTTTTGTCCTGAACATCACAAAGAGATGATACCAGATAATGCAACAAAAGAGGAAACAGATAAAGGCTGGTACAACATTTATGAACAAAGGTTATTAACAAAATTAAGCTATAATAATCAAAAGGAATTTATTGAATGGCTTAACAAAGTTAGTGATAAAAAATATATTGCACAACAAAAGAAAATTTGATTATGGAGGAATTAAAATGAGATGTACTTTACATTATCAATACAATAAGTCTGGTATTAAAATATTTGTGTCAAAAGGATCTGAGCCAACAGGAATAAATGTATATATAGATTATTCTAAATGGAGTGAAAATAGACTAAAATATTTAGATGCAATTTTAGATAAGCATTTTAATCAATTATTAGATAGCTGCAATCAATCTATTTTAAATTATAAATTAAATGCTAAGGATATAGAAAATACTAAATTAAATGTAAAAAATACGATTACTCGTATAGTAAAAGAGAATGATGAAAAGTTAAGGAATCTAATTGTGAAATTAGATATATCAATTAAATCATGGTATCTTAAAGAATATCCAAGTGATGATGTAGGAGAAACATTATCTGATACTGCTACTTTTCTGGAATTAAATAATTTACTAAACTCTGGTAAAGGTAAAGATGTATATGAATTACTTGGTGGAGATTCTGATACTATTGTTAGAGAAAGATGTTTTGAGAAATTATGCCAATTAACAGACCAAACTTATGATACTGTTTATAATAAATGGCTTCATGCAGAAGAATCAAAAACAGAAGAATATGATATAGAAAAATAATATTTAATTTAAAATTGGAATCTATTTATTATGAGGAATATTTTATGAATACAGATACACAAAGAGAACTAGAGAAAATTTTTATGTCTTATCATAGAGCTTTAGAAAATTTTAAATTATTAAATATTAAGACTAGAACCAATAAAAATATAAATATGAAAGATTTGATTGATGCCATAGATATTATGAATGAAAAGCACCCTTCTTGTAGATGGAAATGTCAAAATCCAGATAGTAGAAAACATTATATTTTAGCAGAAGGCTTTTACTGGTTATTAGATGTATATTATCAACAAGAAAAACCTTTAATAGATGCAGATATAGAATTTTTTATAACTAGAATACAGTTATATGAAGAATTATTAAATGTACCTACTAAAGATTTTTTTGTAGATAATATGTATGTATATGAATTGGATGAGTATTTTAAAAGAAAAGCTGAAACAATAAGAAAAGCAATTCTAAAAATGTTGAAAGTAAATAAAACTTATAGATTCATTGATAATGGAAAGTATAAAATTTCTAAAGAAGGAATTAAATGGCTATGTAAAAATTGTTTTAAATATAAGTATTTAGAATTATTAGAAAAATATAAAATGGAACTAACAGAAAAATATATTGAGGCAGGTTATCCATACGATATTTT
Source organism: uncultured Clostridium sp. (assembly GCA_947575745.1). Taxonomy (GTDB): domain Bacteria; phylum Bacillota; class Clostridia; order TANB77; family CAG-508; genus JAAWPK01. The sequence goes on from CANPOS010000004.1 coordinate 10,838, forward strand.
TTTATTTAATAAATAGATTATGAGGGAAGTGAGATTTTTACTTCTTATTTTTTATGCAAAAGAGAGGATTAATGTATATGAATTTTAATTCAAAAAATAGAACACATAGAATTATGGTTTGGGTTTCAGATGAAGAAAAAACATTATTAGAAACAAAAGCAGATTACTATTGTTATAAAAGTTTTGCTGCATACATTCGTGATGCTGCAATTTATGAAAAGGTTACTAAAGTTGATATGAAAAATTCAGATAGAATATGTGATGCCTACGCAGATTATACAAAGGAAATAAAAAAGATTACCAGAGAATTAAGAAATTTAATTAAATATGCCACTAGCTTAGATGATGTATCTATTAAAGCTGTTAAATCGCTAATGTTTAATGTTATTAACAACCAAAAGGATATGTTAAAACTAATTGATGAAAAATTAGATTTTGATGTTTGGCAAGAAATAAATCGTGAGAAACAAATGGAGGAAGAATAATATGCCTTATACAAAAAGGATGCCTCATTATAATTCTCCAAACGAATTAATTTCATATATTTTAGATGAAAAAAATGATGGTGAGAAAGTCGCTGCTACATCATCTATAAATTGTAAAGTAGAATCTGCTTTATTGAATTTTACAAGGACGCAAAAAAAGTTTGATATGAGAGGTAATAGAGTAGCCTATCATGTTATACAAAGTTTTTCACCAAACGATAATATAACACCAGAGCAAGCTAATGAAATAGGTAAAAGACTTTGTGAAGAATTATATCCAGATTTTGAATGTGTTATTAGTACACATATAGATCGAGGTCATATTCATAACCATATAGCGATAAACTCTATAAATCTAAATGGTAAAAAGTTAGATGATAGACTGGCTAATCCAAAAGAAGGGCTTTATGGATTAAGTGATGTAAGTGATAAAATTGCAAGTGAGTATGGTTGTTATATTATGCCTAAGAGAACCTTTAGTAAAGTTAAAAATAAAAATTATTACCATCAATATAAAGAACAAACTTGGAAACAAAAAATCAAAGAAGATGTAGAGGATTTACTTTTAAAATGTAGTAGTATAGAGCAAATGTTAGATGAGCTATCTATACTTGGATATAGTGTAAAAAGAGGGAAACATATTTCAGTTAAAACTACAGGTATGCAAAAGTATGCAAGATTATCCACTATTGATTCAAGATATACTGAACAAAATTTATATAACTATTATAAATCGCAAAACAATCTTGTACTAGAAGAAATAAGAGTTTCTAAAAATAAATTTAATAATGAATTAATAAATAGAATAAATAAATCAAAAGTAGCTTTAGAAAAAAGTATGTTATCTACAGAAGGTAAAATATATAGTGAGTATCAAAAAACAAGGTATCAAGAGATAAAGAGATATTACAAATTAAAACAACAATTAGAATACCTGGATAAATATAATATAAAATCCTTTGAAGATATAGAAATCCAAATAAATAATAAAAGAGAACAAATAAAATCTTTAAATCAAATGTTAAAAAAGAACAAAGATACTTTTAATAGGATTATTGACAGAACGGAAAAAGCACAAGATTATATTAGGTTATTTAAGGTTTATCAATATGCAATGTCTTATAAAGAAGTAAATCCAGATTATACTTTACCTGTAGATGTAGAAATATTTTTAAGTTTACAAAATGAATTAAAGATAAATTCAATAGATGAGGCAAAGCAAATCATAAAAGATTCTTTACCAAAGAGAATAGAGATTAATAAGACAAAAAAAGCAGTATTAGAATTGCAAAGAGAACTTAATCATTTAGACACAATTAAAGAAGAAAAACTTTCAAAAAGCAATCTTTTCATCCACAATATAAAATTTGGAGGCAATCATATTGATTATAAAAAATCTAATAATGATTGCTTTTGTATTAATTTACCTTATACTAAAGAAAAAATACATATTCCTAAGAAATATACTGCATTTAACGAAAAACACCAGTATTACACACTATTTTTAGTTGATGATAAGGAATATGAAATTTATGATAAAGATGACAAATTAATTGGAAATATAACTGGCACAGAATTAGAAAAATATGTGTTAGATAAAAAGAAAGAAATTGATAAAAGCTATAGTGAAATTAAAGTGGCTTAAATTCGCCTTAGGATGTCCTAAGGTCTTTTTTTATACAAAGGAGGAACAACTTATTATATGTTAAAATTATTTAGCCTATTCTCTGGAATAGGGGCTTTTGAAAAAGCATTAGAAAGATTACGAATCCCTTATGAATTAGTAGGATTCTCAGAAATAGATAAATTTGCAGTTAAATCATATTGTGCGATTCATAATGTTTCAGAAGAATTGAATTATGGTGATATATCTAAAATTGATGCAAATATATTGCCAAACTTTGATATTATGACATGGGGATTTCCTTGCCAAGACATTTCGATTGCAGGAAAAATGCAAGGCATTAAAGAAAATGAAACTAGGAGTGGGTTATACTACGAAGGATACAGAATCTTAAAAGAAAAAAGACCAACTTACAGTATTATAGAAAATGTAAAAAATCTAACTAGCAAAAGGTTTAAGAGTCAATTTGATTCTATCCTAAAAGATTTATCAGATTTAGGATATACAAACTATTGGAAGGTATTGAATAGCAAAGATTATCGGTATTCCACAGAATCGAGAACGTGTTTTTATTATCTCTGTACGTGGAGATATAGCACAAAGTGAATTTTGTTTTCCACCCAAAGTGCCTTTATTGTGGAAACTTAAGGATTTTTTGGAAGATAATGTTGAAGAAAAGTATTATCTTAGTGAAAAAGGTATCGGAAGATTAATAAAGAAAAGTAACAAATTAGTCAGAACTATGCAAAATCCAGAAATAAGTTCTTGCCTCATAGCAGGTTATCACAAAATGGACGGAAGGAACAATCAATATATAGCAGATGAAAACAAAGTAGATAAAATTATAGGGTTGTATGATGAAGAAAATAAAAAGCATCAAGCTGGAAGTGTTTATAATCCAGAAGGTATTTCTCCTACTCTAACTACTATGTCAAATGGAGGAAGTAAGCAACCTTTTGTACTAGTTAAGGAAGGTACAAAGAGTGGTTATGCAAAAGCAAAAGTAGGTGATTCCATAAATATATCATATCCATCTAGTACAACAAAAAGAGGTAGAGTTGGAAAAGAAGTATCTCAAACAATTTTAACCTCACCCAATATGGCTACATTAGAAAATATAGATAAACCAATTTGTATTAACAATAAGTATAACAAATTAAGCATACAAGACAGAGTTTATGATCCAGAAGGGATTGCCACATCTATTGTTGCAAGTAATTTTAAAACAAAAATAGCTGAAAAAACAATGTTTAATCCATACAACAATAAAGAGATAACTGATATTGCACCTTGTCAAACTACAAGTTGTGGAAACACAACTTCAAGTTCAACTGTCCTTGTATCAGAAGATGGAAAACATTATATGAGAATTAGAAAACTATCTCCTTTAGAGTGCTGGAGGCTTATGCGGGTTTGATGATGAAGATTTTTACAAAGCAAAATCTGTAGGAATTTCAGATACTCAGCTTTATAAACAGGCGGGGAATAGTATTGTTGTGAATGTATTAGAATATATACTAGAAGAACTACTTTGTGAAGAACAACTAGAAAAGTGTGCATAATCTTATTATTAAATTATAAATAAATGTGCTGACAAAGTTTATTTTATACGTTATACTCTTAGTAGAGGAGTGAGATTAATGAAATTTACCTTAACGGAAACAGATATTAATGGTAATCCAATTAATACTACAGAAATTGATCTTGATGTTACAGAAAAAGAGATGGAGGAATATAATAACTTATTTTGTAAATGTGATTATCTTGAAAAACATCCAAATATAAATCCAGAATATGTAGAACATTATAAAGGGGTTAATCATGGATGGATTTGCCCTAAATGTAAACACTTTGTGCAAATAGGATAATAAGGTGCAAATAAAAAAACATTTACACGAATTTGTAAATGTTTCTATACTTTGGTTGCGGGGGATAGACTCGAACTATCGACCTTCGGGTTTAGTTATCTATAATTTTCACTATAGGCTGGACTATGTCTTTACCTTGATAATATTGCAATATTATTTTAGGTAGTGGGTACTAAATCTGGTAATTAAGGAAACTCTATTCCTCCAGTAGTCTCTGCACCTTCTAAAAGTGTACTTTTAGCTTGGCTCAAAGTTAACATGATATTCAAATAAATACTTTAGCCTTCTTTGAATTCACCCACAGTTCATCTACATATTTCTAAGTAGAGCCACAATTTACCTCTATGAGCCCGACGAGCTGCCAACTGCTCCACCCCGCGATGTTTCAACGCTTTTATATTATATACTTTTAATGAGCCTTTGTCAATACATTTTTGAAAATTTAGTTGAATTTCTAGGCAAAAAACTCTTTACTTTATATTATATGCCAATTTTAATAAATTATTCCAATTTTGACCTTCCCTACCGATATTTTTTTGAAAATTTGTTGTACCCCTTTTTAATCATTTAATGTATCAAAGTGCAATCTGCCTAAGGAACTATCATAATAGCAACTGTTAATTGGAAGATTCTTAAAAAATATCTCAATCCTAGTTCTTGATACAATAATGTAATCTACAATAGAATGTATGTCAACATCTTCTATTTCCATATTAATAACATCTAGTTGTTGCTTTATTAGATCCGTTAAGTAGGATTCTTCTACCATATTATCATTATCGCATTTATTAGTTCCATATTTTAGTCTATAATTACATCTATAGTTTATATTATTTCTCTCTTTTCTTCCCTTAAAAGAATGGTTACAATTACTACACTTTATTAACCCAGTATATAATCCCATAAATATACTCCTCTTTAGTATCTAGAATTTAGATTCAATCCCAATAATTGTAGTTCAACTTCTAATTTATTTATTTCAACACTTACTAACCCTAAGTTTTTTAAATATGTCTTGTTTTTACTACATAATTGCTTTATAACTGTTATTCCATTTTCTTTTAATTTATCTATTACTGCACAAGGTACATCTAATCTATCTATGTTTTGATTTAAAAATTTTTCGTTCATATTTTGCCTCTTTTCTATAATCTATTTATCATTCTAGCATATTTTTTTATTTTGTTCAAATATTAAATTTAAAATTCTTTGTCGAAAAATCTTCTATTTATTGACTTTATTCTTTCTTTTTGGTAAATTACTAATATAACAAAATACTATTATGAGAGGAGGGAATATGATGAATAAAAGTGAATTAGTTGCAGCATTAGCTGAAAAGACAGGTGCTACTAAAAAAGGTGCTGAAGAATCATTAAATGCTTTAGTTGAAATTATCACAGAATCATTAGTAAAAGGTGATAAAGTTCAATTAGTTGGTTTTGGCTCTTTTGAAGTTAGAAAAAGAGCAGCAAGAAAAGGAAGAAATCCACAAACTAAAGAAGAAATTAAAATACCAGCTTCTAAATCACCTGTATTTAAGGCAGGAAAAGCGTTAAAAGATGTTGTTAATAAATAAATAAATAAAAAAATCATAAATCAAAAGAGATTTATGATTTTTCCATATTTAATCGTAATTACCCCAATATACTCTTTCTATCTCTTTATCTATTTTATTTGAAATTTCTAGTATTTCATTTATACTACAGTTTGTATCTTGTACTGTTTGATTTAACTCAATTTTTAATTCTTCCAATTTATTTTTCATATTAACCATCCAAATATTTTTATGTATATAAAGTTTCTACATTATTTATTGTTTCATATATTCTATTAAAATCATCTCTGGAAACGCCAGTAATTTCTAATTTTCTGGTTGGTGGTAAACGATTTCCTTCTGTATCTTCTGCTCCATCCCAATACTTATTAAGATTCATTGCAAATATTTCATTTTCTTCTTCTGTATATTTTTGTGTAAAATCAATATATACATCTAATTTTCTAAGCAATATACAATCATCTTCGGTAAAGTATTTAGAATAGTCTATATGTCTATTATATCTATAATTATATAATCGATCTTCTATTCCTTGCTCTTTTAACTTTTTTACATTTTCAAAATAAGATGATATTTTGCTTTCACTTTCCCATAATATAGTTTTTATATCCTCATCATCCAATGGTGTATATAAAATATTTAAAACATTATATTTATGATATATACCCATTTGCAAAGGAATTTTTTTATTTGATATTACTACAAATGCTGTTATTGCTTCACAATAGCTTTTATTAACCTGTTCTAACACATTGATAACTTTCAAATTCTCAAAGTCATCCTCTAAAAATACTAAATCAGGTTTTGTATATTTTATTGTTTCAATAACATTTGTTTCATCCTCAATAAAATCAAGTATTTCGAACTTGTCGTTTACTGATAAATCTCGTATAGCATCTTGGATTTTTAAACTCTTGCATGCTACTACAATTCTTATTTTATTCATAATTATTATCCTCCTATTTATATTTTTTATTTATTAGTTCTAACTAAATTTAATCCCTTTATCTTTTCTTGTATAATTTTTATATTTTTTGCGAAAAATAAAACCCAGTTTGTAGGGTAAGCCCTTTAAATATTATAAAATATGCTAGAGAAATTTTATGAGAAAGGAGCTTTTGCAATGGGTGTAATTAGAAGATTTAATAACAATTTAAACATTATTGGCACAAATGTTAAAAAGTATCGTGAAATGCAAGGTCTTTCTCAACCAGATTTATGTCGCAAAATGGAATTACTAGGTGTTACTATGTTCATTGCTGATATATATGAAATTGAACATAATAAAAGACTTGTGAAAGATTTTGAAGCTAAAGCATTTTCTTTGGCTCTTAATATTACTCTTGATGAGTTATATGATAATACTAATAAACTCTTTGAACACTAATTCGTTAGTGTTTTTTAAATTATATATAATATTATCTATTGCCTTAAATAATACTTTTTTTACAATTTCATCTTTACTGGAGTCATATTCTATTTTTGCCAAATTATTTAGTACATAATTTTTTTCTACAGCATGATAAACTGCATCTTTACAATGATATATATCATTGTTCGTACACCTATATAATTTTTTAATTTTATCCATCTCTTGACTAAAATTAAAGTCTTCTTGTTTTATTTCATTCTGTAATATGTATTTTAATATTATAGCTATTTCAATGACATTGTTATAATTTAGTATATTTTCCATTATTAGTGGGTTTACTATAAGTTCATTTATAAATAATTTATTTTTTAAATTATCCATAAAATATGAAGGTACAAAATTAATTAATTCTTTACCATAAATACATTCTTTAGTAAAAAATATATAACTATATTTCTCTTTGAATCTTCTATTTAATTCTTGTATAGCCTTTTTATCAATTTCTATTTTTAATATGTCTATGTTTTTAGAGTATTTCATAGAATTATCTAACTCATCTTCTGTTATGATTAAAATTCTGTTTTCTTCTATTATGGTTATCATACTCCTTCTTTATAAGAATAATCATATTATCTTTATAACAAATTTTTATTGAATCTTTTTCTTTAATACCTAAATCTTTTCGTAATTGCATTGGTATTATAATTCTACCTAATTGATCTATAGTTCTTACAATTCCTTTAGTAGCTGTTGGAATATTATTATTAAGTTTGCTAATATCAATATTTATTTGTATTTCATTATTTAATGTGATATTAAAATTGTTTAGATGCTCTTTTTGTTGATACTTTTCTATTTTATTTAATGTAATATTTTTTCCACTTTTACATATTTCTAAATAATCGTTCTCATGTAAATTTAATTTCTGCCTTATTGTAAGTGGTATAACAATTCTTCCTAATTCATCAATTTTTCTTTCATTTGTTTCATTGACTTCAATTACTTGTTTCATAAATGTTTCCTCCTAATCTACAAACCCAGTTTGTAGGTTTGCTTAAAAAAAATTTACTTTGATACATTTATTACTACATTTAAAGCACAATTATTAGTCCCATAAAAATATATTTGTTTTCCCTTGTACCTCCTTTTTCAGAATTATCATATTATTTATTACATTTTATTACTTCTTCTAATTGGTTCACATATTTTTCCCAGTTTACTAGATCATCTTTGTTTACTAAATAACGATATAGTAGATTTCTTTCTTCTGCGAATTTCGCATATTCCTTTTTAGTATTCTCTAATAGGATTATTGTTCTTCTTGATAAATCCTCTATTTTGCTATTTTTCAACTTTATCGCCTCCAATATGACTATGTTATATATTATACAACATTTTTATATCTAGTCAACTCCTAGATATTGTAAATTTACTCTTAATGTAGTAATTTCAATGGTAAAAAAATTTTCCGACATTTTTCTACAAAATAAAAGAAAACTAGACTATTCTAGCTTTCTAAATACCATTATAGATTCTTTAGAACTTCTACTATTTTAAACAATGCTTGAATCTTATCAGGTTCTAATTCACTAATTTTCTCATCAATTTCTATCTTCTGCATTAAATCTGGATTTGTGATAAAACTTTTATATAATATATTAGGTGCAATACCTAAGAAATTCATAAACTCTATATCAGTTTTCTTACTTGTTCCATCTTTTCCGAGTTTCGAGCTGTGAGATAGTTTTTGTGGATTTTGTTAATTCTTCTGCTAATTTTTCTTGTGTAATATTATTCTTTAAACGATATTCTTGAAAAATCATTCCAAAAGTTTTATTGATCTGCTCATTTGTAATTTCCATTTCTACCTCCTTTTTTATTTCTTATTATATTGAATTTGCATTCAAATATACACAATGCACTAACTAGATAGGATTTTGCATTTTGTTTTTAAAAAAAGAAGTATTTTGTTGAAAGATAAAGAATATTGTGCTATCATTGTATGTAATTATATGTAGTGATTAACTACATATAGAGATTTTTATTACAATATTTTGCAAAAAATAATCTAGTCAATAACTACATATAGGGGAGGAGGTCTATAAAATGTCTAGGTCAGAAAAGAAGGAGTTACTTTTTATGCTTTTATGTTGCATATTAAATACTATAATAGCTTTTACTATAACTGGATTATGTGGTGTTACCAATACAATAATTCTAAAATCTTATTCATCTGTTTATGGTGATATTACATGGGAAGTTATTATATTTATGGGATTAATGTTTATAGAGGCTTTATTGTATGATTATTTCTTTAGCGAAGATTCATCTCTTTCAAAATTGTTTATTAATTAGAATAATATAAATAAAAATAGCAGAGGTAGTTCTGCTATTTTATATTTATAAATTGTTATTTTTGGTTATCCATATATATTACAAACTGTTTTTTACTTATTATGAACTATAATACTTTTATTCTAGGTCGTATCTTGATAATATTTGAGCAGGTGTCTTTTTAAGAACTCTATGTAAAGGCATTAGTCCAATTATAATATTAAATAAATAAACTATTAAAATACTAATTCCTACTGTCTTGTTATTTATAATAAACATTCTATCTACATAAGGAATATTAGATATTCCATTTAATATATATGCCATAAGAATTATTCCTAACATACTACTGAAAGTTGTTATAACTAGAATTTCCCCTAAAAACATTCTATAAATATCTGCCTTTTTGACTCCTATTGCTCTATATATTCCTATTTCTTTTATTCTTGATAAAAAAGACGATCTCATCATTAGGTATATTTCTATTAATGAAATTGAAAGTATTATTGTTGCAAAAATAATAGAACTTCTTATAGATTTTTCTTTTTTACTTAAATAATTTTCCTTATCTCTTTCATATCTATCAATTACATTTAGATTATACTCGTTTTTAAATTTATTAATGATATCTTGTTTGTTTTTAGGATAAATCATTAAACCATTGCTTTTATTAACTACATCATATTTTACAGTATTATTATTAACTAAATATGCTTGTATATTACTTTTACTATCATAATATCCTACTACTTTTAATTCATTATTATTTACTTTTGTTTTTATTTTCTTATTCAATTTCATATCATATTGATTAGATTTGTTTACAATTACTTCATAATCATTTTCTGGTAATCTTCCCTTTGTTATTACAATATCGTCTAAATATAAATTGTAATCCATTACTGCACTTTCTGTTTCTTCATTACTCGTTGGGATATACATACCCATTAGTCCATCAGATTTGGTTGAATTGTTTAATAAATTTATAAACATCTCTCTACTCGTAAATATTGACAATGCTTTTGTATCAGCAATACCAACTATTACAAAATCTTTCATATTATTCATTGATATAGTTTTGTTTAGTAATTCTTCTTCACTCTTTATCCCCATGTTTCTCATCATACCTGAATCACTATTTACCATGTGTTCAATAACTCTTTTATCAACTACAATTTCATAATTATCTTCTGGTAATCTTCCTTTAACTATATCATTTTGATTAATTGTATCTATACTAACTAAAGAACCTGATAATTCAAATGAATATCTAGATAATTGATAGTAGTCATCAAATTTTATTTTAAAGCTAATATTACTATCCCCAGGTAATATATAGTCTATATTTTCTAATTGTTCATATCTCAAAAAATTTTCAACATTTACATTTCCCATATCGACTTGTAAATAGTTTTTATCTACAACCATAAAATCAGTATCTTTTATATCAAGTGTTCCTGCAATATTACTTACTGAATATACTATAAACATACTTGATGCAAAAAAACCTATCAATAATATCTTCCTTAATATTGTATAATTAGAAATTCTTTTAAATCCATTTATTATAGATTTCATAATTCCATATATAGAAGTATATTTAGTCTTATACCTTTTGTCTATTATTTTTTCTAAATTATAATCATAATCATCATAAATACTTTTATCTAACTTTTTATAATGTTCATTTACTAATTCTATCGCAGAATTTTCATCTATAACTTCTATTTTTTGGCTTTTAGATTTTATATATATATTTCCATCTTTAATAGCTAATTCAATATTTACCTCATTGTTTTCATTATTTGTATATAAATCCACATTAATTTTATTTTTATTTAGTGTATCTTTACTTTGAAAATCTTTCAAGTATAGCTTATTATCAAGTCTATATTCCAAAGATTCTTTTGGCTTATTTTCATAATCTTCTATAATTTTTCCATCTTGTAACTTAATTATTCTTGAAGCGTAGAAGTTTGCTAAATCAATTTCGTGTGTTACTAAAATTACTAATTTATCTTTGGATAATGCTTTTATTATATTCATTATCTCTAATGAATTTTTACTATCTAAATTACCTGTTGGCTCATCAGCAATTACTATGCTTGGGTTTTTTACTATTGCTCTTGCTATTGCTACTCTTTGTTTTTCCCCTCCAGATAACATTCTAGCAGGTCTATTTCTATATCTATACATTTTAACTGCTTCTAAAACATACTTTACTCTTTTTTCTATTTCTTTTTTATTTTTTATTCCTATCATTTTTAAAGAAATAGCTACATTTTCATAAACAGACAAATTATCTAACAATTTGTAATCTTGAAATATATATCCAATATTTAAGTTTCTGATTTTATCAACTACATAAGAACTTCTTTTTGTAATTTTCTTACCATTTACAAAAATTTTTCCCTTATTTACTTTATCTAATCCACCTATTGCATTCAATATAGTAGTCTTTCCACTTCCAGAATGTCCCAAAATTGCTACTAAACCTGTTTTTTCTAGTTCAAGAGATGTATTATTTATAATATGTATCTGATTTGGTTTTCTTCTATTAAAGTATTTATTAACTTTTTCTAATTTTACCATATATTACACCTCCTCATTGTATATATTCATTGCTGTACTTTTAAAAATTTTTTTTGCAAATTTTCTGGATAATAATTTTACAGTAAAAAACAAAATAATATACATTATTATATACTCTCTCAATGATAAATAGTTTACTAACTGTTCTATAAAATCAACATTTACTATATTTGTTTTTACTAGATGTATAAACAATAAAACTGATATGTATGATAAGCTTGAATTTATAAATAATTCTATATCTAAAATTCTCTTTATGTTTTTAAAACTTGCCCCCAACATTCTCAATGTTGTAAAATATACATTTCTTGATTTTAAAATTATCCTTACTATCAAATATGATATAAAAAACAATACTACAATTACAACTATCGTTACTACTACTTTTATTATTTTTATTATTTGTTTGTAGGTTGCAGAATCATCAACCTTATAATCTGTTACCTTTTTAGCTTTTAATCCAATATTATTTAATTCTAGCATTGTTTCTTCAATAATCTCACTATTTTTTACATATACACTAGATTGATATGAAGATTTATTAAATAAAGAATTATAATCTTCTTTATTTATAAATAATGTATTTCTATAATTCTCATACTTTGTTAAGCCAGTTAATCTTTTGAAATTAGATTTTGTAAAAGTATTAGAAACTTTTAAACTTATCTTTTCCTCATAATAAATATTACTTGCACTAATATCCACAGGTTGATTTATAATTTTATAATTTTTAAATTGATACTTTAAGTCATCATCTAATATTACACATCCTTTACTTACATTATCATTAGGCTCTATATTATATTGAACATATTTATTATTAAAAAGTATTTTTAAATCACTATAATTTTTATTTACTAAACTTCTTAATTCTCTTAATGTTTCACTTTGCGAATAAAATTTAGGGTTATAATCATTATCGTCTTTACTATATTGTATTCCTACAATTGTCAAATCCTTTATTTGTTCATTATCACTTGGATTCATTATTGAAAATGTTTTACCCAGAACTTCATCTATTCTATTCGTTATATAAAAGTGCTTTCTTCCTATTCTTAAAATAATTTCATTGTCATTATTTGGCTTTCTTCCCAAATCTATATTTCCTCTAAAATTCTTTATATCTAAAATATTCCCATAAAAACTCATATCATCTCTATTTAAAGAAAAACTACAATCTATAAACAAATCATCTTCAACTATATAATCAATATTAGATATTCCTTTTATTCTTGCATAATCTTCATTGGTAAATGCTGATTGGTTCTGTTTTTTTATCAAAATTCTGTTATCAGAAATATCTCTAAATCCTATGCTATACCCACTTTCATCAGCTTCGTTTTCTGCAAGTTGAAAACTTGCGTACTCTGTTAAAAATGCTATGCTCATAAATAGAAAAACTATAAACAATAATGTAAATTTTGAAAATATGTTAAATGTATTTCTAATTCCTAATCTTATTTTATTAAACACTGTTATTTCATTATATTTGCATTCCATTATATCTTTATTTTCTTTAATTTTCTTTATTTCATTACAACTTACAATTCTACCATCATGCATTTTTATAATTTTTGTGGCATATTGTTCTACTTGTTCTATGTTATGTGTTACCATAACTACTAATTTATCTTTTGCAACCTTTCTTAATAATTCTATAATTTCCTCTGCTGATTTCGTATCTAAATTACCTGTTGGCTCATCTGCCACTATAATAGGAGTATCTTTTATTATTGCTCTTGCTATTGCTACTCTTTGTTTTTGCCCTCCTGATAATTTTGAAACCTTTGTATTTTTGAATTTAGTTAAACCTACTTTATTTATTATATCTAATATTTTTTTCTTTATATTACTTTTCTTTTCGCCTTTTAACAATAGTATCAGTTCTATGTTTTGATATACAGTATAACTATTTATCAAATTAAAGTTTTGAAATATATTTGCTATATATTTTCTTCTATATTCTTCAAAATCTTTTTCTGTATAATGACTTGTTTCTTTGCCATTTACATACATTTCACCCTCTTCATAACTATCAATACCAGATATTACATTTAAGAGTGTACTTTTTCCACTTCCAGATTCTCCTGTAATTACAACAAATTCTCCTAATTTTAATTCTAAATTTACTTTTGTTATTCCTGTTGCAATCATTCCTTTATTATAATAAATCTTTGATACACTTTCTAATTTTAACATTTGTTATTTCCCCTTTTTATAAGCTCTGTACTTGCTCTAATTTTATCATAATTTATACTGCTTTCTCAATGATATTGTAAAAAATAGGCAATAAAACTTTATTGCCTATTAATGCTATTTATATTAATTTTCTTCATAACCAATAGTATTAGGTTCACTAATTTCATCATCTGTAATAGAGTCAAAATTGTACTCATAATTAGTAATATATTCTTTTTTATTATTGTTTTCTTTTGTGATCTCAATTATTTTCATTGTTAATCCAGTTTCTCTATCTATATATGCTTTCGTTGATATAACATTTTGTAGCATTAATTGACTTCCGCTTAATTTTCCATCTATAACATAATATTCTTTTCCATCTATTGTTTCTGTAGAAACTTTTGAAGTAATACATTTTATAAGTTTATCTATAAAAGAATTTGTGTTAATGGTATTATTTATTTTTGTAACTCTCAAGGCATCCATATTATTAACATCAGTTACTGTTACTTTTTTAGTTTCTTCAAAAAAGGTATAATTCTTACATTCGTTTCCATTTTTTAATTGAATAACTGTCATTGGTTTATCTTTATACTTTATTATTAACTTATCTATATCATTTTTAATAAATCTTTCTGTTATTGACTTTTCTGAATCTATTTTAGAATACATATTCTCACTTTTTTCATACTTGCTAATTTTTTCTTGTAAATTATTAAATATTATAACTTTTCTAATCGTATTTATTGCAAAAATAACTAATAATATTACTAATATTGCAACTATTATTTTCCATAATTTTATTTTTTCTTTTTCCATAATTTTATCCTCCAATTTCTATTTGTATTATAATAGATTCTTTAATAAATATCAAGTTAGTTTATGTATATTTTTTGTATTCTCTTAAATGTTTTTTTATACTCTAAAAATCAAATACTAGCTGAATCATCTATATACATTAGCAATAAATTTTGAGTTATGCAGTATTTTATATATCTTTACATATAAGACGAATCAAGTTCATTTTCGTTACATTCTTTGCAAAATTTATTTTAAATATTTATTATATAATTCTTTTGCGTTATTAACTGCCTCCTCTTTAGATATTCCACTTTGTTGATAAGGATATATTATGTAATTTCCTTTTTTTAAATAAATTCTCCAATTAGCAGAAAAATTATTTCCACAATAATTCACAAAATTATTTATAATATCCATTGCTTTTTCTAGTTCTTCATATGAATCTATTTCTATATATGTATCATAGTCTAAAATATCTTCTGTTTTATTTTCAGTTATTATAAAATTTTCTTTTTCTTTACTTTCCCATCGTTCAAAGTAATATTTATGACAATTATCAGAATAATCTTCACTTAAACTTCCAAATTTTCTTATGGCTGTGAATTTAATTTCGTTATTATTTGATACTTTAAAAACATATTTGCCATTTTCTTTTTCATCTATGTCTTGATAGATTAAATCAACTTCTGTATTATACATATTTTCTATTGTTTTTTTTGGTTTTATATTTGTTTTTGCATTTATATTAGAAATAATTAAGTCAAAAATCAAAAGAACGATAGCTATAACTATTATAATAGTTATAATTCCACCAATTTTAATTGTTTTTCCTGCTATTTTCATTCCTTTTACAATAGTGTTTACTCCTTTGTATTCTCTTTTTTTAGCTATTTCTGAAAAATCCACTCTAAACTTTTCCATTTGTTCTTCTTTTCTTCTTTCTTGCCATTTTTCTAATTCTTCCCAATCTTCTTTATTATTCACAATCTAGCCCCCCTTTCTAAATATAAAACTAAAAAACACTGCTATTTGTCGATTTCTGTCGACATCTTTTTGCGTATTTTTTGTGTTTTTACTTTACTTTTATAAAAATATGTTGTATAATTTATGCTATGCTTATTTATTAAGAACGGTTGTAATCGTTCGGTAAGCAAAAAAAACTGTGGGAGATACTTGTGTCTATTACAGGAGGTAATATCATGAAAAGACATTTAGGTATCATTATGGCGTTAGCCATGGCTTTCACCTGCCTTTGTGGCACTACTGCGTTTGCAGCAGAGGCAGAACCCGTTTCCAATGTGGTTGCCGTTGAAGCGAGCGACAGTGGGATTGTTCCTTACGGATCGCTGAGTGGATATGGTCAGCATTGGCACATTTCATATACAATATCTGCTACATTTTGTACTAATCGTTTATCATGTGATATAAATATTATTGTACCTTTATATTGTTTCATAAGGCTTTCTAATGCTTCTATACTTGGTATATCTAAATAATTATTAGGTTCATCCATAATTAGTACATTATATCTTCCAAGCAACATTTTACATAATAATATTTTTACAATTTCTCCACCACTTAATGTTTTCATTTTTCTAGTAATTACATTTTGGTTTAATCCTAACATTGCTATCATACTTCTTATTTCTGACACCTGATAATCTGATTCTTCTTTTAAAAACTCTAAAACATTTTTTTCTTTTTCAAACTTATATCCATTTTGTGCAAAATAACCAATTTGTACTTTGGGAGATATTTCTATTCCAGTTTCTTTATTTAAAATCATTTTTATTAATGTGGTTTTTCCAGTTCCATTTGCTCCAGTAATTGCTACTTTTTTGCCAAGTGGTATTTTAAATTTTGCATCTTCAAATATTATTTTATTACCAATTTTTTTATTTAGATTATCACTCATAATTGGAACAGGATTATATATCTCAAGCGAACCACTAATTCTAAAATGTATTTGCCTTTCTTTTATTGGTTTACTTATTTCTTCTAGCTCTTCTATTCTTTTTTCTACTGCTTTTGCTGATTTATGAAGTGCTTTTTCTTTACTCCCTGTTGATTTTTGATGTGCTAATCTTCCACCATTTTCTGTACTTTTTTGATTTTTACTTTTTCCAACTTTTTGTGCTTGCTTTTGTTTTTCAGTAATTATTTTTTCTAGCCTTTGCTTTTCATTTATATATTGTTCATATTTTTTTAAGTGGGTTTGCTTTTCTTGTTCTTTTTGTTCTATATAATCTGTATAATTCCCCCAATATTCTGTAATTTTGCCATTTTCAATTTCCCATATCTTATTTACAACTTCATCTAAAAAATATCTATCGTGGCTGATTACTACTACACTTCCAGAATAATATTTTAATGTTTTTGTTATATAATCGATACTGTCTTTATCTAAATTACAAGTAGGTTCATCTGCAAATATGCCATCACTATTTTCTGATAATGCTTTTGCTATTTTTAATTTTGTTTCTTCTCCTCCTGATAGATTATTACCTTCTACATTATGAACATTTAATTTACCTAATATAGATTTATCTTCTATGTTGGTTATATCTATTTGCTCTAATTGTGGAATATATGATATTTTTCCATAAGTTTTAATCTCTGCTGTTTTTAATTCTATTTGTCCTAATAAGACTTTTAATAATGTTGTTTTGCCACTACCATTTTTTCCTACTATTCCGATTTTATCATAGTTATATATTTCTAAATTATCAATATTTAAAATTTGTCTTCCATTATATTCTAAATCTATATTTTTTGCTTTTACTATTAAATCCATTTATTTACTCCTTTATTACATTTCGTATTTTTATACGAGTTACTGTAATAATGTTCTTATCACGAAATAACTCGTGATCTTACCATATTCTTGGTATCATATTTATCTCTCCTCTACAACTTACTAATTGATGTTACTATTATATAATAAAAGACTGACATTATCAACTAATTATTAGCCCTATATATTGTAATTTTTCGAGATGATTATCTAATTGAATCTTGAACTTGCTCTAATCCTTGTTTATCTGTTTTCTTTATTGCAATAAGCATAGTATTTGCAAATATTGATTCTATGTTATCTTCAGCGATATTATTTGTATATTGAAAAGTAAACTCATAATTATTTTCTTTTTCAACAGTATTTGCTAAACTTCTTTGTACTTTGACCGTTTTTACTTCTTCATCTTGAAATTTCCTAATTGTTAAGTATAAGTAATTTTCATCATTACTGTCAGCTACATTTACTACATTATATGTTTTTGTAAAAGTATAGCTTTCTGCTATACTATTTATTTCATTAGTTTTATTTTGAGAAATAATATTATTGATTGTTTCTAAATCTTCTGTTGAAATTGTCGCTTGTTTATCTCCTTTTTGTATTTCTTTGCAAGATTCTTTAATATAATAAATATCCTTATTTAATATTATCTTGTGAGTATTTATTCCATTGCATATTTCTCCATTATATTTTGAATTTAATAATATATTTTCTATAATTCCTATATCTTTTATATCTGTAATAGTAATTGTTTGTCCTTCATATTCAATTTCAATAATATCAGCTTTTGGTAATTCATATTTCATAAACCAATTTCCCATTTTTACACCAATATTGCTTTCATAAGGCTCGTTTGGAGATACTCCAACATAACGAACTACTTTATAACCTAATCCCCAATAAGTTACTTTACTTCCATCATTGCTAACTACCTTTATGCAACACTTTGGCTCGTGTCCTGTTGTTACTCTAGCACTATCTGAATAATTTGTAATAATCCCTGCAACTATAAGTACAATTACCAATATTCCTATACTAATACCTATTTTCTTTTTCATACGATACATCTCCCCACAATAATTTTTAATCTCAGCGATAACTTACTATTTATCGCTATCATTATAGCATATTATCAATAATTATTCCATATACTTACACGAATTTTAATTCTAATTATCAAACTTCCAATTTTACGATTTTTTCTCTTATTTTTATTGTCTTTTTGCTATTTTTCGTAAAGCATATTTCTTATATTTTCCTCAAATTTTATAAAAAAACTATTATAAAAGCTAGTATTATAAATACATTGAAGGAATTTTACAAAAAAATGGAAGATAGTTACATATTGCGACAGACATTTTAAATACTTATATGTATAATCTCCTTGAAATTTGTCTGTTGGATTTTGTAGTGATAATAAAATTCAATTAAACTAATAATTCCACTCTTTATTCGTACCAATTATATGACATAGAGTTTTATTAGTAGGCAAATTGTTTGTATTAAAGGAGGGTAGTTTTTTATTTATTTTGGGCCTAACTTCAAAATTTCAATTAGGACAAGTTTCTAATTTAGAAATTTGGAGGTTATGTCTATGAAAGACTATTTAAAAGATTCTTTATCTGATGAGGAGGAAAGATATATTTATGGAATAATAAACAAAACCATTCTGAAATATTTTAGAAAAACAAATAAATTAGAAAAAGAAAGCATCTCTATAGATGATGATGATTTTCCAGAGGAGCTGTTGGCAACAGAAGATAAATACAACTTTGTTAATAAAAAACTTGAAACAAAAATACTAAGGGATATTTGTGCCTCAAAACCTTACTCTAAAGATGAAATGAAAGAAATTGTTGATACATTAGAAAATATAGCAGTAGAATTGGGACTTTCTATGTTTATAACACCATTGACTTTTAATGAAAAGTTAGTGGTGTTTTTATTATATCTGAAAAAGTATCAGGTTAATCAAATTGCATTTTTGCTAGATGTAAATAGAAGAACAATTTGTAATAGGGTTAATTCATTCAAAAAGAAAGTAAGTGATGTAAAGGAGAATTTAAAAAATGGAAGATAATAAATTTAATAATTACAATTTAACTAATGATGAAGTTAGCAAAATACTAATTGACTTTGAAAATATAATTAAGTCAAAAGCATCAAAACTGGGAAAATATAAAGAAGATTGCGAGCAAGAAATAAAAATGCAAATATGTAAAGCACTTACTAAAAATAGAAAAAAAGAAAAAAATTAAAAAAATTTTAAAAAACTTTCCCATTTTGGTTTTATATTGGAACTTATCTAGTAGAGGGGAAAAATAACAACTCAAATTTAAAAAGAAAGTGAGGTAAGTTCCAATGTGTTTTAAACTATTTATTTGTTATGCTGTTATTGCTTTTGAACATTTGCGAAAAGAATGTAGAATAAATAAAACGAAAATGACAGCAAAAAAACTAGCAGATACAATTTGGCTTATGTACTATGTATATGACAAAAGAAAAATCAAAGAAATGGCTACAAATATTTTGAACAATTTGGAATTAACAGAATTATGAAAATATTTATATCATTTTTAATAATTTGTTGTGCAATTTTAAATGTTTTAGCAATAATTAATACAATTCGTTTTAAAAGGTTGAAAATTAAAACTAGAAAAAAAGTTTATCATACACCAAGATTATCAGATTTACATGGAAAGGATTTTACAAACTATATAGATTATCTTACAGAAGGATTAAAGTGATTTCTGTAGTTATCTATATGGATTGTCATGTCAAAAAAGTGTTAGTAGATTTTTGCATTTTGGAGGTATGGAATTGAATAAAAGTAAGTTCAACAGAAATGAAGAAATTTATAAATTATACTTTTACAGTAAAATGACATTTTCAGAGATTTCAAAAGTAGTTAACATTTCTATTAGTCAAGTTAGTAGAATTGTTAGAAAAAATGAAAATTATATAGATGAAAAAGCAAAAAGAATAAATGAAAATAAATTAAAAAACAAAGAATTTACAAAACAATTTATGAAGAAAAAAAGAAAATCACAAACTATTGGAAATAGAGATGAAAAAGCTATTTTAGATTATTCGCACAATCAAGCAAGTTGTGAATTGTCTGGAAAGAGAACAATTAATAATCGAGCTTTTAGAAACTGGAACAGTAGTATCTATGAATTTCATCAAAAAACAAAGGAATACAGACTAAAAGAAGAATTTAAAAACAAAACTTCTTATGCTGTACCTAAAAAGATCAAATGGAATTGAGGGATTTTTATGGGAGATATGAAAATATATGTTGTTTTAAATATTGATAATTTCAAAAAATTATGTGAGGAAAAACTAGGAGAAAACATAACTGCTGATGATTTTATTGCATTGGAAAGTTTAAAAAAAGAACAGGTACATTTAGTGCCTAAATTTAAAGCACTTATCGAAAAATACTATATACGAGCTAATTCAGAAGAAAAGTCAGATTATGATATTTATATAAAAATAAAGGGTAACTGGTTTAAAAAAAATTTGATAGAGATTACAGAAAGAGATATTAAAGAATTACAAGATAATAACACTATAGAGGATCTAGAAGAATATGAATCTTGGAAAAATACTTTTGCTTATAAAATTATAGATGAAGATAAATTTAATGATAGTATTTTACCTAAATTAACAGATGAAGAGATAATAGCATATTCTTCTATATTAAGCAGATTTAATAATGAAAATAATGATATTTTTCTTATTAATTACAATGATAGATTTAAAATATTTGTACGTGATGCCAAAATTAATCAACTTCAATTAATGCCCTATACTACACTTAATAAAGAAGATTTATTAGATTTCATAAAGAGGGATATTATTCAATATAGCAAATGTAGAATAAATGAAGAAAAAAGTCTAATTAAATTAGATGAAAATACTTATTTTTATACATTAAGTAGAAGATTCGCTTATGGAAATAGATTTTTAAGACAGATAAGAGATGGAAAGTATGTAGCAAGAGCTTTCTGTAATGATAAATTTAATAATAAAAGAGTTATACATGCTTTTGGAGAAACAGAAAGAGAGGCAAAGGAAAAACTTAGAGAAAAAATATGTTTAATTATGGGACATAGAGCAGAAGATACAAAGAAAACAATGAAAGTATATGAAGAACTTATGGATAAAGATGATTATGATATATAGCAGCTAAGATAAAAGGTTAAAATAATGTTTTTTATAGATAGGAGTGTAAAAGGTGGTTTCTACAGATGAAAAAATTGGTCTGAATATAAAAGAGGCAAGTAGATTAATGGGAATTAATGAGAAATTAATGTCAGAATTAACTCATGTAAAAGGATTCCCTTGTATAAAGTTCAAACGAAGAATTGTAATTAATAAATTGAGGTTACAAGAATGGTTTGATAAGAATAGTGGTAGATATTTTTAGTATCTATCATTATTTTTTTGCTCCTGGGGCTGACTTATTTTTTTGAGCACGTTATAATTAAGGAAAATCATTATATTTTGACTTATTCTGTTTTTCCTTAATTGGAGGGAGGAAAAATTTAATGGTAAAACAGAATATAAATAATGATCAAGATAAAAATAAAGGAACTAGAAAGAAAAATGGTGAAGGTAACTTTAGAAAAAAAGGTAACAAATGGGAAGGCAGAATATCAGTAAAGATAAATGGTCGTTCTGTTCAGAAATCAGTAAGTGGTGATACTGAAAGAGAGGCTAGAGATAAAGCCAAAGCATTAAAAAAGTTTTACGAAGAAAAAGAAAAAAAGTATGCTTATTTAAGAATAAAACAGTCTGAGGTAATATTAGAAGAATGGATTAAAATATGGGTAAAAGATTATAAAAGATTAACTATTGCAGAATCCACTTTAGCAGGATATATATCTAAAATCAACTCATATATTAGACCTTATTTTAAAAATCGTAAAATTCAAGAAATCACTAAACATGATATACAATTATTCATAAACCACTTATCCACTACAAAGGGGAAACAATCAAAAGATTTCTTATCTTTAAAAACAATTAAAGATACTGTAAAGATATTAAGAATGATTTTTGCTGATGCTGAGGAGGAAATGGAATTAATACCAACAAATCCAGTAAAGAAACCAAAATACCCTAAAAAACCAGCACCAAAAGAAAAAGAAATACTAAGTGTAGAAGAACAACTAGCAGTTACAAATATCTTATTATCAGAATATAATGGAATAGCTTTCTTAACATTATTTGTTTTAGGTGTTAGAGCAAGTGAATTATCAGGATTTTTATGGAAAGACTTAGATGACATTGTAAATGGAATACATGTAGAGAGAGGATTTCAAATCATAGATATTTATGATGATGACTTGAATAAAGTTAGAGCAGAAAGAAAATATACTGAACTAAAATCTGAAACAAGTAATAGAATAGTACCAGTTATGCCTATATTAAAAGTAGCATTAGAAAATTACAAAGCTGAAGTAATGAAACAATTAGGGATAACAGATGAAAGTATTTTAGACAATGAAAGTATGTTTAAAACTAAAAACGGAAATAATATTACAGCAGATTATCTAAGACATAGATTACATTATGTTTTAGACAAATATGGATATACCAAACACATTACAGTACACGAACTAAGACACACATTTGCAACTCGTTGCCTAGAGGCTGGTGTTGATATGAAAACACTACAAACATTTTTAGGACATGCAGATTACAAATTGACTGCAAACACATACTCTCATGTATTAAGACAAACAAAGAATAATCAAATACTAAAATACAATACTTATTTAACAGATACTATTCAAAAGAGTTTAGATGATGTTATGAATATAACAGAAGAAACTATAAAAGATCCAAAATTAAGACAAAAGGCTATTGATAATATGAAAAAGAATTTTGAATTATTAGTAGAGGCTAAACTAAGAGAAAGAGAAGAACAATTAAAAGAACAAAAAGAAGAAACAACAAGTGCTGAAAAAATTGCAGATACAAATATTGATAATAATGTTCAAAAAGAAAATGCAAAAAGATATATAGCAAAAAGAACTATCAAAAGGAAAATACCTGCATAATTGGTCTTGACATATTCCAGTTTTACTGATAAAATAACTATAACATTAGCGGGGAATACTTAGGTTGTAATCTTTTAACAATTAGGGAAAAATTAGGGAAGATAATAAAATATCTTAGCAAACCCTATTGAAATAAGCAGTTTGAAAAATATGCTCGTTGGGCTCATAACCCAAAGGTCGATAGTTCGAGTCTATCCCCCGCAACCATTTTATAACGATTTTAAGCACTCTACACAGAGTGCTTTTACTTTACACAAATTAACACAAAGTGTTACAAATACTGCGTTATAGGTCAATAATTTAATTTTGTACTTAACACAAATTATCATAAAATGATACGGAAATTGACTTCAAATTGCATTCAATTGCATTACACAGGATAGTAAACAAACCTAGTAATACCAATTAAAAGCAAGAACCAATCAAGCAAAATTGCATTACAAGATTAACATAAGACACCAATACAAGGTGTCTATTATTATGCCTAAAGAGCCTCTAATATAGTAAGCACAAGACATCTGCCCTATTTCAAAATTATAATTAAGAAAATTATAATAGAAAGGAGGCGAGCAGTATGGCAGGAAGAAAAGACTACGAAGAACGAAAGCAAAGAAAAAAAGAAAGATACCAAGAACTAGCAGAGAAGTCAAGAGAAAAGAGCCAAGAACACTACAAGCAATACCAAAAAATGAGTGATGTAATACCTCTAGGGCAACCAATATTAACAGACCATCATAGTGCAAATGCTACAAGACGAGGCTATCAGAAAATGCACAATCAATTTGATAAGTCAGTAGAAGAAGACAATAAGGCAGAATACTACGAAAATAAGGTTGCTGCCTTAGAGAATAACAACAGTATTTCACTTGACAACCCGAGGGCAAAGGAGAAATTACAAGATAAACTAAAGAAACTAGAAGACGAAAGAGAAGAAATCAAATCAAGACCACACTCAACGTGGGAATTACAAAACATAGGAGCAGAAATACGCAGGATAAAGCAAAGAATAAAACAAATAGAAGAACTTGAGGAACTAGACTTCAAAGATATAGAATTTACTGGAGGGAAAGCAATACTTAATAGAGAAGTCAACAGAATACAAATAATCTTTGACGATAAACCTAGCGAGGAAGTTAGAAACATCTTGAAACATAGAGGCTTCAAATGGTCGAGATATGAAAATGCTTGGCAGAGATTATACAACAAGAATACAATCTATGCTACAAATAGGGCTATTGAGGAAATACAAAAGAATAGTTAAATAAGTATGTCATTAAAAAGTACAAGTGGTATAATAATCAATAGCTTAGGAGCAATGAAAGGAGCAACCTGTATGGATATAGAGCAAGAGAGTGTTATATTAAAACTCTATGAGCAGTCAGAACAAGAAATGTCCAATAGTAAGGAATATACCGAACTACTATCAAAATTCAATGTATGTAGAGACGACCTCGATGACAGACTGGCACCAAGCCAAATGGAAGACCTAATTACTCTATTACAAATAAAAAATGATATGGAAAGTATAACTGCAAGAGACTACTATATAGAGGGATTTAAGGTAGCAACAAGGCTAATGACAGAGGTATTTCATAAGGAAGACAAATAAACAAATACACGGAACATCTAACAAATGTATTCCGTGTATTATTTATGCCTTAGAGCCTAATACATAATCAATTATATAAGATACAAGTTCCCTGTCCCTCTCACTAAATGTCTCTAAGGACTTATTCAAAAAGCTATCAGTATGACTACTAGAGGTACCAACAGTACCGAGCAAGCAAAGTATTCGGGTCCGTATTCAAAGCCTTACATATATCAATTACAGTAGGAACTGACAGTCCTGACTGCCCTCTCTCTAGTAAACTGACAAAATGAGCAGACTTACTAATTAACTCAGCCAATTTCTCTTGGGATATACCCTCTAATGAACGAACTTGTTTTATATTTCTACCAATAATTTTAGCAATATTAGAATTATTATCAACATCAGCCATAATCTATAACCTCTCTTTCAATAAAATTCTAACAATAAGTAAGTAGCACTACCAGTAAATACAAATTACTAATAAAGCAACAAATAATAAGTAACAATAACATTAAACCCTTTACAATGAAATGTTACTATGTTAAAATTAAAGTAGAATAATGTCGAATAGTGTAACAACACATAAGATAAAGGAGGGATAATATTATGGAAGAACAAACAATGTTAGTAATTGTAGGTATCATTGTAGTAATTATAGGAATAGCCTTATATTTCTTACCTGCAATTATAGCCTTTAATAGAAAGCACTCAAATGCAGGTATTATACTACTACTTGACTTCTTATTAGGTTGGACTTTTATTGGTTGGGCTGGTTGTTTAGTATGGGCATTTTTAGATACTGACAAAGGTATAACAGTTAGCAATACTAATAATATTGTTAGTAACACAAACAAGTACGAAGACTTAGAAAAGCTAATGAAACTAAAAGAAAGTGGAGTATTAACAGAAGTGGAATTTGAAGTCGAAAAAGCAAAATTGCTAAAATGAAAGGAGCAAATGTATTGGATAGAAATACAGTATTACAGAATATAAGTAACAAAGAAAAAGTCGGAGGAATAATTTGGATTGTTGTTGCATCAATTCAATTACTAATAGGACTAACCTATAACTGGGTAACTCTGCTTATAGGAATTTGGAATTTAATTATGGGAATAACAACAATAACTAATGCTGGAAAAATGGAGCAAAGAGCAAATAATATAGTTGAGGCATACGAGAAAAACCTTACTAATATAATAATTTTCTTAGTTGTAAACATCTTTATAGGTGGAATAATCGGAGTTATAGGGGCAATATATGATTTAGTAGTAAGAAATTATGTACTTAACAATAGAAATGTACTTCTAGGAAATGTAAACCCAAGTTATAATGGTACTAGCAATAAATATGAAGACCTAGAAAAGCTAATGAAACTAAAACAAGACGGTGTATTAACAGAGACAGAATTTGAAATAGAAAAACATAAAATATTGAGGTAAAGGATTATGAACAAATTTGAAGACTTAGAAAGATTACAGTATCTAAGAGAAAATAAAGCAATAACAGAGCAAGAATTTGAAGAAGAAAAGAAAAAAATTTTGAATAGTACATCAAGTGAGAACACTAATAGAGAAAGTAGAAAAGTAAAACCTAAAATGAAACCGTCTCAAATAATATTAGTGATAATATTAACAATAGTATTTATAGCAGTAGCACGGATTTATAATATCTGGGCTTATATATGGATTTAAAAGTGCAAATGAAACTGCGAACGAGATAGAAAGACATTTGTCAGGACAAGAACAACAAACCGAAGTAAAACAAAATCCTGTTGTAACAATGTTAATAGAAAACTACGGAAATGTTGAAATAGAATTATATCCTGATATGGCTCCGAATACTGTTGCAAATATTATAAATCTTATAAATAGTAGATACTATAAAGGATACAAATTTGACAGAGTTGTAGAAAACTTTTGTATACAATGTGGAAATGAAGATAGCAAAACCTCTGAATATTCTGTAAAAGGCGAATTTGTAGCCAATAACTATACAAATAATACTTTAAAATTTGAAAGAGGAACTGTTCGGACTAGCTAGGGCAGATTATAGCACTTGGGGTAATTCAGAGCTTACAGAAGAAGGCTATAACTCAGGTTATTCATCATTTTTTATAACATTGAAAGACGAGCCACAACTTGACGGACATTATGCACCATTCGGGAAAGTAATATTAGGAATGGATATTATTGATAAAATATCAAAATTGCAAACAAATGTCGACGAAAACGGTATTTCAACAGAAGAACCAATAAACCCACCTACAATTAAGTATATAGCAGTTGATACCTTTGGAATAGAGTACCCAGAGCCTGAGAGAACAAAAGCTTTTGATTATCAGTCTTGGCTAATGCAACAATATTATGGTAGAGAATAAAAATATTGAGGTAAAGGATTATGAACAAATTTGAAGACTTAGAAAGATTACAGTATCTAAGAGAAAATAAAGCAATAACAGAGCAAGAATTTGAAGAAGAAAAGAAAAAAATTTTGAATAGTACATCAAGTGAGAACACTAATAGAGAAAGTAGAAAAGTAAAACCTAAAATGAAACCGTCTCAAATAATATTAGTGATAATATTAACAATAGTATTTATAGCAGTAGCACGGATTTATAATATCTGGGCTTATAGCTGGATTTAAAAGTGCAAATGAAACCGCAGACAATATAAAGCGAGAATTATCAGGCCAGGAAACAACCTCTAACAAGAAAAATAAAGATAAAGAAATAAAAGACACATATAAGGTTAAGCCAATAGATAAGAGCCGAGATATTGTATACACATTATCTAATAAATCTTACCCAATTATAAATCTTAGTGGTTCGCCTGAAATAGACAACATAAATGCAAAAATAAAAGCAGAATTTGCAGAAGAAGATGACGAATATAACAAAAGTGAATACAATTACTATTTGAATAATGAGATATTATCTTTAGTGATAGAGAATACAGGACCAGCTGAAGGTTGGATTTATACCACTTATAATATCAATATAAAAACTGGAAAAGTTATTAGTAATTCAGATTTATTAAAAAGCAAAAATATAGACGAAACTACTTTTATAAGTAACTTAAAGGAATGTTGCAAAAACAAATTTCTTGAAGTACATAATAAATATAATATCCACGGACTAGAAAAGGAGCCAGAATATATGGAAGGATATAATGAAAGTATTAGTAATGGCAATATGCGACAGCTAATGTTTTTAGATGAAAATCGGTATTATAAATGTAGTTGTCAGAATAGGCTCATATTTAATACCCGGGGCAGGATTTAATAATTATATCATAAATACTGGTATGTAAAAAATAAATAATAGGAAGTTCACTAAGTATAGTGGGCTTTTTATTATGCAACAATACCATACCTGCCATAGCTGACATAGTAAAAACGACATATTTAAGAAAGTACATCTGCCATAGGTGCCATAGCAAAAATACCATATTTCAAAAGTGAACATCTGCCATAGCTGCCATACCTACCATAGCAAAAATTGCTTTTATTTTGGCTGTTCTACCCAAATACTGGTACGAAACTATTTATATATTTTATATCCAAGTGAACCATAAACAATGACCTATACCACCCAATGAACAAGTTAGGTCTCTGTTCTATTAAATATATATAATACTACAAATAATTAAATCGTATATGAATGTAAGCCAACATATACAATCATTAGAATAAGCTAATTATAAATAAACTCTCCCCTAAGGAGAGAAAGGATAGAACCCACACATTAGACTACATCAGCAATAGAACCTAAGCCTCCCATACCTTATAATTATAAGGCATAGGAGGTAATTATATATGAACGAAAAATTATTAGAAGAAACAATCACAAAAGCACAAGAGACAATCAGTCAAGCTAAGGACTGGAACAAAATCTATGACGAACAACTAAAGGTACTAACAGATAAAAAGGAACTACTAGACCAATTCCACAAAACAATTAAAGAGTTCGACGGAATACAATTCTATCTAGTAGGAGTAAATCAAGCACAAGATAACATCTTCACAATCCAAGCAAGAAAGGACGGACAACCTATTGCCACAATAAAGATAGCAGAAGATAAAACAACAGTAACAACAACTACCTATGACGAGAGCAATAAGAAGACCTTTAATTGTGAATTTCAACTCAAAGACCAAGACCTAAAAACTAAAGAGACAATGCAGTTCCTAACATTTTTCAACAAGGATATGAAACCTAAGGGAAAGATTAACGAACAGACACATACACAAGCAATGTTATTGTCAGAGTTCTCAAAGACAAGTTCCTATGACAAGCTACTAACAGGAATACAACCAATCAAATACAGTAACCTATACTTCCCTATTCCAATAATACTAGATATTAAAGAAGAACACGGATATATAGAACTATTGACACGAACAAAAGTTAGAAAGCTTACTTTGGTAGAACCACTAACAGAAGACCTAACCCCCGAAACTGTACTTGCAAACGGAACATCTAAAGCAATCTTTCTATTGAATCTATTACATAGTGAACAAGGGCAACAATGGTACAAAGTGCTAGGGTTCCACGGACGAGTAACAGAACATCTAACTATTAAGGTATGTATAGCAGTACCTAAGGAACTAAAGTCTAAATGTAAGGAATTTGAGCCATACGAGTTAAGAGCAGATAAAGACAGTATAGAGTACCACTATATGACCTATGAAACAGACGGAGCCAAAATCACTAAAATAGATACTACACTCAACAACTAAGGGGGTAACCCTATGCAAATAAGAATACTCAAAGGCACCCACCAAATAGGACGGTGCCTTTACTGAAATAACAACATCTAAAGGAACTCGAATACTTTTGGACTTTGGCGAAGATTTGACGGACGAGGAGCCTAAGAAACTTCCTGAAATAGAACGGACTGACTAAAGGAAAGCCTGCCTACCATTGCGTAATCTGTTCGCACCGGGCATATGGACCATTGTCGGACGAATTAACGAGGTACTTCCTGAAATACCTGTCTACTTCTCTGATATAAGTAGGAGCATACAAGAAACAGTATTTACATTTTCAAGAAAAGGTAAGATAAATCGTGAAACAATAGATATTCAAGACCAAGTACCATTTTATATTGGAAAAGACCTAGTTAAGGTTGTTCCGTTCGTTGTGGACCACTCAGCATACCGGGGCGTTTATGTTCCTACTAGAGGCAGATGGTAAAAGGGTACTATATACAGGAGATTACAGAAACCACCGGCTATAAGGGTAAGCTATTCAAACCAATGCTAAAGAAGATACGGCAAGATAGATATACTAATCACAGAACGGAACAACCCTATCAAGACCAAATGTAAAAGCACAAACAGAGGCAGAACTTGCTGTCGAGATAGCAGAAAAGACCAAGCAATACCGGTCAAATTTTAGTATTAACATCTACAACAACGATAGATAGAATTACAACTCTAGTCCGTTCCTCAAAAGGTAAAACCATAATATGGGATATACTACTCAATATGGTACTTCAAAAGGTAACACAGAAGATACCCAATGCCCTTAATTCCCCTAAAGTGTATTGCTATCTCCCCTCATACCTATACCGACTAAGGAATAAGGAACCATACAGTCGGATATATAGAGCCATACCTAAGCAAAATAAAACAAACAGGTAGAAAGCTACACGAACGGAAAATTCCTAATGAACTGCCGTGTTAGTATGTGGCGAGATATAGAAAAGCTAAAGTTAAAAAATAAAGTATTAGATAATGCTTGTGTCGTCTACTCTCTATGGGAACGGATATAAGACACAAGACGAGCCTACAATAAAATTCCTAGAGAAAATGGACGAGTTAAACATACCAGTTATAACCTGTCATACTTCACGGACACGGAGACCGAGAATGTATCAAACAAGTAATAGATATAACCAAGCCGGAAGTAGTTATCCCAATACATACCGAAGTACCAGAGGCAATAAAGGAACTAACAGACAAAGCTATTGTTCTCCAAGACCGGAGAAATATACGAAGTAAAGTAAAGGAGCAAATCATTATGAAAGCATATAATGGAATAATAGGTTTAGCAATAGGCGACACAATGGGAGTACCTATTGAATTTATAGAAAGACAAGAACTACAAAAAGCACCAGTAACAGAAATGTTAAGCTATGGAACTCATAATATGCCAAAGGGCAGTTGGTCAGACGATACATCAATGACACTTGCAACAATAGAGGCAATAAGTAAAACAGGAACAATAAACATTAAAGATATAGCAGACAATTTTATAAGGTGGTATAGAAAGGCAGAATTTACATCAACAGGCAAGGTATTTGATATAGGACGAACTACAATACAAGCATTAGCAAAATATGAATTGAACATAGATAAAGCTACTATGTGTGGAGAGAATACCATATCTAGTAATGGGAATGGCTCACTAATGAGAATATTACCGATAGCCTATTATAGTTATTCTAAAAAGTTAAAAGACAATGAAATAATGAAAATAGTTAGTGCAACATCTTCAATAACTCACAGGCACGAGATAAGTATTATAGGGTGTTATATCTATGTTAAGTATGCAATAGAGATATTAAAAGGAAATACTATACTAGGGGCATATAGAACAATACAACAGTTAGATTATAGTTGCTATTCAAGTGATAATCTTAGTAAATATGACAGAATATTAAAGGACGATATAAGTAATTACAGTATAGACGAAATAAAGTCTACTGGATATATAGTTGATACATTAGAGGCTGTTATATGGGTTCTACTAAATACAGATACCTATAACGAGGTAATACTCAAAGCAATAAATCTAGGCATAGATACCGATACAATAGGTGCTTGTACTGGAGGACTAGCAGGAGCCTATTATGGAATAGATACAATAAAAGAAGAATGGAAAAAGAGCCTTTTAAGATACGATTATATAATAGACCTATGTAATAAATTCGACAAAGCAATAAATAAACCAAGTAAAGGAGCCAAGAAATGAGCAAGGAAAAAATAAGAGTGGTAAGAGTACCACCAAATAGCCCACCAATACTAGACGAGATAACTAAGATAGATAATATATGCTACTTCCCCATTGCAAATACGAACATAGAAATCGCTAGAGATAGCCTAGACCTAAAATTCATTGACTTTGACAATAACACAGTAGGTATCTATCTAAATAATACGAAAGAAGATACAATTCATACCGAGGGCAAAGATATATACATCTATTCAACTGGTATGGGAGTTGACCTACTAGAGAGAAACAGAGACATACAGAACCATAAAATATATGGAGATATTATCATACTTAGAGTTCACAAGAAGTTACAGGATAACGAAATCATAGAAGACTATACATCATTAACTATTGAACAGATAGACCAATATATAGAAATGTTTAGAATTGAAGACAAACCAAGTAAAGGAGCAGTAAAGAAATATGAAAGATAAAAAACTGATAACCTATGCAGAAGTTGAAGAACGACTAAAAAATAAGAATTTAAAAGACTATACCTCACAGGACATATTTGATAAATTTATACGGCTTTCGGAACCTATGAAGACTACCAAGATACAGAGATACAAAAGCTACTAATCAAGCATAACTTTGTAGAATGGCTGATATATGGAGTAGCAACAATTATTAAAGATACAACAGTTATAAACGGAATACTAACAAGCGAGGTATTAAAAGCAAATAGATATAAGATACTAAAACGGAAGAATAGAAAGCATTGATATACTAGAGGACAAAGCACTACCAACAGGAGTAAAGAGATTAAATCTAAACTTCATTGACGAGAGTAACAATAGGTATAGAATTATAGATACATATTTCCCTAAACAACAAGAGAAGTATAAAAAGGAAATCAAACAAAACTTAGGTGTATATGTAACAATAGTAGTAGAAGAACTAAAGAACAATAAGGAATGGGTACTATGCTGCATACTAAAGAATGAAACATCAAATTAAGTATATTTTAAGTGAGCATAATAAAACATAATTCTAGTTGAATCTTAATATAAGGAGGCAAAAAGTATGGATAAAGATTTAGATATTAAAGCTATTGCAGAATATTCTGTAATAGACATAGAAACATCAGGACTAATTGAAACAGAAGACGAAATCATAGAAATATCAATAGTAAGAGTAAGGGACAAGAAAATAGCAGACACCTATACTACCCTAATCAAGCCAAGAAAAATTTTAGGAAATCGTATTCAAAAGATAACTCACATCTCAAATGACCTATTACAATATGCACCAAGTATAGACGAAGTTATCCCAAAGGTATTTGATTTTATAAGAGCCGACACATTAGTAATGCACAATGCCAAATTCACAATGGAGTTCCTAAAAAATAACTTCAAGTCAATAGGTAATAAGCCTATTGATACATTAGAGATAGCAAGACAACTATTCCCTGAAATCAAAAAATATAAGTTATCCAACATCTGCCCTGAAATAGGTTTAGATAACTTCAAATGTAATTCAACAATGGACTACTGCTATATGACAATGCTATTATTCGAGTATGCAAAGACTAAGGAATAGACAGAAACATCAAATTAAGTAATAATTATAAGTGTCAGCCATATACAACCTAGGAACGACACCACCCCCATACCCAGTTAGAACTTCCCACTAACTGGGTATTCCTATTATAGGGCACTCTAAGTATATTTAAGAAAGCCAAATATGAAAGGAGAATATAAATTATGAGTAAGAAACAAGAGCCAGTTAGCCCAGCAATACCAAAGAACTATTGTATGATAAATATTATGTCAAAAATATCAGAAGAAGAAAATTGTAACTTTATGACGATAAAAGGAATAGCTATTTATAAGATAAGAGAAATTGGCTTCATTGAGAAATATATAGTAGAAATGCCACAAAAAGAACAGCCATTAGTATTTAAGAATAATAAAAAAGTATTAGCAAAAAATACCCCTATAAAGAATATACTACCTAAAATATGTGATATAATCGGAAAAGACAATATAATTATTCTGAATAGTAAACAAGAAATGGAATATATAAAAATTATCTGTGAAACACTAGACCTTAATATAGATAATAATATTATCTATGGAAGAAAAATATTTAAAGATATAGATATACAAACGAGTATGTTTTTGTATCATTACTTTGAATTGCTAGCATAGTGCATTACTTGTTTATTGCTCATATTTTAAGTTTTTTGCCTAAAAAGTATATACGAACATTTTATCGCTTTTCTTAGATAATTCATAGGCTTATTTTGGAAATTTTGAGGTATGCTATACCCAATGAACAAATACATCTATGTATCAAAAATTTTTTCATAAAGGATTTAATGGCGAGGACAAATTTTTCACTATTATTTTATATAAATAATATATATATTAAAATAATAATATTCGTATAAATAAAAGTGAAACGGATTTCAACCTCTTGGCTTAAGCTAAGGTAGGTTAGATATATTCCTGCTCTCTCCAATATTACTTCTACAAGAATGAGAGACATAAGAGAATAGCCGTGTAAGACAAGTGGGAAGTCTAACATTGCTATTCTCCACATCTCCAATATCAAGACAAGTACAGGGAAACACCCTTGTATATGTAGTGAAGTCAAAGCAGATACTCACGCACCTATTATGAAGTACCAAGATATATGCAGGAGCAGGAGCAACAAGTCAAGATACTATACTCGGAGCATATCCAAGTACACATAGTGAGGCAATACAACATCACTAATACAAGGAGCATATCCAAGTACCAGTAAACGAAATATCAATATAAGCCTCGAATACTACATCTACAATACAAGACCAGACCACATAACTTATATGTATATTAGAAGAACTACATCATATAAAACAACTACAATCCACAAAATACAAAAGCAGTAACAGGAGAAGAACCAACAACCTATCATAAGAAGTTAGATACAATTTAATTTGCTTTATTTTAAGTCTTGACGTGCCAAAGTATAATCATACATTTTCTATATTTTATCCAACATATACCACGAACAATTATAGTATAAGGAGTTAGAGAACCTAACCCCCTATACATATAATTCTATTACAACATCTGCCACACCTGCCAGAGGTGCCATAGTGCAAATATAGTTTAAAAGCCATAATATAAAATAGTGAGTTAGAAATCTCTAACCCACTATTCAATTTGAATTACATATTAGCAATTACTTCGCCTAGTTCCTGTAATTCTTCTGACATCTCTGTATCTAATTGAGAAGTATTATCAATAACTGAAACTTCTGCTATATCATCATCTGATATATCCTCGGGCGAATTACTACGAAAGTAATCTATAAATGCCTCTATGAAATCTCCCCTTGAGTATGTGCCATTATCACGCAATATCAATTCCATTGACTTTGCCTCAAGATAACCTGAATACTTGTTAAAAAGTTTATCAATATTAAAATCTCTAACAGTATAATAACAAGGTCGTTTTCCCATACTTATAGAATATCTAGCAGTTAAGTATCCAAACTTAACAACCTCTTTACCAAATTGTGAACAATCAACTGGACGTTTGTTATTATCGTCGCACCAATCTATATAATCTTTATAATAAACACATTTTCTTACGATATGGAATATTTTGTTGCACTCAATAAATTCCCTAGCACTATTATTATTCAATAAGTAATTGCTAGTAGCTTCTTCTACTGCTTTAGGAATACTAAAGCTACCACGTTCTAGCACTTTAGAAAATGCACTTAGTGCCTTAAAAGTAAAATACTGTAAATTCTCAGGAGCAAGTAAAGTGTCCTTAAAAGATTTATCCACATTAAGTTGATTCTTAAATGGAATAATCTTAATATATTCGCCTAAGTCCGAGAAAACTCCGTCAAAGTCTAAAATATCTCTAACATTAAATAATAATGTAGTATATGGTGTAAAAGTTAAGCCTCCAAATTCCTTAGTAGGTAAAACCTTATTTCCACGAATAAGTCCTACTAATTTGTTAATGTTAGATACCTTAGTCGGATACTGCTCATTAGAAATATTACAAGTCTTAGAGTATTGAGAATGAAACGTCTTATCTGTAGTAAGTTCCTGTAAAGTTTCAAATGAGGCACACTCGCCAGCAGAGGCTCTAATCATATCTACTAAAATATCTCTGCCGTCGTTACCATTAGTAGAACTATCCCCAGTTAGAACAAAAGCTGACGGAAGACTACATCTGCATAAACAGGCTCCCGAGACTTCCCAAACATACAATTCTAGTTCTAGGTCATTACCTGTAGCCTCATTTAAGAGTGTATCTACTGGTTCATTTGAAGTAGGTATATTTGAGGAATAGTCTACACTTAATTTATTAGTCAAGATAAAATCAGTAGGAGTGCAGTCCTTAAATCCCTTAAAGTTAGAAGTAGTTATGTCATATACCCCATTAGCAAGTCCTACAAAATTGCTAGGACTTTCTGTACGTTCGGACATCTTGGTAGCAATATTCAAATGTTGGACTTCCTCCTTAATCTGTGAGAACCCAAACTTGGGTACCGACTTTTGAAGTGCAAATTCTATCAACTCATCATCATATACATAAGTACCAGAGGTTGAACCTCTGTAAATATGGTTAGTTCCATTGAAACGTACTATATTTGCGAATTTAGCAAAGAGGTTATGCTGAAAAAAATTACCCTTATAAAAATTGGGAAACTTAACTGCCTCACGAACCTCTTTAATAGCTTGACTACTAGAGCGATTGGTGGTATCATTAGTAGTAGAGGAAACAGAGTTTGGCTCTGTCTCCGTTGAAGTAGATTGAGGTGTTGAGTTTGCAGACTGCACCTCGTCTTTTAATTCATTAGATATTTCACACATTGATATTACCCCCTTTAAAGTATCTGTCAAATAATTGTATTACTGCATCTATTTGAGTGTCTGAATAATAGTCTATAACTTTGTAAAATACATTATTTGTAGAAGTAATAGAATAATTATCTATAACTTCTTCATCACTTGGGATATTCTTAGATATACTGTCTCTAAAATCAGCAAGTAACCTAAGAACTATCAATTCATTATGCCTAGTATCAGGTTGTAGATTAGAAAAGTGATAAAGTAAACAGAAGTTATTACTATTATCATTTCTAGTAAGAACTATACTAGGTTTAAGGTTAGTTAAGTTCAAAATCTCTGTAAGATTTTTATTCTCAAATGGTAGTAGTAAAAAAGAACCTGATAATTTAGGCTTTGAAAAAGTTGCAATAATATTTTCGGTTACTTCCTCAAATGTAAAGCAAGGAAGTACAATATCTAAAGTACGGAAGTTATCCATTATGCCACAATTTAAACAATAGTATTCTCCAGTAACAATATTTACAAATAAGCTGTGTGCCCTTGCTCTACAAAATGGACATTTTATAAGTAATTCGTCATAACCAAAATGTTTAATCTTTCCTAACTTTAATATGTCAGCTACTTGACTGACTAATTCTTCTGTAATGTGATTAGAATTATCTGTACTCATAACGAAAACCCTCCTTAGAATAACATCCGTTTTATCCATAACTCTATCATCTGTGTATCGAAGACAAGTTTGGAATTGATTTTTCTGAATGGAATACTTTTAGTTCGTACCAGTTTCCTACACTCGGAAACGGAGCAACCAATATATGGTGCTAATTCTTGAATACTCATAGTTGTTGATGTTTCTGTCATAATAAATGACCTCACTTTCTATTAAAAATTTATTAAGTACTACATAGATTATATAAATATTATAAAAGGAGACTATGGTAATGAAATAGTACATTGAAAATTTATGTAGCACTTAATCTAACTATATAATACCACATATAAAATCAAAAGTCAATACATTTTGTTATCTTTTTTCAAAAGTAACAAAATGTAAAGAGCAAGAATTTGCATATATATAATGTAGGAAACTGAAAAAGTTGATATAAAAAGTTATAAATTTCTGTGAAAAGTAGTAAACAATTCCCTAATATGACTAATATTCTTTGTGAAATTTAATTGAAACATTGACAAACAATCATAAAAAGTGATATAATTGTAACATAATGTGAAAGGTGGCGATAAAATGAAAGAAGAAAAGCACCAACGCAATTTATATTTAGAAACATTAGCAATAAGATTGAAACAAGAAAGAAATGCAAAAGGTATAACTCAAAAAGAATTAGCAGAGGCATTAAGTCCATTTGTTAGTAGCATTACTAGGGAGAAAATTATTCACGCAGAGGCAAACACACAAGGACGTTCCCTTAATGTAACAGAGATAGCAGAGATAGCTAATTACTTCAATGTATCTTATGACTACTTAATAGGACTAACAAACAATAGAAATGTAGGAACAAGCAACGGACTTACAGAAGAAACAAACAAAATAATAGCAGAATGGAGCCAAAACTCATTAGAAATATTTGATAGCTTGGCACAAGCATACAGTAAAAAGTATGGAGTTCTCGATACATCAAAAACATACTTCTCTATCTCATATTTAATTGATAAAACATTAACAATTACAATCGAAAGTATAGAAACAAAAATAAATGAATTAAAAGACATATTAAATGACGAGAGCAGAGAGATATTAGCTTTACATTATTTCTTAGGAAGAAACTTCTTAAGAGACAAATTTATTGCAGATTATCCATTTGAAGAAAATTACATATTCAATAACTATAATATGGAACAAAGAGCCATTTTAGAAACACTGGTAAAACAGAATATAGAAACAATAACATCTGCTTTCAATGCTTGTGTTGATATACTGAACTTTAAGAATGATAAAAGTATAAAACCCTCATTTGAAAGCATAAGAAAAGTAAAAGAAGTATTAGAAATATTTAGAAAATATTTACTAGGTTCTATAATAGAGGTTGAAACACAAGCAATGAAAGATATAGCAGAAAACAACCTATTAAATGATAAATATTATAATAAAATTCACGACTATTTACCAAAATCAACAGAAACTACGGAACAATCAAAAATTGATATGGAGCAACAACAGGCTACGACAGATAAAAAGTCGAAATAAAGACTTATATAATATATGTTACAGAAGAAGAAACGTATTCCCAAATACTGTAAGCAATAGATTTAGGAATAATGTTAGAATTATTATTATTACATACCAACTGTGAATGTAATTCTGATAGGTAAATTACACCAGCAGTTAGAATCTAATACCTAAAAGAACAAAGCCAAGTGATAATTGAAAATATCACAAAGTAGGTTCTTTTCGTGGTGCAAAGGAGTATGTAATATGGAAAAGAAGAAAACAAGACGAGCTAATGGCGAGGGCAGTATATGGGAAGACAAGAAACATAACAGGTGGATAGGACAATATACAACAGCCAATGGCAAACGAAAGACAATTTATGCTAAAAGTCAGCAAGAAGTTCAAGCCAAAATACAAAAGAAGTTAGTTAGCATAAGAGAAAACAAGTACATTGATAGAAGTAAATTAACAATCAATGACGTAATGGAAATAATGCTAGAAGAAATTGAGAAAGCTAACATAGTAAATGAAAATACTCTACTAAGGAAGAAGAAAGCAGGAGAAATAATCTCAAAAATGTATATAGCAAATATGCCGATACAACAAGTAAACCCAGCACAGATAAACGATTGCTTACTAGACCTAGCAAACTATTCAAACTCATATATCTCAAAAATTCATATGCTACTAGGGAACATCTTTAACAAGGCAATGCTACTGGGAATAATTGATAAAAACCCATTTAGCATAAAAGGAAATATCATAAAACCGAGGAGCAGGAAACCTGACAAAAAGATAGATGCCTTAACACTAGAGGAAGAACAAGCCTTTAGGCAACAGTTGGCTAAAAAAGACTATAAATACAAAGACGTATTCTATGTATTACTTGAAACAGGAATGAGAATCGGCGAAGTATTAGCATTAAAAAGAAGTGATATAGACTTCAATAATAATATTATACACGTTCGTAGAACATTAACCAAGGACAAGAACGACAAAATCAAGTTAGGAGACAAAACAAAAACTTATGCAGGAATGAGGGACGTACC
Organism: uncultured Clostridium sp.; assembly: GCA_947575745.1. Lineage (GTDB taxonomy): Bacteria > Bacillota > Clostridia > TANB77 > CAG-508 > JAAWPK01. The sequence continues at coordinate 51,123 of CANPOS010000004.1, forward strand.
ACTATCAAACTTCTTGAAAGGAATATTGAAGAAGAATAATAGCTTTGACTTCCTATTCCTACTACCAGACGGACGGATTTATAGTTCCACGGAACAATTAACAGTCATTGCAAACGTATTATGAAAGACTGTCATATCCGCGAAACTATACACCCAATCGTTAGAAATGGAAAAATAATCAATCTAAAATATAGTACAGTAAATACTCATATGCTTAGACATACATACGCAACACGTTGTATAGAGGCAGGAATAAGTCCAGTAGTATTACAGAGAATACTAGGACACCGAGATATACAAACCACATTAAACACATATACATCAGTATTCAACAAGTTCAAGGATACCGAAGTTGCAAAACTAGACGAATACCTAGTATCACAAAATCTACACTAATATATCAATTTAGAGGAATAAGTTAGGAAATAAAAAATTGACCTAATTTATTCCTCAAATTTTGACCTTATTTCCAATTTTCTTAGTAGGAAGATATTTAATATTTATTCAAAATCGAATAGTTATAGAAGATATAAGCCTGATATTCATAGCACTTGCAGATACCCAAGCAACAAGATTATAAAAGAAGATAACCTCCAGTAGGAGGAAATCTAAGAAAGGAGCAAATGCAAGTGCCAAGTATAAAAAGAGAGCAGATACAAAAGATTAACAATGCTTGTGGTAATGACTGGGAACTAGATACATTATATTATATGTCATATGGGCAGAAGACACTTATTAAAAGAATAGACTTAGACGAAGAAAGCTACCTACAATTTGAACTATACTATAATTCACGCAATCAAATAAGCATACGCATAAGTAAATATAATATAGACAAAGCAACAGGATATGGAGTATCACACGGACAGGGAAAGCACAAAATATTAGTAGAAACTCAGGCTAAACGTAAGAGTATCAATAGTCTAATCGAACTCACTCACGAACTAGATAACAATAAACTAATGGAAATAAAACAAAGTGCTTCTATATCAAGTGGATATGGAATAGTTGAAGTAAGTGAGGATTTCTAAAGAAAACACAAAATCAAAATAATCAATCATAAGTAGAGTGCCTATTCACTCTACTTCAATTATGCCAAGAGGGCAGAAAATAAGTGAATAAACATTGACAGTAGGTGCATAGTATGGTAATATAATCATATAAAATTATAAATTATACTAAGTGAGCAACTAGATAAATAAAGGCGTATGTCTAGCACATAAACCGGTTGTATCAAGGCTTTTAAGGTATATTTTTTAATAATTGCATTACAACTGCATTACTTTTGAATATACTATGTTCGATTTTTCGCAGAAATAGAGGCTTTGAAAAGGGTACAATTTTTGTCCCCGCAACCAAAAGACTAGAGCTAAGCAGATTATAAAAATCTATTTAGCTCTATTTTTTATAAGACTAATTCTATATTGAAATAGATTAGAAACAAAGATTATGTTTAGTAAATTCTATGTATTAATTATAAAGTGAACAATAATACAAATTTGAAAGGACAAAGAAAATGGAAATTTTAGTTTTTGTAATTATGTTTATATGTTTAGTTTTTCCATTTATATTAACAATATTTAATGTAATTAATTTATTTAAAAAGAAAAAAATATTGGAAAAAACAATAGATATATTGATTTTCGTATTAGGAATATTACTTACATTAATTTTATATACATTTTTGAGTTTTAAAGACTATCAAGAGCCAATATTAATGGGCGGATTAGAAGTATATGCACATGCACCAATTGCATCTTGGAGTTTGCCAACGGTTATAGGAATATTAATTTTAGGTGTAATATCTTATCTTATAATAAGAATTAGAAAGACAAACTTACCACCACTTATAATAGTTTGTTCTATGTCAGGTATTTTAATCTGTTCTGTATATATGATAATATTTATAATTCAACTTTGTAATATTACTTTAATAGAAAACATTTTTGATGGAATTTTTTATTTGCTAATATTTCCAATAAATTATATTTTATGTAGTATAAGAGCAGAAGTAAAAATGATAAAAAAATATAGAGAAGATAATATAGTTCCAAAAGAATATAAAAATGAAGTTTTAAATAAATGTTCTAAAATTTTATATGACACAAAAAATTGGCATATCCTATCAGTAGTTTTAGCACTACCAATGCTAGTAATATTGATATGCATTTTAGCTCTATTTGGTCAAAGACCAGACGAAATGATAAAAGCATTTTTAGAAACAAGTGACTGGACTTTATCAAAGGAAATTTCACCACCACCACTTGAATATGATGCACATTATTTATGTACAGTTTCACTAAAAGGACATGAAAGAATAGTAAAACCAACAAGAATGGGAATAAGGCATGGAGAAAAAATTGTTGTAAATAGACAACTTTGTATTGCAAATGCCTTTGAAAACCTAATAGAAGAAAAAACTCCAAGATTTCATCATTTTATAAGATATATTTATGATAAATATGGATTTCCACTTGCAGAACATATACATACAGCTTGGCAAGCAGACATTATATATATTTTAATGAAGCCACTAGAATGGATATTTTTAGGTGTATTATATATTTTTGATAAAAAACCAGAAAATAGAATTGAACTTCAATATACTGGAGGAAAATATAAGGCATAATTTACAAACTATTAAAATGCATCTAGTAAATTGAATATATAAATAAAGTAAGATTAATACTAGGAGGAAAAAATGCAACAAATATTAAGTTATATGAGAAAAGCAATAAATGACTATGATATGATACAAGAAGGAGATAAAATAGCAGTAGCATTATCAGGAGGAAAAGATTCAACTACAATGCTAATGGCATTTAAGAATTTGCAAATCTTTTTTCCAAAAAAATTCGATATAATAGCAATAAGTGTAGATCCAGGATTTGAATTCTTTGATAGAGAAATTTTGAAAAGAGCATGTGACAAATTAGAAGTTCCACTTTTTGTAGAAGAAAGCCATGCAAAGGAAATAGTATTTGATATAAGAAAAGAAAAAAATCCATGTTCACTATGTGCAAATATCAGAAGAGGAATATTAAACTCAGTTGTGAACAGAGAAGGCTGTAATAAAATAGCATTAGGACATAATGAAGATGATGTATTAGAAACATTTTTATTGAATTTATTTTATGCAGGAAATATATCAACATTTGCACCAGTAAGCTATATGGACAGATCAAAAGTAACTTTAATAAGACCATTAATATATGCACCAGAAAAAGACATAAAAAAATTTATAAGGAAAAATAACATAGAAGTAATGCCAAAAAATTGCCCAATGGACGGAGTATCAAAAAGGGAAGATATAAAAAATCTAATACATAAATTAAATCTTGATATACCAATGTTAAGAGCAAATTTATATGGGGCAATAAAAAGAGGAAATATCAAAGGTTGGCATGAATAGAAAAAGCACACTCTTATAAAGTGTGCTTTAATATATGTAAATTAAATATCTAATCCTTTTAAAAACTTAACAAAAGAATCTCTAAGTTCTGGTCTATTTAAAGTCTCATCAACAGCTGCCATTACAAAACCTAACTTATCTCCTGAATCAAATCTTTTACTCTTATAATCATAAGCATAAACACCCTCTTGAGTATTTACCATTGCATTATAAGCATCAGTTACTTGTATTTCTCCACCTTTTCCAGGTTTTGTATTTGCTAAGAAATCAAAAACCTCTGGCATCAATACATGTCTATCAGATATAGCTAGATTTGACTTAGTTTCTTCTATTTGAGGCTTTTCTTGCAACTTTTCAGCTTTATAAAATCCTTCAGCAATTTGAACACCAGAAACGTTACCATATTTTGGAACATCTTTCCAGTCAACTTTTTCAACTCCAATTACAGAACCGCCACACTCTTCATGTTTTTCGATAATTTCTTTTAAGCAAGGTTTTTCACCATGAAAAACAACATCACCATAAAGTATAGCAAAAGGTTCTCTACCAATAATATCTTTAGCTTGATATATAGCATGTCCTAAACCTTTAGCACCTCCAGATTGTTCTATAAAATGTATTTTAGCTCCTCTTGATAAACTTGAAACTTGAGGGATAAATTTTTCCTTACCTCTCTCAGTTAAAAAGTCTTTAAGCTCAGTATCTTCTGTAAAATAATCTTGTACAACGTCTTTTTTTCTTCCAATTACCATGACAATTTCTTCAATACCAGATTCTACAGCTTCATCTACAATATATTGAATAATAGGTTTATCCAATATAGTAAGCATACATTTAGGTAATGCTTTACATGCAGGTAAAAATCTTGTTGCAAAGCCAGCAATCGGTATAACTGCTTTTCTTACGCTCATTGCGATTTCCTCCTTTAGATAAGGTAAAAATACCTATTATACCGATATTTTATATCAAAGAACTAGAAACGTCAATAGTTTAGTATACATAACAACAAAAACCCAAATAAATTAATAAATAATTAACAAATAAAACAGGTAAAATATTGTATTTTTCTATTTAATATAGTATAATTTCATTTATAATTATATGTGCTCATAGCTCAGCAGGATAGAGCAGTCGCCTCCTAAAAGACTGTTTTGAAATCAATTTAATTTCGTAAATGTATTGATATGCAGGGGATATAGTAAATATTAAAAACTAAAAATAAAAGCACGTTTCCCCAGTTTTCCCCAGTTTATGAGTGATGAATGAATATGTACCAGTAGCTCAGCAGGATAGAGCAACAGTTTCCTAAACTGTGTGTCGGGGGTTCAAATCCCTTCTGGTACACCATATGTTAAAATGTTTATGTAAATCATACATAGGCATTTTAACTTGCAATATTTAATCTTTGTAATTCCCTTTGAATACGTTTCTGCGATACTTCTATATAGAATTGCCTTGTAGTTTGAAAATCAGCGTGTCCGCATTAATGTTTGAAGTACAACATCATCCATACCTTTCTCAGACCAATAAGTTGCAAAAGAATGTCTTAAGCCATATGGAGTTACCCTTTCTAAATTATGGTTATCACGAAAATCACTTAACCCTCCTGCCAAGCTATCTACAACATAAGGGTGAAAAGTTCGCCCTAAAAATATATATTCATTTAAGGACCATTTTCGATGTTGAGATTTTATTGCTCGTGAATGTTTAAAAATGTATTGTTGCTTTTCCATATGTTTTTGAAGAATTTTTGTTAATCTTGGATTAATATTCAAAGGAATTTCACGATAGCTTTCGTCAGTTTTTAATCTATCGTCAAGTTTTATATGACCTATAATATTCATTTCGTCGTCATAATCATTCACATTTTTATAAGCATTGTTTATTTTTAATACACCTTTTTGAAAATCAAGAGCATTCCATTGTAGACCGCATGCTTCTTCTGGTCTAATGCCAGTTAATAGCATTACTGCAAATAATGTACACATTGTTTTATCTTCTTCTTCAAATTTATCTAACCATATATCTAGTCTATCAGAATCAATATAATTTTCGTTAGTATTTCCCTCACCAGTTTTAATCTTTTCAGGGGGTTTTTCAATATCCACTAAAGGGTTAATAGAAAGTAGTTGTTTTTTTATAGCATGTTTAAGTGTCATATTTAAAACTATGTAAGCTTTATGTTTGCTATTTTGACATTTTATATTCTTTAATAAATTTCTTATACAAGTTTCTGATAATTGAGATAAATATAAAATTTTGTTCTTTTCTAAATAAGGTATAATTTCGTTATACAATATCTTGTGATTACTATCAATGGTCTTGCGACTTAAAGGTTTAGGGTTATCTACGGTTTTTTCACATAGTGAAAGTCTATATTTTAGCCAGTCTTTAAAAAAATCTTTTAAAATACATTTGTTTTGAGTAGAAAAATTCTGTGTATTAGTAATAGATTCCATATTTGTTATGCTATTCTCTGTAAAGGATTCTGATGTTTGATTATAAAATGGTAAAACATTAGAGTGTATACTTATGTTATTTAAAATACTATTATTAATAGTATTTATCTTATGAACTATGATTAATGTTTTTTCTGTTATTTCAGAAGATGTAATTCCAATTTTATTAATGCTACCTACCAATCTTTGAGCAACTATATCATCAAATTTTTCAGTAATAATTCCTGCATTAAATGAAGAATCAATGTAATTTATTATTTCATTTAAAAGATTTAACAATGCAGCTTCATCAGATGTTCCACTCTTTTCTAACCTTTTACTAGGTACACCTCCTAACTTGAATGAAACTTTTGCACTAAAATAACCACTGTTTTTTAAAATTACAGAGATTTCGTATTTTTTTGCAATTTCTTTTACCTTTTCCAATTTATTATCCTATCCTTTCTAGTTTATCTAGTAAGTAATAATAAGTTTATCAGGTAAAATTATCAGAATAAATTATTATTATTCTACTATACTAAATAAAAAAAACAAGTTTTTGGTATCTAAATTTTATACTTTCCATAGTTTTTAGAAAACCAAATAGGTAACTGATTTTTGTCAATTAAAATTTTATGTGCGAATATTAAAGCTGGAAATCCTTTCATTTTTACTAACTTTAACATTGTATTTCTCCCTATATTAGTATATTTACATGCTTCTGATACACTGATTAATATAGGTTCATCTATTGATTGGCTACTATTATTATCCATTATTATCAATGTCCGCATTAAGCATTTTTAATTTTTGCCTAGCATATATTTTACTTTCAGCAATATTTAAAACAACGTCTCTAGGATATAATTTAAAGGCTTGTTTTATTTCTAGTCCTAAAGTTTCAGGAGTAATTTCACCAGTATATTTTGAACTTTGCATATAGTCTAATGCAATTTGTGCATAGGCAACAGCTTCTTTTTTATTCATTGACTTGTCCTCCTGAATATGTTTCTAATAGTTTCATAACGAAATCAACACCTAAAGTATCTTTATCAAATTGAAAAGAGCATCTTTCAATAAATGAAAAATCTTTTTTACTTATAATTGATACTTCTAGTTTTTTGTTATCATTAGATGAGTATTCTATTCTGGCATAAACTTGATCTTGCTTATCACTTAATTCATTTGCAAGTTTGATAATTTTTAATATTTTTTCTTCCATATTATTACCTTTCCTTAATATATTTAGGTACATCATAAGAACGACCAAGTTTTGAATCAAATTCGTACCTATGTTTAGAAGGGTTATATTTATAAGCACTATAATTCCATTTACGATAACTTTCATCACTTAAATGACTATGTTTAGATAATTCTTGCACAGCTTGATTATGTTCAGCTTGCATTGCAGTATAGTTATCTTCAATTTTTTTGTTTTCTCTCTTTGTTTTAGCAAATTTATTTTGTTCAATTTTTCTTTTTTCTTTTGATAATTTTTGTCGAAAAGCCTTTTCTTCATTATACCTATCATCTTTTTTTATAATTTTAGTTATATAGGCAGAAGAACTATTAACTTTTTCAGCAATATCTTTTACTTTTAAATGTTCTATATAAAATAGACTTATAATTATTTCTATTGAATTTTCCATTAATTCTACTTTTGGTTAATTTTTTGTCGACACTTTTTGGGAATGACGATACTATTAGAAACTTTATTTGATTTCTAATTCTTTCATTTTTTCAAAAAATTTTCTTTTTCGTAATTCCTTTTCTTTAGCTTTTTTGTACACTTTATAGTTTTTAAATAATTCTACAAAAGTGAATATAGCAATAATCAAGAGCATTCCTAAAAATATAATCTTAAAAACCATTTTTTTACTCCTTCCTTATAAAATTTAAGAAAAGACAGATAAGAGCTTGTCCTATCTGCCTTTATAATATAGTGTTTCCTAAAATTTGCCCTTCACTATATATACATTAGTTAAGTAGAGAAAATTCTACCGTAAATTTTAAATTTTTTTAATTTTATATTCTTTCAGCTATAATACATTGCCTGTAAGCCTTATTTTGTAGGCCTTCTACACAAGTGATTAAAGTCAATATATTTTCAGTAGTATTATTTAAAACAGATAAATCTGTTTCTAATATGATTTTATTTTCTACAACTTTATATGTATATGTATTTGATAAAGTATCGTAATAAATCAAATCTCCATTTTTTAAATCTTTAATGCTATCAAAGTAACCAACATATTTACCATTTTTTACACCGCTGTTGTGGGCAGCTAGGCAAACATTGCCGTTTACATATGGAGTGTCAATAAAATGTCCTATTGCAGTTGCTAAAACTTGCAAACTAGTTCCTTCCTTTATTGGCATACTCATATAATAAGCATTATCTAAAGAAGGGATTGATAATTTCCCTATTAAATCTTCTGTTACTGTTGAAACATCTATATCCTCCACTAGTATCCAATTTTCGCTAACAACTTTGTTTTCTTCTATATTGCATAGATTAGATGTATCCTTGATAATTAATATAAAACAAAAGAGTACTAAAATTAATATTATAATTCCAAATAGTCTTTTTATCATTAATCCTCCTTTAATCTAAATTCCAATAGTCGTACCTTGTATTGTTCCACCTGTTTTGGTCCATGTAAATAATGAGGTACCTGCTTCTTTTCTTACTGCACATTCTGCCCCTGAACTTTTGATAGTGCCACCTGTCATCTTGCAAGTTCCTCTTGCAGAACCACCAATCCATAGTGTTCCTGAACCAGATTTACTATCAAGTGTTCCACCTGAAATAACAGTTGTCTGATTTGAGTTATCTGCAATAAATAATGCAGAACCATTATTTGTAGAAATATTACCACTTTTTATATTCAAAGTACCATTGAATATAAATACCCCAATACCATTTGTATTATTTTTTATTGTCGTTCCATTTAATGTTACATTTGAACCATTATAAATGGTAATTGCAGAAAAAGAACCGTTAAAAGTCGAAATTGTTTGACTATTTTGTATAGTACCACCTGTTAGATTAGCATTTCCTCCATCAAATGAGCAATTATTACCGTCATTTGATTTTCCGAGTAATAGTACCACCAGTCATATTAAAAGTACCACCTTGCACAGTTAAGCATCTTATAGCTCCATTACCAGCAGAATCTCCTGTCGAAGTCATACTGCCAGCAGACATATTTACTGTTCCTGCATTAACACGTAATATGTCTACAACTTTTGAATTTGTTATATTAGCTCCTTTATAATTTAGTATACCTCCATTGACTTCTAACCAGTGATTTGTTCCGTTTCCAGTATAACTTCCACCACTAAGGTTTGCTGTTCCTCCTGCAACATATACAATGTTTCCTGAATTTGTATTTTTTATTATTCCACCATTGATATTTAGAGTACCTGAAATAACATTTATAGTTCTTCCATTTGAAGTGTTTTGTAAAGTTCCATTAGAGATAGTTGTTGTTCCACCTGCAATTTGTAATGCTTTTCCTACTCCTGAACATGATATTGATATATTTGCTCCAGATATACCTGTTGTTCCTGTCGAATATATACTATATCCAGATGTTGAAGTAATTGTACCTCCAGTTATAGTTAAAGTACCTAAGCTATTTATAGCCCTACTTGTTGTAGTTGAAATTGTACCAGTACTTACTGTTGTTGTTCCAAGATTATTTATTGCATAAGTACTAGTAGAAGCAATGTTTGCTCCTTTCATATTTAATTTGGCATTAGTACCTACATATATGTAATTACTATTAGTATTTCCTGTAAATGTTCCACTAGCTAAATTTGCTGTACCTCCATTAAGATACAATATATGTTCTGAACCAGTATTAGAGATGTTTCCTCCATTTATATTTAAAGTTCCAGCACTCACATTTATAACCTTACCACTTGAACTATTTTGTAATGTACCCCCTGTTATATCTGCTGTGCCACCTGTTATTGATAAAGCAACTCCAGTAGATGTAGCTTTTATTGTTCCAGTAGAAATTTTAGTAGTAGAAGCAGAAGATATTACATTTGTAGTGGTAGATGTAATATTAGCACCTTTCATATTAAGAGTACCAGCATTATTATTTATATATGATGCTGTTGTATTACCTAAATATGTACCATTAGATAAATTTGCAGTACCACCTGCCAAATATATAATATTTCCAGTTCCTGTATTTTTTAGTGTTCCTCCTGATATATTTACAGTACCATTATTAATATATACAGCTTTACTATTTGAACTACTTTGCACTGTTCCATTAGAAATAGTTGTTGTTCCACCATTTGTATATATAGCATGTCCTGTACTTGAACTTGTTATTGTTGCACCTGATATTGTTGTTGTACCACTTGTTAATATTGCATAACCAACGCCTGTCGTTTTTACATTTCCACCACTTGCTACGAGAGTTCCAGTAGAGTTTACAGCTCTGCTTGTAGTTGTTGAAATTGTACCAGTACTTATGTTAGTTGTACCAGCATTATTTATTGCATGAGTGCTTGTCGATGCAATATTTGCACCTTTTATATTGAGTGTTGCTCCTGCTGATACATTTATTAAATGAGCTGTTGTATTTCCTGAATATGTACCATTAGATAAATTTGCAGTACCGCCTGCCAAATATATAATATTTCCAGTACCATCATTTTTAAGAGTACCACCTGAAATATTAAGTGTTCCAGCATTCACATTTATAGCTTTACCACTAGAACTGTTTTGTAATGTACCACCAGTTATACTTGTTGTGCCACCTGCTATGGATAAAGCATTTCCTGTTTTAGTATTTTTTATTGTTCCACCTGATATTGTTGTTGTTCCAGAGCTTGACACAGCAGAATTAGCTGTTGCTATTGAAAGAGTACCATTTTTTATTGTAAGATTATTTGTACTTGTTATTATGTTGCTATTGCTTGAGGTATATGTACCTGAATTTATTACTAAAGTACCTTTGTTATTGAATGTTGGAGAAGAAGAATTGTTATTTATAGTTCCGTCCTCAACAGCTAGATATCCATTTTTTTCTATTGTGAAACATCCGAGTAATTGTTGTTTTATCAATGTCTAGGATTACATTTTTATTAGCAGAAATTGTATTTACTTCTGATACATTTCTAAGCATATATATAGTAGTTTTAGTTCCGTCATTATTAAAAGGTACATCATTTATAGCCCACTCTAATTTTCTATAATATACTTGTTTAATCCTTGCAACGGCCCAGTCAACGTAAATATGTATAATTGTTTTATTTCCTGCACGATCTGTTATTTCTAACTCATACCAACCTTCATTAGTAAATTTTGTATTATTGTTTAGTGTTAAAGTTTCTGAATTTGAGAAATCTTTTTTACTTGAGTTATATCTATACACAGCTTTCGAAATTCCTGATAAATCATCCGAATATGAAATAATTGCATATTCAGTTGCTATTCCGTCATTTCCAACTGAATTGTTATTTATATCAGTTATATTGATTTCTGGTGAAACTTTATCTATTGAAACAATGACTTGCATTGGAAAATTATACTTAAATACATACTTAGAAATTGAGTAAGCAATACCAAGACAAAGGAAAAAACTTAATAATACAATAAATAAGGTTATTATTTTTCTTTTCATTTTTATTATGCTCCTTTCATAAGAATAATTTTTTATTTTATATAATATCTCCTGTACGAGGTAGAGTTTTTTCAAATTTAGCAAATAAAATTAAATCATTAATAACAGGTGTTTCAAAATTATAAAGATTTCCATATTCGTCCACCCAGCCAACAAAACTAAATCCACTTTTTTTATTTGCTTTAATTGGAGAAACTTGTTCACCTTCAATTACTTCAACAATGCTTTTAGTCATTTCATCTATAAAATAAACTTTATAGACTTTTTTCCATTTTACATGGAGAATAATATCTTCTGTTACAACCGAATTAAAATCATAGATATTTCCGTTTTCGTCAAACCAACCTTCAAAAATATACCCTTCTTTTTGTAAATTTTCAGGCTTGTCTACTTTATTTCCATTTTCTACAAAAACACAAGATGTTTCATTGTCATTTACAAAATATACACTATGAATCTCAACATAAGTTGCATATAAATATGTATCTTCATTAATTTTTGTGTCAAAGTCAAATATTTTTCCTTCTTTATCAACCCAGTTTAAAAATGAAAATCTATCTTTTACAGGTGAATTAGGTTTATTAACAGCAGTATTCCTTTCAATTTTTTCTGTATGTATTGTATTTCCGTCAACAAAATAGACATTACAGTAAATGCTTTGATATGAAGCTTTTAAAATGACATTAAAAGATATATCTCCAAGTAAACTGTCTGCTGTATCTAGCTTGTCCTTCTCTTTTGAATTTTCATCATAACTCCATTCCCATGTAAATATGTAAGATACATTATCTGATTTTTGTATGCCATTTACTTCAAATTGTGTTAAATCTATTAATTTGCCTTCATAAAAAACTTTCAAATTTTGAGGTAAATTAGAGCTGAAATTATCAAAACTCATAGTATATTCAGTTTCTACATCATCTGCAATATTCAACTTGATTTCAAAACTTCCAGAAACTCCAGGTGCAATTTTATTGTCTACTAAAGTGCTTTTATCAACTGAATTTGCTATAAAAATTGTAGTATCTTCATCGTTTGATATACCTTCTGTGGATATATAAAAGTTATATGTTTTGTTTATACCATTGACAGTATTTGCAAAAGCTAATTGATAAACACCAATTATCACTAGCATAATCAAGATTATACTAGTAAAAATTTTAAATTTTTTCATATAAAAGTCCTTTCTATCTATGTAAAATAGATTAAATTATTTTTATGTATTAGGGTTAATTTGCTCACTGTCAATAGTAATATGTACAGCAAAGTTTTTGGATAGTTCGACTTTTGAATTTGAATTATAATCAACTTTTAATCTGTAATTATGAATATTTTCGATATTTCCTGACATATTAACCCCATTGACTGTCTTTATTACACCATTATTTACATTAATAGCAATTTTTTCTTCACTGCCATTATCTTGTATTCTAAATAGAGAATAATCAAGAGGAGCATTTGTTTGATTAGTAGTGATAGTTATAAAATATTTCAATGCAACTTGTGAGATATTACCATATTCGTCATAATTGCGTATAGAAAAGTTTGTTGGTTGTACATAGCCATAGTTAGAGATGTATACTGTTTCATCCATAAAAACTTTACATACTGGTTTTGCCACACTAAAACTTAAAGAACCATTTGCATTTGTTGTAAACTTTGCATATATGAAATTTATGCTTAAACATGCAAAAAGTATAATAAAAGCAATAGAGATTAGAAATAATAATACTTTAAATTTTTTTATTTTTAACATAGATTAAATGCCTCCTTTCTTTTGAATTTTTAGTTGTATCATCTAAAATTAAATTAAATGCAAAAACACTTAAAAGTAATAAAATTATTAATATATATTTGTATTTTAAAAGTAGACAACCTAAAAAATATGAACTCCAAATGACTTTACCTATAATATTTGCATAGGTCACAGGGTATAAATCTCTAGTGTTGTTATAATCTCCTTTTGTATAAACATTGTTTTCTGTTAATTCTACTATTCTATGAGTAACATTTGACTCAATGTTTTTATCAAAAAATGTAATGATATCGCCTATTTCATACTCTTTAGAATTATTAGTAACTTTTACTACAATTAATTCATTTATTCTAAAGGTTGGTTGCATACTTCCAGAAGCAACAAAATATAGCTTATAATTAAATAAAAAATATATAGTAAATATAATAAATAATATAAAAATGGCATTAGAAAATATTTTAATAATTTTCACTTAACTTTTATCCTTTCGCATATATTAAAGAAAAGTAGGGGACGACCTTACATCTTTATACAAAGATATTTGTATAATGTTTTACACTTAAACTATTTTCTTATATTTAAGAGGATATTCTTCAAATTATGAGAAATCCTCTTTCTTAGAATTAGTTAGAAATTGGCCTTGTTTGTGTTCCTATTGCTGTTATTGTATAAGAATAATCAAAACTATTTGTACCGTCTACTGTGTCAGCTATATCTCCAGCTACTGAACTTCCATTTTCATCTCTAGTTTCATAAACCCATTCCCAAGTAATTGTATGTGTTGCTATTTGACTGTCAGAATTAGCATCAATTATGCCGTCTATTCCGTCCTCAAATTTCCACTCATTGCCATCAAGAAAAAGTCTTAAGTTAACAGGCAATTTTTTATCGGTATTACTATTAAAAGATATTGCATAGTGAATTCCAGTTTCTGCATCTTCTGTATTAACAACAATATCAAAACTTCCAGAAACTCCAGGTGCAATTTTTCCGTCTGTTAAAGTAGCTTCGTCGCAAGTCTGAGCGAGTACAAGATTTTTAAATGTATCCATTGAAGAATAACTATCTCCTGCTGATACATCAAAGACATATTTTGCAATAGAAGCAGTAATTTCACCTTCTACTTGGGAAGTGTATTTAGCATTTGTATATAGAATACTTAAAAATACGCCTACGATTAATAATAGTAATACTAAAATCATTAGTCTTTTTTTACTTAGTTGCATAGAATCTCTCCTTTCGTATAAAATTCAATTAGAAAAGATACATGTCTAATTTAATATAGATAATGGATTTATTTTATCTATCCAAATTTAGAGTGTTATATAATTACTAATTGTTCTTTATTATAGGTACATTAGTTATCTTCAATTTTTTCTACCGTAAATTTTAAAATTTATAATTTTTTATTCCTTCAATTAATTTTAAAATTAAGAATTGGTATCTATCTTCATCTCCAAAGCTATACCTTTTGAGCATTTTTTTCTTTCTTTCAATAATTTCAAGCATAGCCATATCATTACCACTTTGAGCGAGTTTTCCAAGCTCATATAAACTTTTATTTTTCATTCTCATTCTCCTCTTTTAAGTATTTTTTAATCTTATTTAATGCTCTTAATTTAATTCTACTAACTGATTTAGAACAAACTTCTAGAATCTTTTCGGCATCTTCTTGCGAAAGATCTTCGTTAAAAAGCAAAAAAATAACTGACTGCTCAATATCAGACAGTGTATTCAAAGCACTATTTAGTTGTAAATTATTAGCAAAGCTATCAATTATAGAAGACATATTGCCATTTGCAATAATGCTTTCTAAATATGATTCATAATTTTTGTCATCGATTATACTTTTTTCTCTATTTCCAATATTCATTTGTTTTCTGAAATAACATTTAGAAGCTAGAATAATAGTCTTATTAATAAAACTATCAAACCTTTCTTCTTTGTAATTGTTTTCCATAAGTGTTCCTCCTAAATTAAAAATTTAGGCTTGAACCCCTATTAAAAAGGGATATATGAAAAACAAAACCTCCTTTCATAATTCTATTAAATTAAAAATAGGCATAACATACCTGCATAAAAAGCTGAGTGCTATCAATTTTATCGTATGTATTTTAATACATATCATTTGTAACTGATATATCACCTTGTTAACAGGCAGTTAAAGCCTAATATTAATATTATACTTAGGAATTAATGCAAAGTCTGTCAAAAAAAGTCGAATTTTAACAAAATAACGCCTAGAGTAGCTAATATTCAGCAATTTTGGACAATTAACTGTATTACTCAATTTTTTATTAGAAAAATTAAGATTTGTTATAAAGAATGATTAGCAATATAATGAATTAATTCTTGAAAAAAGAGATAATCTTTATAGCAGATGCAATGGTTGAATAATGAATTATATAAACTAGTAAGCAATGAGTATGTAATATTAAATGGTTGGATTTCTGATAATATAGATAAAGAAGAGATTTTAGATATAGTAAAGGTATATAAAGAGTATAGAGATAAAGACTAGATAAACTAAGAAAAAAGATAATATGTAATTTAGAAAACTTTGCATTAATATTATTGATTGTTGAAAATTAGTCTTAATTGACAAACTTAAGGCAGTATGATAAATTTAATTTGTAAAGTTAGATTTAATAGAATAAGAGGTGAGAGAATGAATAAAAAAAAGATATTAATAGGAATATTAGTAGTGGTAATTGTATTATTATTATTATGGCCAATAACATTTGGTATTGATTATTATAGATGTGCGCATTTTAAACCCCCTATATTTACTACTAGAAAAATAATATTTGACATGGGAAATGAAAATGATATTAATGAAAAATCGTATGTCGCTTATTGTTGTGGATATCATGTAGGATATTCAACAACAATGAATTTGAAAAACAATAAGAAAGAAGTAAAAAAATTATCTATGTATCTTTTTGGAAAATGCATATTAAATGTGTCAAATGATGAATTATATAGAAGTAACGTATGATTGTCAAATTTTGTCGACACAAATTTCTTGAAAATTATATTATATAATGATATAACAAATATATAAAATATCTTTATTTTATATATTCAGAGTATTGACAAACCCCAGAAAAATTTTGATATTTTTCTGGGGTTTTCACA